>JANOQS010000718.1:0-7918 GCA_031414975.1 Methylibium sp. | reverse complement strand
GGTGCAGATCGGCTTTCGCGTCGAGCCGCGCCACACCAACCCGTTCGGCATGTGCCACGGCGGCATGCTGGCGAGTTTTTGCGACATGCTGCTGCCGCTGTCGGTGCACCGCAAGAGCCCTGACGTCGGCAACCGCTTTCTGCCGACGATCAACCTGCAGATCGACTACCTGGCTCCCGCGCCGCTCGGGGCGTGGGTGCAGGGCGAGGCGCAGGTGCTGCGCGTGACCCGCACGATGGTGTTCGCGCAAGGGCTGGCCACGGCCGACGGCGTGAACGCGGTGCGCGTCAGCGGCATCTTCAAGTTAGGCGCGCCGTTCGCCGGGATCGGGGCCGACCCCGGCTGAGCGCGTCCCAACCCTACTTGCCCATGCCCTTGTCCCACACCGCGTGGGTCCAGGCGTCGGCGCCGGGGTCCTTCTTGATGACCGGGTCGCTGCCGCCGGCCAACAGCACCTTGACGGTGCGCTCGTAAGCCTTCGGGTCGAGCTTGCCCATGGTCGGGCCGGTGTTGGTGATGAGCTTGGCCACGTTCTCGAGCTGGCGCTTCTGCACTGCGGCGCTCGAGCCGCCCGAGGTGTCGGCGGCGAGCACGGCCTTGACGGCTTCGTCCTGGTTCTTCAGCGCGTACTCCCAGCCCTTCACGGTGGCCTTGACGAACTTGCCCATGCGCGCGACGAAGGCCGGGTCCTTCAGCTTGGGCGCCATCGCGTACAGGCCGTCTTCGAGCGTGGCCACGCCCTGGTCTTCGTACGGGAAGGTCACCAGGTCGGCCGGCTTGACGCCAGCGTCGATGATCTGCCAGTACTCGTTGTAGATCATCGTGGACACGCAAGCGGCCTGGTTCTGCAGCAGCGGGTCGACGTTGAAACCCTGCTTGAGCACCTTCACGTCGGGCGTGGCGCCGCCGGTCTTCAGGCCCAGGCTGCCCATCCAGCTCAGGAACGGGTACTCATTGCCGCCGAACCACACGCCCAGCGTCTTGCCCTTGAAGTCGGCCTTGGTCTTGACGCCGCTGGCGGTCTTGCAGGTGAGCATCATGCCGCTGCGGTTGAAGATCTGCGCCACGTTGACCATCGGCACGCCGGCTTCGCGTGCGGCCAGTGCGCTGGGCATCCAGTCCACCGTCAGGTCGGCGCCGTTGGCGGCCAGCACCTGCGCGGGGGCGATGTCGGGGCCGCCGGGCTTGATGGTCACGTCCAGCCCCGCCTCTTTGTAGAAGCCTTTCGCGGCGGCCATGTAGTAGCCGGCGAACTGCGCCTGCGGCAGCCACTTGAGCTGCACGGTGACTTTTTCCTGCGCGGCGGCGGTGCCGGCCAGGCCGGCCATCGCCAGCGCGATGAGGAGAGTTGTTTTGCGCATCGGAAGAACTCCAGAGGTTGTGCCTTGCGGCGAGAGGGAAAAATGATGCCAGCCGCGGCCGGCATTGGAAGCATGGAAAGCACGGGGTTCGGAATTTCCTTCAGGAAACTGCATCTCTCAGCCCCGTCGCACCGACGGATGCCAGAACGTCGCACGCCGCTCCACCCAGCCCAGCGCTCCATATAGCAAGGAGCCTGCCAGCGCCGCCACCACGATCGCGGCCCACACCAGGCCCATGTTCATGCGCGCCGCTTCGGTCGAGATGCGAAAGCCCAGCCCCGCGGTCGGCGAGCCGAAGAACTCGGCCACGATCGCGCCGATCATCGCCAGGGTCGAGTTGATCTTCAGCGCGTTGAACACGAACGGCAGCGCGACCGGAACGCGCAGCGAGAAGAGCGTGCGCCAGTAACCCGCGCCATAACTGCGCATCAGGTCGCGCTCCATGTGGCCGGCCTCGGCCAGGCCGGCGAGCGTGTTGACGAGCATCGGGAAGAAGGTCATCAGCACCACGACCGCCGCCTTGGAGTGCCAGTCGAAGCCGAACCACATCACCATGATCGGCGCGATGCCCACCAGCGGCACCGTGCTGGCCAGCGCCGCCAGCGGCAGCAGGCCACGCTGCAGGAACGGGCTGCGGTCGATCAGCACGCCGGTGGCAAAGCCCAGCCCGCAGCCCAGCGCCAGACCGATCAGCACCGAATGCAGGACGGTCTGCACAAAGTCGCCCGCCAGCACGCCCCAGCCGGCCAGCAGCGACTGCGCGATCTGGCTCGGCGCGGGCAACAGCACGCGCGGCACGTCGAAGGCCTGCGTGAGCAACTGCCAGAACAGCAGCACCCAGAAGCCGAACAGCAGCGGCGTGCCGTACTGGCCAACCGCGTGGCCAACCGCGTGGCCGACGGGGCTGTGTTCGTCGAACGCGGCAAGCCGGCGCACGCTCCAGACGGCGAGCGCGAGCAGCAGCAACAGGCCGAGGATCAGCCAGGCGAGCGGTAGTTCGTTCAGGCTCACTTCTTCACTCCCGGCTTCATCCCCGGTGTGAGCCATCGTTCGGCCAGTGCCACCACACCCGTCAGCGCCAGCCCGAGCAGCGAGGCCATCACCAGCGCCGACCAGATCTGCACCGTGTTGCCGTAGTACGAGCCGGTCAGCAGCCGCGCGCCCAGCCCGGCCTGCGCGCCGGTCGGCAGTTCACCGACGATGGCGCCGACCAGCCCGGCCGCGATGCCCACGCGCAACGCCGGAAACAGGAACGGCAGGGAAGCCGGCACACGCAACTTCCAGAATGCCTGGGGCGCCGACGCCGCATAGGTGTGCAGCAGCTCCAGCTCCAGCACGCCCGGCGAGCGCAGCCCCTTGACCAGCGCTACCGTCACCGGGAAGAAGCACAGGTAGGCCGAGATGATCGACTTGGGGAACAGCCCCGTCAGGCCCATGCTGCCCAGGATCACGATGATGATCGGCGCGATCGCCAGCACCGGCACCGTCTGCGAGGCGATGACCCACGGGAACAGGCTGCGGTCCAGGCTGCGCGAATGCACGATCGCCACCGCCAGCAGCGCGCCCAGCACGCTGCCCATCACGAAGCCGAGCAAGGTGGCCGACGCGGTGACGTAGGTGTGAAACAGCAGGTTGCGCGGCGAGTCCACCGGCCAATCGACGAGGGAGCGGTAGAAGTCGAGCGCGATCTGGTGCGGCGCCGGCAGCACCGGCCGTTCCATCGACCACGTCAGTCGCATCAGGTCGGCCGCGCCCCAGCCGGGTTGGTTGGACAGCACACGCTCGATGATCTGCGGCGCGTTGAGCCACACGGCGGCGGCGTACCAGAGCAGCAGCACGATGGCGAGCACGGTGAGGATGGGGCCGAAGCGCTGCCACTGCGCCGAGGCGAACTCAGTCGTGGGCATCGAGCCCACTCCTTCGCCGATCCCGACGCTGGTCGATCCCCGCGAACGGGGCCCCTCGCCCCTCGCTCTAGGCTCTATGCCCATCGTGCAACGCCAACCGCACCTGGTGCGCAATATCGATGAACTCCGGCGTCTCGCGCATCTCCAGCGTGCGCTCGGCCGGCAAGGTCGATTCGATCACCTCGACGATGCGCCCCGGCCGCGGCGACATCACGACGATGCGGGTGGACAGGAACACCGCCTCGGGGATCGAGTGCGTGACGAAGACGACGGTGCGGCGCCCGTTGCCTGCCGTGCCACCCGGCTCGCCACGCCACAGCGTCAGCAACTGCTCGCCGAGCCGGTCGCGCGTGATCTCGTCGAGCGCGCCGAAGGGCTCGTCCATCATCAGCAGCTTCGGCTCGAAGCCGAGCGCGCGCGCGATCGACACGCGCTGCTGCATGCCGCCCGACAACTGCCACGGGTACTTGCCTTCGAAGCCGCTCAGCCCGACGCGCGCCAACTGCTCCATTGCGACGCTGCGGCTCTTGTCGGCGGCCAGGCCGTGGATCTCGAGCGGCAGGCGCACGTTGTCGAGCACGGTGCGCCACGGGAACAGCGCCGGTGCCTGGAACACGTAGCCGTAAGCGCGCGCCAGCCGCGCATCGTGCGAGCTCATGCCGTTGACCTGCACGCGGCCCGATGTGGCCTGCTCCAGGTCGGCGATCACGCGCAGCAAGGTGGTCTTGCCGCAGCCCGACGGGCCGATCAGCGAAATGAACTCGCCTTGTTTGATGTCCAGGCTGACCCGGTCGAGCGCGATGACCGGTTGTTCCTTGGCGGGGTAGATCACCGAGACGGATTCGACCTGCACGGTCGACGGAGAAGCGGGTGGCTGGGAACTCATTCGCGGGTCTCGTTGAGGCCGCCGCAGTTTAGGGCAAGGCCGCTGACGTCGATTTCCGGCGGAGCATGTATATTGATGATGTTGAGATAAACATTCGAGGTTGCACCGTGGCTCTCCAGATTGCCAACCCGGTCGTCGTCAGCAAGGTCGAACGCTTGGCCAGGAGCACCGGGCTGAGCAAGACGGCCGTCGTTGATCGTGCGCTGGATCTCTTGATCACTCAAACCCATGCGGTGGGTGCAAGCCGTTCCAAGGGGCGTCTTTCGGCCCTGCTTGCGCAACTCGATCGCATCCCCGAGCGGCCCGATGCGGCCGACCCGCTGGCGTGGGACGAACACGGTTTGCCGAAATGATCGTTGCCGACACCTCGGCCCTGGTGGCCATCGTGTTCGCCGAGCCGGAACGTGCGGCGTTCGTGCAGGTGATGGAGCGGGCCGACCGCGTCTTGCTGAGTACGGTGTCCGTGGTCGAAGCCCGCATGGTGGTGCACGGCCGCCGCGGGCAGCGGGCCGTCGTTCTGCTGGACGACTTGATCCGGCTGCCGATGTTCGAGCTGGTCCCGCCCGGCCTCGCCGAAATGGATGCTGCCTATGCGGCTTTCGTGGCTTTCGGCAAGGGCAGCGGCCACGCAGCGGGTTTGAACTTCGGCGATCTGTTCAGCTACGCACTGGCCAAGGTGCGCAGTCTGCCGCTGCTGTTCAAGGGCGACGACTTTTCGCAGACCGACATTGCAAGCGCCGCGGGCTGATCAGTCATTGGCGCTCGGCAGGTCGGGCAGCCCCGGCCCGCTCAGGCGCGTGGCGGCGCGCACCGCGCGCAGCACGGCCGCGGCCATCACTTCGGCGGCGAGGGCGCCGATCAGCGTCACGTTGCCCGGCACGCCGCTGGCGCCGGTGGCCAAGGCGAACAAGGTGTCGCCGTCGGTCATCGTGTGAACCGGGTTGATGCTGCGCGCCAGCCCGTCGTGCGCCATCTGCGCGACCTTGTTGGCCTGCGCCTTGTTCAGCACCGCGTCGGTGGCGACCACGCCGATCGTGGTGGCCATGCCGACCTGCATGTGTGCCGGCAGTTCACCTCGCATCAGCGCCTGCATGCTGCCGAGCAGCGCGCTGCCGTCGGCGGTGCGCGCACCGGCGACCACGCGGCCGGTGGCGGGGTCGATCACGTCGCCGATCGCGTTGACGGCCACCAGCGCGCCGACCGTGATCGCGCCGACCTTGATGGAGGCCGTGCCGATGCCGCCGCGCATCGCGCGATGGATGCCGAACAGCTTGCCGACCGAGGCCCCGGTGCCCGCGCCCACGTTGCCTTCGGCCGGCGCTTGCGTGCTGGCGGCCTGGCAGGCGGCGTAACCCGACGCGGCGTCGGGGCGGATCGTTGCGTCGCCGACCCACAGGTCGAACAGGATCGCGGCCGGCACGATCGGCACGCGCGCGGGACCGACCTGCACGCCGATCTGGCGTTCATCGAGCCAGCGCATCACACCGCCAGCCGCGTCGAGCCCGAACGCGCTGCCGCCGGCCAGCATCACCGCGTGGACCTTCTCGACCGCGTTCAGCGGCGACAGAAGTTCGGTCTCACGCGTGCCCGGCGCGGCACCGCGCACATCAACACCGCCGACCGCGCCGTCGGGTGCCAGGATCACCGTGCAGCCGGTCGGCCGGCGCGTCTCGGTGAAGTGGCCGACCTGCAGGCCGGCGACGTCGGTGATCGCGCCGCGTGGATGCACCCTCACCCCAACCCTCTCCCCGCGGGAGAGGGAGTCAAGCGAACACCCCGGCTGTGGGCTGCATGCGCGCGCTGACCTCGCCCAGGTGGTGCAGGCTGTCGCCCCAGCTCATTTCCATCACCGTCAGGCGCTTGAAGTAGTGGCTCACGATGTACTCGTCGGACACGCCGATGCCGCCGTGCAGCTGGATGCACTGCTGGCCGACGAAGCGCATCGACTGGCCAAGCTGCCACTTGGCCTGCGACAGCGCGCGGCGCCGCGCGGCCGGCGGCTCGTTCATCTTCAGGCTCGCGAAATAGCTCATCGAACGCGCCAGCTCGAGCTGCATTTTCACGTCGGCAATGCGGTGGCGCAGTGCCTGGAAGGTGCCGATGGTCACACCGAACTGCTTGCGCGTGTTCATGTATTCGGTGGTCGCGACCAGCATCTTGTCCATCACGCCCACCGCTTCGGCGCACAGCGCGGCAATGCCGATGTCGGCCGCCAGCTCCAGCGCGTCGAGCCCGCTGCCTGCGGCGGCGATCAGCGTGGCGGGAGCGTTGGCAAACGTCACTTCGGCGGCGCGCGCGCCGTCTTGCGTCGGGTAGCCGCGCGTGCTCACGCCGGCCGAGTTGCGTTCGACGAGAAAGAGTGCAATGCCGGCGTCATCGTCCACCGCGCCCGACACGCGCGCCGGCACGATGAACGCATCGGCCTGGTCGCCCGCCGGCACCACGCTCTTGGTGCCGCTCACGGTCCACGACCCGCCGGTGCCGGCAAGCGCTTTCGCAGTGACGTGGTTCAGGCGATAGCGCGCAGCGCGCTCCTGGTGCGCCAGCACGACCAGCGCCTCGCCGCTCGCAATGCGCGGCAGCCAGTCAGCCTTGACGGCCTCGGGCGCGTGTGCATTCAACACCCCACCAGCGATCAACGCACCCTGCGCATACGGCTCCAGCACGATGCCGCGCCCGAGTTCTTCCATCACCACCATCGCATCGACCGGGCCGAAGCCCATGCCGCCGTGCGCCTCGGGCACCGCCAGCCCGGTCAGCCCCAGCTCGGCCAGTTCGCGCCAGACGGCGCGCGAGAAGCCGCCCTCCTTCACGATGCCGCGCCGGCGCTCGAAGGAGTAGCCCTTGTCGACCCACTTGCGCACCGAGTCGCGCAGCATTTCTTGATCGTCGGAAAAGTCGAAGTCCATGGTGAGGGCCCTGTCTTGGTCAATCTGACTGGAACCCCTTCCTCCTTGGGGGGAAGGGGCAGGGGAAGGGAGCGATCCTGTCGCGTCTGCGCTCGCGCAGACGGCCCTCGGCGTCAGCCGAGGACCGTCTGCGCGACGATGTTGCGTTGAACTTCGTTGGAGCCGCCGTAGATCGTGGTCTTGCGCATGTTGAAGTAGGTGCTGGCCAGTGGCGCCACATGCGCCGCGCCCACGTGGTCGCCTTGCCAGCCGGCCTCCATCGCCTCGCGCACCAGCGGCACGCTGTACGGGCCGCCGGCCAGCATCATCAACTCGGTGTAGCGCTGCTGCAGTTCGCTGCCGCGGATCTTCAGCAGCCCGGCCACGTCGAGCGATTGTTTGCCGCCCTTCTCGGCCGACAGCACACGCAGCACCATCATCTCGAGCGCCACCACGTCGACCTCGACCTTCGCGATCTCGTCGCGAAAGCGCGGCTCGTCGTACAGCCCCTCGGCCTGCGCGATACGCTTGAGCCGCTCCAGCTCGCGCTTGGCGCGGTTCACGTCGGCGATGTTGGTGCGCTCGTGCGCGAGCAGGTGCTTGGCGTAGGTCCAGCCCTTGTTCTCTTCGCCGATCAGGTTCTCGGCCGGCACCTCCACGTTGTCGAACCACACTTCGTTGACCTCGGCCTCACCGTCGAGCATCACGATCGGCCGCACGCTCACGCCGGCGCTCCTCATGTCGATCAGCAGGAAGCTGATGCCGGTCTGCGGCTTGCCTTCGCTGCTGGTGCGCACCAGACAGAAGATCCATTCGCCGTACTGGCCCAGGGTGGTCCAGGTCTTCTGGCCGTTGACGACGTAGTAGTCGCCCCTC
>JANOQS010000717.1:0-1603 GCA_031414975.1 Methylibium sp. | reverse complement strand
TTGGTCCAGACGAAGTGCGAGGCCAAGCCGCGCACCCGAGCGTCGTAACCGCGCGCAAAGTCGCCGCTGCCGGGGCGCTCGATCTTGATCACGCGGGCGCCCAGGTCAGCCAGTTGCCGGGTGGCAAACGGCGCGGCGATGGCGTGTTCCAGGGTCACCACGGTCAGGCCTTTGAGGGGTTGCATGCGGGTCTCCGGCAGTCGGTGTGTTGGGGTTTGAAGCCTGTTCAGCGCAAGATGGCGGTGGCGTCCATCGTGAGCCAGCCTTCATGGTCCTGGGCCCACAGGCGCACGCTTCTGCCGTCTGGCTGCAGCGCGCCGTTGACGGCGAACGGGTGCAGGTCGAAGGTCGGACGCACCGCCTTGAATTGAAAGCTCGCCACCTCGGCCTGGGGCATCTGGCGGCGCAGCAGGTCCATCAGCAACGTGGCGATCAGCGGGCCGTGCACGATCAGGCCCGGGTAGCCTTCGACCTCGGTCACGTACTTGCGGTCGTAGTGGATGCGGTGGCCGTTGAAGGTGAGCGCCGAGTAGCGGAACAGCAGCACGTCGTCGGGCACGATCGTGCGCTGCCACGGCGCGCCCTCGGGCGCCTTCTGCGGCGGCGGTTCGACGTCGGTGGCTTGCTTCGCGTCGCGGTAAACGATGTCGTGGAACTCGACCAGCGCCGGTTCGGAATCGAGATTGGCGGCTGCCTCGTTGCAGCGCAGCTCATGCCGCACCATCACGAACACCAGTTTTCCGGTGCGGCCCTCCTTGCTCGTCACGGCATCGATGGTCGAGGTGCGCGCCACGCGGTCGCCCACACGCAGCGGCGCACGGAACTCGAACCGGCTGCCAGCCCACATGCGGCGTGGCAGCGGCACCGGCGGCAAGAAGCCGCCGCGTTTGGCGTGGCCGTCGGCGCCGATCTCCGACTGGCGGTGCAGCGGCAGGAAGTACAGCCAGTGCCACAAGGGCGGCAGCGGCGTGCCGGGCTCGATGGGTGCGGCCGGGTGGTCCAAGGTGGCGTTCAGTGCAGCCACCGGCGTGGGCACCAGGGTGTCGTGCAGTGTTTCGCTGCGGCCGATCCACGTCGTCAGGTTCATATCGTTCATGGGCGTCTCCGTGGGCGCCGCACCGTCGGCTGCACCTTCCAGACGAAGTGTGAAGGATCGGCATTCGGGCCGGAAGTGCAAGATTCGGATCGATTGATGCGCCGCGAACAAGGAACCAAATTCGCAGCGCAAAATGGCGCCCATGAAAACACCCGCCCGTTTGCAGTCGCTGGTCGACGAAGGCCTGATCGACGCGGTGCTGCGCCAGTTGATGAGCGGCAAGGAGGCGATGGTCTTCGTGGTGCGCTGCGGCGCCGAGGTGCGTTGCGCCAAGGTCTACAAAGAGGCCACGCAGCGCAGCTTCCGCCAGGCCGTGGACTACACCGAAAACCGCAAGGTCAAGAACACCCGCCAGGCCCGCGCGATGGCCAAGGGCACGCGCTTCGGCCGCGAAGCGCAGGAGGCAGCCTGGCAAAGCGCCGAGGTCGATGCCCTGTACCGGCTGGCCGCCGCCGGTGTGCGCGTGCCCAAGCCGTTCAACTTCTTCGAAGGCGTGCTGCTGATGGA
>JANOQS010000716.1:0-3428 GCA_031414975.1 Methylibium sp. | reverse complement strand
GTGTGACTACGCCAGTGCCTTGGGCGGTGCGGAGAAGGTAGCCATCGACAGTTCGCGCGGTCTGGCCGAAGCCGGTTTGAAGGTTCACTACATCGCCGGTCTGGGCCCCGTCGATGCCGCGCTGATCCATCCGAATATCACGGTGCATCTGGGCGACGTGCAGGATCTGAAACACAAGAGCGGCGCCGAGCTGATCCTGTCGGGACTGTGGGCCGCACGTTGTGCACGCATGGCGGCACAGGTGCTGGCCGGCTTGCCGCGCGGCAACACGGTCATCCATGTGCACAGCTGGCAACGTGCCTTGACGGCAGCGGTGCTGCGCGCCTGCCAGCGCAGCGCACACCCGCTGGTGATGACCTTGCACGAGTACGGCACAGCGTGCCCGAACCAGGGCTTCTACGACTACCAGCGGCATGAAATCTGTACCCGCAAGGCGCTCGGAGCGGCGTGCCTGGCAACGCACTGCGACACGCGCACCTACGCCCACAAGCTCTGGCGCGCGTCGCGTACGGCCGTGCAGCGCGTGGCGGCCGGCATGCCGGCGGAGGTGCGCGACGTGATCTTCATTTCAGAGTTGTCGCGCAGCGTGCTGGCGCCGTATTTCCGGTCCGAGACGCGCTGGCATGCGGTGCGCAATCCGATCCCGCTGACTCAGGCGCCGCGGGTCGCTGCGCAAGCGAATCGCGACTTCCTCTTCGTCGGCCGGGTCAGCACCGAGAAGGGCGCCGAGCTGTTCGCTGCCGCCGCGGCGCGCGCCGGTGTCAGTGCTGCCGTGGCCGGTGACGGCCCGCAATTGCCTGCGCTTCGCAGTGCCTATCCGGGGCTCGACTTCCTTGGCTGGCTCGACGCCGCCGGTGTGCAGCGCGCCATGCGTTCGGCGCGCGCGCTGGTGTTTCCATCGCTCTGGTACGAAACGCTGGGGATGTCGGTGCAGGAGGCGCTGGCCTGCGGCGTTCCGGTGATCGTGGCCGACCGCACCGCCGCGCGCGAGAGCGTGGTGGCCGGCGTGAACGGTGTGCTGTTCGCACACCATGACGTCGACGATCTCGCCGCGCGCCTGGGCGAGCTGGCCACAGACGACGCCGCGATTGCCCGCATGAGTGCTGCGGCCTACGAGCGCTATTGGGCCGACCCGCCCACGCTCGAACGCCACGTGCAGGCCTTGCAGGGCGTCTACCGGAACTGTGTGGCTGCGGGAGTGACAACGTGATTCCGAAGCGTGTGGTGGTCGTCTACGACTATGGATCGATCAATGGCGGCGCAGCGCAGGTGGCCATCGCCTCGGCGCTGGGGCTGCAGCGCGCGGGCTTCGAGGTCGACTACTTCTGCGCGGTCGGCCCGGCCGCGCCGTCGCTGGCAGGCAGCGGGGTGCGCTTTCACTGCCTCGGCAACCCCGACCTGCTGAGCGACCCGCAGCGCCTCGCCGCCGCGGCGCGCGGCGTGTGGAACCGGGCTGCGGCACTGGCGCTGCGCAAGCTGCTCGAGACCTGCGATCCGCGCTCGACCGTGGTGCATGTGCACGGCTGGACCAAGGGGCTGTCGGCGAGCATCTTCCCGGTGCTCGAAGACCTGCGCATGCCGTTGGTGACGACCCTGCACGAGTTCTTCACGGCCTGCCCCAACGGCGGGTTTTTCGACTACCAGCGCAACCAGATCTGCACCCGGCGTGCGATGGGCGTGGACTGCATCACGACCCACTGCGACGTCAGAAGTTATCCGCAGAAGTTGTGGCGGGTGGCGCGCCAGGGCGTTGCGCAGGTGGCCGGGCGCATGCCGGGCGGCATGCGCGAGGTGATCTTCATCTCCGAGCTCACGCGCGAAGTGCTGGCGCCGTATTTCCCCGCCACGACGCGCTGGCACGCGGTGCGAAACCCGTTGCAGGTGGACAGGGCTCCGCGCGCCAGCGCCGAAGCGAATGCCAGGTTTCTGTTCGTCGGCCGCCTGTCGCCGGAGAAAGGTGCGGACCTGTTTGCCGCGGCGGCTGCCGCCGTGGGGGTCCAGGCGCGCATCGTCGGCGATGGGCCGGTGAGGGCCCGCATCGCCGAGCGCTGGCCGGGTGTCGAGTTGACCGGGTGGTTGCAGCCGAGCGAAGTGCTTGGCGAAATTCGGGCCAGCCGCGCGCTGGTGTTCCCGTCGTTCTGGTACGAGGGGCAGCCGCTGGTGGTCCAGGAAGCGCTTGCCAACGGCGTTCCGGTGATCGTGGCCGACAAGACCGCCGCCCGCGAAGTGATTCGCGACGGTCACAACGGCATGTGGTTTCGCCACGGAGAAGAAGCCTCCCTGGTGGCGGCCTTGCGCCGCATGGCGGACGACGCGACCGTCGCGGCGATGAGCCGCAACGCGCATGCCGACTACTGGGCAAACCCGCCGACCTTGCAGGCGCATGTCGAAGGCCTGGTCGAGGTGTATGCGAAGGTGCTGGAGCGGCGCGTGAACGCGGGCGATTGAACCGCGCCGGCTGGGCCGGGCGGCTCGATCAGCCAGCGGCATCAGTCGAGATACAGGCTCGCAGCCGGGATCGCCACGTAGCCCGTCGTGCCGGGCCTCAGCCAGCGCAGCCGCACCGTGGCCGCGCCGGTGTTGTCGTAGTACTCCAGCGTGATGCTGTAGCGCTGCCCTGCCGTCAGGTTGACCACCGCGCTGGTATCGGTGGCCGACGTGTGCGCGACCCAGTTGTTGATCACCTGCACGCCGTTCACCCACAAGCGCACGCCCTGGTCCGACACGGTCCGGAACCGGTAAGCACCCGTCGTCGCCGCGGCCACGGTGCCGCTCCAGCGCGCTGAAAAGTTGTCGGCATTCACGCCGGGGCCGGGCGCGGCCGTGCCCCAGCCGAAGTCCACCGCCTCCACGCGCGTCAGCACGGCGGCTCCGCTCAGCGTGGTGTTGTTGAAGTAGGTCGCTGTGAGGCCGGTGCCGGTGGTCGGGGCGGCCGTGATGGTCCAGGTGAACGTGCGCGCCGACACCCCGCCGCGGCCGTCGCTGGCCTGCGCGGTGGTGCTGAAGCTGCCGGCGGCAGTGGGCGTGCCGCTGATCACGCCGGTGGTGGCGTTCAGGGCCAGGCCGGTGGGCAGCCCGGTGGCCGAGTAGGCCAGCACATCCCCATCGGGATCGGTGGCACTCAAGGCCAGCGTCTTCGCGGTGCCGACCACGCCGGTCTGCGCGGCCACAGACGCCAGGCTGGGCGCCTGGTTGGCCGGCGCCGCAAACGTCACCGTCTTCTCGTCGATGGTGTTGGCGAACGTGCCGGTGGCCACCACGGTCCAGTTCACGCCGTCCGGGCTGGTGTGGAAGCGCCAGTTGGCGATCTGGCCGTTCGGGTTGGTGCCCTGCTGCGGCAGGTAGCGAAAGCCACCGACGTTGACCACCGCGCCGAGGTTGACCGTGAAGCTGTGCGGCGGCGCCGGGTTGGCGAGCTTCCACTGCGT
>JANOQS010000715.1:0-2197 GCA_031414975.1 Methylibium sp. | reverse complement strand
GCCGACGGCCTGTTCACGGTGCAGAAGAGCGAATGCCTGGGCGCCTGCGCGGATGCGCCGGTGATGCTGGTCAACGACCGGCAGATGTGCAGTTTCATGGACAACGAACGCCTCGATGAGTTGCTCGCCACCTTGCGCGAGCATGCGGGCGCCGACGCCGGGACCAAGGTGTGACGATGACGAAGGCGATGCTGGCGATGCCTGACCTTGCGAAGTTCCAGGCCAAGGGCCACGAGACCTGCTTTCATGGCCGGCACATCGGTGCGCAGATTCTGGCCGACCTGAACGGCAGCAACTGGTCGTTGAAAGACTACGAGGCCCGCGGCGGCTACCAGGCCTTGCGCAAGATCCTTGGCAAGGACGGCGCCGCGCCGGTGGGCGACCCGCCCGTGGTGGGCATGACGCCCGAGCAGGTGATCGCCGAAGTCAAGACCTCGGGCCTGCGCGGCCGCGGCGGCGCGGGCTTTCCGACCGGGCTGAAGTGGAGCTTCATGCCGCGCCAGTACCCGGGCCAGAAGTACCTGGTGTGCAATTCCGACGAAGGCGAGCCGGGCACCTGCAAGGACCGCGACATCCTGATGTTCAACCCGCACATCGTCATCGAAGGCATGGCGATCGCGGCGTATGCGATGGGCATCGGCGTGGGCTACAACTACATCCACGGCGAGATCTTCGAGGTCTACGAGCGCTTCGAAGAGGCACTGCGTCAGGCGCGTGAAGCGGGTTACCTGGGCGACAAGATCCTGGGCAGTGGCTTCAGCTTCCAGTTGCACGCGGCGCACGGCTTCGGCGCCTACATCTGCGGCGAAGAAACGGCGCTGCTCGAATCGCTCGAAGGCAAGAAGGGCCAGCCGCGCTTCAAGCCGCCGTTCCCCGCCAGCTACGGCCTGTACGGCAAGCCGACGACGATCAACAACACCGAGACTTTCGGCGCGGTGCCGTGGATCATCCGCAACGGCGGTGGGCCCTACCTCGAGGTGGGCAAACCCAACAACGGCGGCACCAAGATCTACTCGGTGGTGGGTGATGTCAACCTGCCGGGCAACTACGAGATTCCGCTCGGCACGCCATTCTCGAAGCTGCTGGAACTGGCCGGCGGCGTACGCACCGGCCGCAAGCTGAAGGCGGTGATCCCGGGCGGCTCGTCGTCCCCGGTGCTGCCGGCCTCGATCATGATGGACCTGACGATGGACTACGACAGCATCGCCAAGGCCGGCTCGATGCTCGGTTCGGGCGCCGTGATCGTGTTGGACGATTCGCGCTGCATGGTCAAGAGCCTGCTGCGCCTGAGCTACTTCTACATGCACGAGAGCTGCGGCCAGTGCACGCCGTGCCGCGAGGGCACGGGCTGGTTGTTCCGCATGGTCGAACGCGTGGAACACGGCAAGGGGCGGATGGAAGACATCGACCTGCTCAATTCGGTGGCCGACAACATCCAGGGCCGCACGATCTGCGCGCTGGGGGATGCGGCGGCGATGCCGGTGCGGGCGATGATCAAGCACTTTCGCGATGAATTCATTCATCATATCGAGCACAAGACCTGCGCCGTCGGGGCCGTCTCGCATGAGAAGGCATTGACATGATCGAAATCGAACTCGACGGCAAGAAGGTGTCGGTGCCCGAAGGCAGCGTGGTGATGCACGCCGCCGACCAGGCCGGCACCTACATTCCGCACTTCTGCTATCACAAGAAGCTGTCGATCGCGGCCAACTGCCGCATGTGCCTGGTGGACATCGAGAAGGCGCCCAAGCCCATGCCGGCCTGCGCCACGCCGGTGACGCAGGGAATGATCGTGCGCACCAAGAGCGACAAGGCGCTGACGGCCCAGCAGGGGGTGATGGAGTTCCTGCTCATCAACCACCCGCTCGATTGCCCCATCTGCGACCAGGGCGGCGAATGCCAGCTGCAAGACCTGGCGGTCGGCTACGGTGGCTCCAGCTCGCGCTACACCGAAGAGAAGCGCGTGGTGTTCCACAAAGACGTCGGCCCGCTGATCTCGATGGAAGAGATGAGCCGCTGCATCCACTGCACCCGCTGCGTGCGCTTCGGCCAAGAGGTGGCCGGCGTGATGGAGCTGGGCATGATCCACCGCGGCGAACACTCCGAGATCACCACCATCGCCGGTGAGACGATCGACTCCGAGCTGTCGGGCAACATGATCGACATCTGCCCGGTCGGTGCGCTGACCAGCAAGCCG
>JANOQS010000714.1:0-7826 GCA_031414975.1 Methylibium sp. | reverse complement strand
GGCCGGGTGAACTGGGTCAACAGTCGCGGCGGCTCGGGCATGGCCACGCTGGACGGCACCAACACGGCAGCGGCCTGGTCGGCAGCGTCGATCCAGTTGCAGACAGGCTCGAACACCATCACGGTGACGGCCTTGGACGCGGCGGGCAACGAGTCCCGGGCGACGACGGTGCTGACGCGAGATGGCACGGCGCCTGCGCCCGCTCCCGCTCCGGCACCCGCACCAGCGCCGGCACCAGCGCCTGCGCCGGCCCCAGCGCCGGCCCCTGCGCCCGCTCCGGCACCTGCCCCTGCTCCGGCACCCGCACCGGCGCCTGCACCCGCACCCGCCCCGGCACCCGCGCCGGCGCCGCCCGCTGCCGGCGCGATCACCAACCCGATCCTGTTCATCACCCAGGTCCCGACCTTCGCCGACTTCGCGAGCCGCGCGTCGACCTTTGGCAACCACCGCGCCACCTCCGACCGCGTCGCACGCGGCGGCGACCTGATGATTCGTTACGCCGACGGCAGCCTGCGCAACCTGACCAAGGAAGCCGGCTTCGGCGCCGCTGGCTTGACCGGCACCAACGCCATCGCGGTGCGCGAGCCGTCGGTGCACTGGAGCGGCACCAAGGCCGTGTTCAGCATGGTGGTCGACGGTTCGGGCTCGACCTGGCAACTCTACGAGGCCACCGGCCTGGGCAAGGGCGAGGCGGTGCGCATCACCAAGGTCGCCAACCAGCCGGCCACGTACAACAACATCTCGCCGATCTACGCGGCGAGCGATGAGCGCATCCTGTTCACGTCCGACCGGCCGCGCGGCGGCGAGGCCCACCTGTACCCGCAGCTCGACGAGTACGAGAGCACGCCCACCGTCACCGGCATCTGGAGCCTGAACCCGGCCACCGGCGCGCTGAACATCCTGAACCACACGCCCAGCGGCGCGTTCTCGCCCACGATCGACAGCTACGGCCGCGTGATCTTCACGCGCTGGGACCACCTGCAGCGTGACCAGCAGGCCGATGCCGGTGGTTACGGTGCGTTCAACTTCGTCGATGAAAGCGCCAGCGGCGCACGAGCCGGCACCACCTCAGAGGTGTTCCCCGAGCCGCGCTCCAATTCGACCAGCGTGTTCGGTGCCGTCAACGGCTACCGCAACAACCTCTTCACGCCGTGGATGATGAACGACGACGGCACCGAAGAAGAGACGCTGAACCACATCGGCCGCCAGGAGATGGGCATCGGCTACCTGCCGCGCTCGTTCATCAACGACGCGGCGCTGTCGGACACCGGCAGCACCAGTCTGTTCGCCAACCGCAAGGTCATGCGCGAAGACGGCGGCATCTACCACATCAAGGAAGACCCGGTCCGCCGCGGCACCTACTACGGCATCTACACGCAAGAGTTCGGCACGCTGACGACGAACCAGATCGTGCGCTTCACCGGCGGCGCCGAACTGAACGCCGAGCAGATGGTGTTCACCGACCTGACGCCCTCGAGCAACAGCGACGGCCGCTACCGCAACCCGCTGCCGCTGTCGGACGGCAAGTTCGTTGCCACCCACACGCCGACCACCGGCGCCACGCCGAGCTCGATGAGCGACATGCGCCTGAAGCAGCTCACCCCCAACAGCGCCGGCACCTACGTGCCGGGCGCTTCGCTGACCGGCGGCATCACGCGCTCCGGCTACAGCGGCATGCTGTGGGAACTGGAAGCGGTGGAGGTCGTGGCACGCACCCGCCCGGCGCGCCTGGCCACGCCGCTGGAAACGCCGGAGAAGTCGGTCTTCACCGAAGAAGCCGTCGACGAAGCCGCGCTGCGCAGCTGGCTCAAGGCCAACGACCTGGCGATGATCGTGACCCGCAACAACACCAGCCGCGACCGCGGTGACCTGCAGCAGCCCTACAACCTGCAGGTGCCGGGCGGCGTGAAGACGGTGTCGCCGCGCGGCGGCAAGGTGTACGACATCTCGCACCTGCAGATCATGCAGGCCGACCAGGTGCGCGGCTACAGCAATCCCGGACGGCGCTCCATCGCCCAGCCGCTGCACGACCCGAAGGCCAAGAACCCGGCCAACCCGGGCGGCCCGGCCGGCAGCGTGAAGATCGCCGCCGACGGCTCCAGCGCGGCCTTCGTGCCGGCACGCCGTGCGCTGGCCTGGCAGACGACCGACGCCAACGGCAACGCCGTGGTGCGCGAGCGCGTCTGGGTCACGATGCAACCGGGCGAGGTTCGGGTGTGTGCGTCATGCCACGGCGCGAACACGAAAGACCAGGCCGGCAACAACGCGCCGACCAACAAGCCCGAAGCGCTGCGCGAACTGCTGCGCTCGTGGAAGGCTCTGCCGAAGTAAGGGCGGCGCCAAGGGAGGCCCGGATGAAGCTGCTCAAACCCAAGCGCGTGACGCGGGCGGTCGCCGAAGCGCTGACCGCGCTTTCATTGATCGCCTGCGGCGGTGCCACGGACGACGACACGGCGAAGGAGGTTGCCGCACCGGCGCCAGCTCCGTCACCGGCGCCAGCTCCGGCACCAGCTCCGGCACCAGCACCAGCTCCGGCACCAGCGCCAGCTCCGGCACCAGCGCCAGCACCAGCGCCAGCTCCGGCACCAGCTCCGGCACCAGCGCCAGCTCCCGCGCCAGCCCCGGCCCCGGCCCCGGCCCCAGCGCCCGCTGGCGTGCAATACGGCTCGATGGCCGCGGCCAGCCTGGGCGTGGGCGCGAGCCTGAACGGAGCGCTCCCGTTCCCGGCCAGCAACGCCTGGAACACCGACATCTCCAGCGCCCCGGTCGACCCCAACTCGGCCAATCTGATCGCCAGCATCGGCGTGAGCACGGGCCTGCATGCCGACTTCGGCTCGGGCACCTACAACGGCGGGCCGATCGGCATTCCGTACACGGTGGTGGACAACAGCCAGGCGCAGAGCACCATCAACTTCACCGCCTACGGCAGCGAAAGCGAACCCGGCCCGTACCCGATCCCGACCAGCGCGCCGATCGAAGGCGGCGCCGGCAGCAGCGGTGACCGCCACGTGATCGTGATCAACCGCGACACGAACCGTCTGTACGAGCTGTACGTGGCCTACCCGCAGGCCAACAACCGCTGGAACGCCGACTCGGGCGCCGTGTTCCACCTCGACTCAAACAACGTGCGCCCCGGCGGCCAACCCGGCTGGACCAGTGCCGACGCCGCCGGCCTGCCGATCTTCCCCGGCCTGGTGCGCTACGACGAAGCCGCGTCCGGTGTGATCCGCCACGCGCTGCGCTTCACGGTGCAGAGCAGCCGACGCGCCTACGTGCCGCCGGCCACGCACTTCGCCAGCAACAACACCTCGGCCAACCTGCCGCCGATGGGCATGCGCGTGCGCCTGAAGGCCAGCTACGTGATCCCGGCCAACTTCAGGCCCGAGGTCAAGGCCATCCTGCAGGCGATGAAGACCTACGGGATGATCATGGCCGACAACGGCAGCAACTGGTTCGTCAGCGGCGCCCCCGACGCGCGCTGGGACAACAGCGCGCTCAGCTCACAACTCGGCAGCGTGAAGGGCTCGGACTTCGAGGTGATCCGGATGGACGGGTTGACGCAATAGCGGTCGCGGCTGGGTCACTCAAGCCGAATGCCACAGCACCGCAAAGAAGTGGCACACGCTGCCGGCCAGCACGAACAGGTGCCACAGCGAGTGCACGTAACGCATGCGCGAGTCGAACAGGAACACCACCGCGCCGGCGGTGTAGGCCACGCCGCCGGCCACCAGCCAGGCCAGGCCGGCCATCGACATGCGCTCGTTGAGCGGCACGATCGCGGCAATCGCGACCCAGCCCATCGCCACGTACAGGCCGGTGGACCAGAGCGGGTGCTTGAGCCGGTTGAACAGCTTGGCCGCCACGCCCAGCGCGGCCAGCGCCCACACCACGCCGAACAGCACCCAGCCCCAGCGGCCACTCAGCACGCCGAGCGTGAACGGCGTGTAGCTGCCGGCGATGAAGACGTAGATCGCCGCATGGTCGAGCCGGTTGAACCACGCCTTGGCGCGGCCCACCGGCAGGGCGTGGTACAGCGTCGAGACCAGGTACAGCAGCATCATCGTGGCCGAGAAGATGCTGACCCCCACCACGTTGGCGGCCGAGCCGTGCTGCGCCATGAAGGCCACCAGGATCGGCAGCGAGGCCACGGCCAGCAGGAAGCCGATGCCGTGGCTGACGGCGTTGGCGATTTCCTCGCCCAGGCTTTGCGGGCGTTCGGTCGGGGCAGGGCTTTGCACCGCGGGCCTCACCGCCCGCCGCTCACGTCCAGGATCGAGCCGGTGACATAGCTCGCCGCGTCCGACAGCAGCCAGACGATGCCCTGCGCCACTTCGTCGGCACTGCCGGCGCGCTTCATCGGCAGTTGTGGGGTGATCAGTCGCACGCGGTCGGCCTGGCCGCCCGAGGCGTGGATCTCGGTCTCGATGATGCCCGGGCGCACCGCATTCACGCGGATGCCCTCGGCCGCCACCTCCAGCGCCAGGCCGTGCGTGAAGGTGTCGATCGCTGCCTTGCTGGCCGCGTAGTCCACATACAAGCCCGGCGAGCCCAGCCGCGCCGCCACCGACGACACGTTGACGATCGAACCACCGGGCCCGCCGTGCGCGGTGGACATGCGCAGAACAGCCTCGCGCGCGCACACGAAACTGCCGAACACGTTGATCGCGAACATGCGCTGCAGCCGCGCCACGCTCATCGCGTCGACTCTCGAGCCGCGGTCCACCACACCGGCGTTGTTGATCAGGCCGCCGAGCGGCGGCATGTCGCGGTCGAGCGTGGCGAACATCGCGAGTACCTGCGCCTCGTCGGCCACGTCGGCCTGCACGTCGAGGGCAGTTCCGCCATCGGCGCGGATCTGCGCCACCAGCGTGCGCGCGGACGCTGCATCGCTGGCGTAGTTCACCGCCACCGCCCAGCCCTGTTGCGCGCACAGCCGGCTGCATGCCGCGCCGATGCCGCGCCCGCCGCCGGTCACCAGCACCGTGCGCAGATTCCTGTCATCACTCTTCATTGCCGACCCCATTTGTTTCACCCGAGGGCGCTTCCTTGGCCTTCTTGTCCAGCACCGGCTGGAGCGACTGCAGGCGTTCGACGAAAGTGTCGCTCGCCACCGGCTTGGCCAGCCGCAGCGCGGGCGGGAACAGGTGGTTCATGTAGAGCTCCTCACCGAGCCGGTCGCCGCGCTGGATGTTGAACCACAGCATCACCGCCACGCCCACCGCCCAGCCCACCAGCGCCACGCTGCGCAGCAGGCGCGGCCGGGCCGGCTCGACCGCGAGCAGGTGAAAGTAGAACGCCACCGCGCCCACGCCCAAGGTGCCGATGAAGGCAAAGCTGCTCGGCGCCGGCCACGACAGCGCAAACGCCAGCAGGCGCGGCGCCACGTCGGCCACCAGCCACGCGACGCTGGCCCACAGGAACACGCGCAGGTGCCAGCCGAAGTGCGTCTGGTGTGTGAACATCTTCGACAGCAGGGACCACAGCCCGCACCACAGCGTGGCGCCGGCCACCGACGCGAGCAGCATGCCGGCCACGGCGCGGCCGAGCGTGTCGGGGTCGCTGTCGAGGTAAGTCTGGAACAGCAGCCCGGCCAGCAGCAGCACCGCGGCGAGCGCGAGCTGGCCGAGCCGGGTGCTGTCGATCAGCGCCGCGGCCACCGGCAATTCGGCGGCCAGCGCCTGGCCGGCCAGGCGCAGGCGCAGCCGGGTGCGGCCCACGGTCAGCTCAGTGGCCGGGGCGTCGGCGGCCAGCACCGCGCGCTCGCCGCTGCGCCAGCGGCGCGAGCCGAGCAGCACGCCGTTGTGCGTGTCGCCCACCGTCAGCGCCAGCGCGCTGTCGGGTGGCTCGCCCGGTTCGATGGTGAGGTGGTTCGGCGCGATGTGCGGGTCGGACAACACCACGTCGTTGTCGAGTGCGCGGCCGATGCGCAACGGCCAGGAGTGGACGGCAAAACTCTGGCGCACGCTGCCGTCGCGCTCCAGCACTTCGACCAACGCTAGCGCGCCCACGCGAAG
This sequence comes from Methylibium sp., assembly GCA_031414975.1. GTDB lineage: Bacteria > Pseudomonadota > Gammaproteobacteria > Burkholderiales > Burkholderiaceae_C > LGRD01. Next base: position 1,812 of record JANOQS010000714.1, on the reverse strand, counting down.
CCCTCCAGGTAGTGCTTGCTCAAGCGCAGCGCATTGGCAAAGCTCACGCCCTGCGCGTCGAGGCGGCCCTGCACGCCGGCCTGCGTCTGGTCGAGCGTGGCCACGAGCACCGACACGTCATACAGCTGGGGCAATTTCTTGTAGGCGCGCAGGCACACCACCGCGCGCAGCGGCAGGCCGGCGCGGTCGACATAGTCTTCGCGGCACTGCGGTTTGGTCTGGTGCTGCGGGCCGAGCCGGCTGAACGATTCGTTGCGAAAGCTCAGCGAATGGCGCGCCGCAAAACGCAGGGGGCCGAGCTTGGAGCCGTCGTAACTTTCGTGGCGCAGCGAGAGTGAGCCGGTGTTGAAGTCGCCGACGAAGATGCGCGTGTCCATCACGCAGTCGGAGCGCTCCACGTCGAGCCCGCCGGTGCGCGACGGTTCGCTGCTGCCCCAGCAGCGCATGAACACGTCGGGCGGCACCGGCACCTTGTACTTCGGGTGCGTGGCCGGCTTCCAGCCCTGCTGGATGAAGCGCGTGCTCATCGTGTCCTGGTGCGTCATCAACTGCGCGGCCACGGTCTCGAAGGCGGGTGTCTTCAGTGGCGCGGCGTCACGCCCGCGCAGCAGCAAGGCGGTGGCAAACGCAGCCGGCACCAGAAAGCTCACCTGCTCGCCGTCGACCCGGCGGGCCACGTTCACGCCGATCACCTGGCCTTCCTGGTCGAGCGCCGGCCCGCCGCTCATGCCGCCGCTCAAGGCGCCGCCGAAGAAGATCTGCGGGTAGAAGCTGCGCCGCACCATGCCGTTGTAGTTGCCCTCCATCACCGCAAAACCCACATCGAGCGGGTTGCCCAGCGAGTAGATGCGTTCGCCTTGCGACAAGGCATTGGCGGCCGGCCGGAACGCCAGCGCGTCGAAGCTGCGCGCGCCGGCATCACCCGCCTTCAGCAGCGCCAGGTCGTTCAGCACGTCGATCTGCAGGATCTGCGCAGGCGCCTCGCGCCCGTCGGCGGTCACGTACACCAGATCGTGCCGCTCGGGCTTGAGCGCTGCTTCGCTGACGACGTGGAAGTTGGTGACGATGTGCCCCTCGCGCGTGACGAAGAAGCCCGAGCCCACCGAGGTCTGGCTCGACCGACCCTTCAGCACCGTGCGGATCTGCACCAGTTGCGAACGCGCCTGTTCGTAAACCTTGCGCGCCGAGAGCGACAAGGACACCGGCGCGGCGGCTTCGGCGGCCGGCGCGCTTGCCGCCGGGCTTGCGGGCGCGGATATGGATGTGGACGCCGGTGCGGCCGGCGGGTTGACCTGGGCCTGCGCAAGAGCAGCGTTCCAGCACAGCAAACCGAGCGCAAGCCAGCAGCGAATGTTCATCGGAAATCATTCTACGGTTGCCCCTGCGATGACCGCGCCGCGCGCAGGGCCGGCTTTTCAAGGCAGGTGCCCGGCGGAAGTCTTGGCGCCCGCCGCAGCGCTGCGGCGACGTGGAGGCGCCGGGATGGTCCGTCTGATGAACGCACTGCCGCTGCTGTGCCTGCTGGCACTGCTGGCTTGCGGTGGCGGCGCCGTCGGCTGCCGCGGTGCTCGACCTGCTGAGCGCCGCCAGGTCCTGGCGGCGCAGCCAGGGGTTGGTCGACAACGGCCAGCTCTTCCTCGCCGGCTACTCCGAAGGCGGCTACGTGACGATGGCCGCGCACCGCGCCATGCAGGCAGGCTCAGGCAGACGAGTACCCCGTGCTCGGCGCGCTCATCAGCCCCGGCTTCCTGAAGAACCTGGACTCGTCGGTGCGCAGGGAAGTGCGTCGGCTGCTGCTGCGCGGCATCGTGC
>JANOQS010000713.1:0-3245 GCA_031414975.1 Methylibium sp. | reverse complement strand
GCGCGAGCGAAGTTGTGCGTGATGGGTTGCGGGCACTCGAAGACCGCGAACGGCTCCGCGCGGCCAGGCTGGAGGCTCTCCGGGCCGATATACAGCGTGGCGCGGACAGCGGCGCCGGTATTGAAGCAGGGGCAGTCTTCTCCGAGGTGCGCAAGCGCGTCGCTGAAGCGGCGGCTTTGCGGTCGCGCCGCCGGTAAAGGTCTCGTTCTCACCCGCTGCTCGGGACGACCTCATGGAGATTGCGCTCTACATCGCCCAAGACAACCCAGCGCGTGCGCTGACCTTCGTTGACGAGCTGGAGGACAGATGCGTTGCGCTCGGCGACGCGCCTGGAATCGGTACGGCAAGGCCGGATTTGGGGGGCGGCATCTGCATGCTGCCGCACGGCCGCTATCTGATCTTCTACCGGCAGACCTCGCGGTCCGTGCGTATCGAACGCGTCATGCACAGCGCCCGCGACATCGATGGGGACGACCTCGAAACGCAGTCTGATGAGGCCGGAGATTGAGCTGCCTGAGACGCAGCGTGCCGGCCATGCGCGCCGAATCGGGGCGCTTTCACGCTGCCCGTAAACTGCCGTAAAAACGCGGGTCGCTGATGCCTTGTTCGCATGCCGATACTGCAGGAGACGTGCGCGCCCAGCCAATGACCGGGCGCGTGTCGGCCCTAGCTAGCTATAGCCCTAGCGGTCCGTCGCGCGCCGCTTGTGTCGCGTCACCACTGGCCAGTCGGCGCGCAAGCGCAGCACCAGCAGCAGGCCTGTCGCCAAACCCAGTGCCAGCAGCCACGGCCAGCCCAGTGCGCCGCCGCCGCCCGATTCGCTGCTGCTGGCGCCGCTGGGCGGCGCCGTCACGGCCACCGCGCCGTTGAGCAGCACGGTGCGCGAGAAATTGGTGGTCGAGGTGCCCTGGCGCAAGGTGAACACCAGCGGCACGATCGTCGCCGCGGTGTCGGGGGCCGAGAAGTCGACCGTCACACGGCACGAGCCGCCGACCGCGACGGTGGCCTGATCGCAGGTATCCGACACGCGCCGGAAGCGCGCCGCGGCGGTGCCGGTGATCTCGACCTTGACGACCCGCAGCGTTTCAGTGGCCGGCGCAGCCTTCGAGTTGCGCAGGTCGACGAACTGCGAGGTCGTGAAGGTGTTGACGGCCGAAGCGGTGAAGTCGAGCTGGTCGGTGCTGATCTCGGGCGTGTCGGCAATGTAGGCCGCGATGTCCTGGATCTGCTCCGGGCTGAGTGCCTGGAACTGCCGCATCGACGACTGCGACGCGATGGCCGTGCCGAGCCGGTTGGTGGCCAGCGTGAGGCTGATCTCGGCGAACGGGCTGCCGCCGATCTGGGTGCGGCGGTTCTGCACCGAGGCGTGGCAACTGGTGCAGTTGCCGGTCAGGGTGTTGATGCCGGTCGCGTTGATCGTGTCTTCGAACAGCGCTCGGCCCGTCACGGCGTTCTGGGCCCAGGCCGGCGAGGCCGTGGCCAACCCCAGACACAGCAGCGCGGCAGCGCGGCGGGCGTGTTTCGAATGAGAAATAGGGGCTTGAAAATTCATGAGGTGCGCAGGTCGTCTGACTGGAATCTAGGCGATGACGTCGACGCCCGCGGGCGAATTCGTAAGCCGAAGCAACATGGTGTGCGGCGCCGCGCTTGCCACCTGCCGAGCCGGGCGCCATGAGCCGGTGGCACGCGGAACTCCTCAAAGCCGCGCAGGCGCCGGCAACGAACGGACACCGCTTCCCCTCGGATGAGGGGGCGAGAAAGTGACAACAAAGCGCTGTACGGCGACAAGAAAGCGACAGCGTGACAGGCGGTAACTGCGCCCGGGTTCAAGCCAGCGTGCGCAGGGCCTGGGCCGTCGAGTCGTCTGCGGGGAAGAACGACTCCACCGCCAGCTCCTGCAAGGTCACGTCCACCGGCGAGCCGAACACCGTGGTGGTGCTGATGAAGTTCATCACCCCCAGCGGCGTGACCAGCCGGAACGGCACCACCACGCCGAGCAGTTCACCGTCGAGCGCAAGGTCGCCGGCCGAGGCCGGCCCCGGGTACTGCAGCAGTTCCTCGAGCAGCGCTGCCAGCACCGGGTCGGCCGTGGCGTGCACCTGCTGGCGCAGGCGCGCGAACAGGTGGGCACGCCACTGGCCCAGGTTGGCGATGCGCGGCGCCAGGCCCAGCGGGTGCAGGCTCAGGCGCAGCACGTTGACCGGTGGCGTGAGCAGCGCCGCATCCACTCCCGCCAGCAGGTGCTGCACCACGCGGTTGCCGGCGACCATGTTCCAGTGCCGGTCCACTGCCAACGCGGGGAATGGCTCGTGGCCCTTGAGCACCCGCTCGACTGCCTGGCGCGCTGCTGCCAGGGCGGGGTCGTCGAGCGGCCGCTCGCGGTACATCGGCGCGTAGCCGGCGGCCATCAGCATGGTGTTGCGGTCGCGCAAGGGCACGTCGAGCCGCTCGAACAGGCGCAGCACCATCTCGCGGCTGGGCAGCGAGCGGCCGGTTTCGACGAAGCTCAGGTGGCGGGTCGAGATGTCGGCCTCGGCGGACAGGTCGAGCTGGCTCATGCGCCGACGCTGGCGCCACTGGCGCAGGTGTTCGCCGAAGGGCGCCACGGCGCTGCCGGGGCGGGAGGTGAGTGCGGTATTCATCTGGGTGGCAAAGATACCGCAGCCGGCGCCATTCAGACGTTGCTCATGACAGCACCGTGCGCGTCGCCGCCCCGGCAGGCGCCGAGCTTTGCAGGCCGCGCCATTCGAGCACCGCGAACACCACCACGGCCACGGCCTGCAGCAGCAGGAATCCGATCCCGAGCGCGTTCGGCGCGAGGGTGCCGGTGCCCGGCAGTGCCATGCAGGCCAGGGCCCACATCAGATTGCCGAGCACGATGAACATCACCAGCGCCGACCAGAGCCGGGCGCGCGTGGCCATGCCCACCAGCAGCAGCGCGTAGACCACGAGGAACTCACCGGTGGCCAGTAACAGGGCCTGCGGCAGTTCCAGCAGCGCGGCCAGTGCGGCTGCGGCACTCAGTTGCAGCACGCCCATCGCGCCGCTGACCGCGGCATCGGTGAGCAGCGCAAACTTCAGGAGCGAGGAGGGGTGAACGGTTTTCATCGTGGGCTTCTCCGGTGTTGAGTGAGCCCAGTGTGTGCAAGCGCAGGCCGCAAGGCGATTACCTGGCAGGTAACGCGCCCCGCTGCGTCAGCGCGCGAACAGCCCCTTGTGCTGCTCGCGCAGCAGGTTCTTCTGCA
>JANOQS010000712.1:0-8054 GCA_031414975.1 Methylibium sp. | reverse complement strand
CTTGACGGGGTCGGAGACCGCCAGCAAACCGATCGGCACTCCATCCGCGGCGAGGAACATCACGCTGGCGCCGGTGCTGCGCAGTGCTTCGGCCTGCGCCAACAGGCCCGACACGTCAACGCCCCCTTGCGCCATCAGCGCCGTGTTGCCGAGGGCGAGCTGGCGCCCGCCCACCCGGCCACGAACGCCGATGCCGGAACCCGACTCGAACCCTTCCGCCTTGTCGAGCGCCAGCCCCTGCTCGCGCGCCGCGCGGACGATGGCGTCGGCCAGCGGATGCTCGCTGCCCTGGTCCAGGCTGGCGGCCAGGCGCAGCACTTCCTGCGCGGTGAAGCCCGGCGCCGGCACGGCGCGCTCGAAGCTGGGCCTGCCTTCGGTCAGCGTGCCGGTCTTGTCGACGATCAGCGTGTCGACCTTGCGGAAGTGTTCGATCGCCGCCGCGTCGCGGAACAGAATCCCCTGCGTCGCGGCACGCCCGGTGGCGACCATGATCGACATCGGCGTGGCCAGCCCCAGCGCGCACGGGCAGGCGATGATCAACACGGCAACCGCGTTGATCAGCCCGTAGACCCAGCTCGGCTCGGGGCCGAAGACGCCCCAGACGAAGAAGGTCAGCACGGCGACGGCCACCACCGCCATCACGAACCAGCCGGCCACCTGGTCGGCCATGCGTTGCATCGGCGCCTTGGAGCGCTGTGCCTGGGCCACCATCTGCACGATCTGCGCCAGCATGGTCTGGGCGCCGACACGTTCCGAGCGCATCACCAGCGCCCCGCTGGTGTTCAGCGTGGCGCCGATCAACTTGTCGCCGGCACGCTTGCTCACGGGCAGTGGCTCGCCGGTCAGCATCGATTCGTCGACCGCGCTTGAGCCGTCGGTCACCACACCGTCGACCGGCACCTTCTCGCCGGGGCGCACGCGCAGCAGGTCGCCGACGTGGACGTGGGTCAGCGGCACGTCGGCCTCGCTGCCATCGGCGGCAATGCGGCGCGCGGTCTTGGGCGCCAGGCCGAGTAGCGACTTGATCGCCGCCGAGGTCTGCGACCGGGCCTTCAGTTCCAGGATCTGGCCCAGCAAGGTCAGCGAGATGATCACCGCCGCCGCCTCGAAATACACCGCCACCCGGCCCATGGCCTGGAACGAAGCCGGGAAGACCTCCGGCGCCACCGTGGCCACAACGCTGTAGGCGAACGCCGCTCCGGTGCCCAAACCGATCAGCGTCCACATGTTCGGGCTGCGCAGGCGAACCGATTGCACCCCGCGCACGAAGAACGGCCAGCCCGCCCACAGCACGATGGGCGCTGACAGCGCGAGCTCGACCCAGCTTTGCGTGCCCATGCCGAACCACTGCAGGCGATGGCCGAGCATGGCCAGCAAGGTGACGATCCCCGTCAGCGGCAAGGTCCACCAGAAGCGCCGCTGGAAGTCGGCCAGCTCAGGGTTCTCGTCCTCTTCGAGCGTCGGCAGCACCGGCTCCAGCGTCATGCCGCACTTGGGGCAGTTGCCGGGGTGGTTCTGTCGCACCTCGGGGTGCATGGGGCAGGTGTAGATCGTGCCGATTGGCGGCGCTTCATCCGCTGCGCCCGGTTCGCTCTGGCGAGGCTCGTGCCGACCACCCTGGTGATGGGGGTGCTGATGCTCGTGGCCAGTCTCGTGACCAGTCTCGTGGGCCTTTTCGTGTCCTTCGTGCTTGTGGGTCTGCATGTCCATGGTTTCAGCTCCCGCTCGCCGGCTTGTCAGACGCATGGTTTTCGTGGCGCCTGTGGCCACCGTGGCCGTGGAACAGGTGCATCAGCGGGCAAGCCAGCAGCAGCAGGTAGGGCCACAGGCCGGACACATGGCCCCAGTGTTCGCGCAGCAGGTAGAACGCGACGATCAGCGCGATCATCAGCAGCGCGATCGTGGTGGGCTTGCGACCCGAGGGCGCGTGTGCGCCGGATTCATGGACAAGGTGGTTCAAGAAGGGCTCCTTCGTCGTGGCGCGCAGCACTCAAGGCCTGGCCGCGGGAGCGCCCATGCGGTCCATCATCATCTGCATCATGGACTGCATCATTTCCATGCGCTTTTCCATCATCTGGTGGCGCGTGCTCATGTCCGTCGGTGCGCTGGCGGCACCCATCGGGCCCATGGCGCGCATGCCACCCATGCCACCCATGCCACCCATGCCACCCACGCCACCCACGCCACCCACGCCACCCATGCCGCCCATCATGCCCATGCCTTCCTGCATCAGCTTCATGTGCTCGGCCAGCAGCGCGTTGCGCTCCTCCGGCGTGCGGGCGCGAGCCATCTTCTCGTGCATCTCGCGCATCGCCTTCATGTGCCCATCCATCATCGCCATGCGGTCGGCGGGAGCCGCCGCGGCCGAGGCAGCGCCGGGCGGATGGTGGGCTGAGTGATCCTGGCTGCCGGGCGCGGCCGGGGTCTGGGCGCAGGCCGCCAGCGTGAAGGCCAGCGCGCCGGCCAAGGCCATGGTGCGAAGTGTTGTCATGACGAACTCCTGTGGGAATAGGGATGAAGCACCGTCGAGGGACGGCAGGGACACCTGCGCTTCGGCACTCGCCGAAGCAGGCTTGAGCGCGCGAGCCGGCCAGCGCGCGGAGCACGTCCGCGCCTGCACCGGCCCGGCCGAGGGCTAAAGGGTCAGGCGAAGGAAGGCGATGGCTACCGGCGGTCCCGGTGGCGGTGGCGCCGCGAGGGGGCGCCAGCGCACTTCCGGCCGTTCGGGCGCGAAGGCCAGCCAGTGGGAAACGACGTGTGCCACCAGTGCCGACTGCTCCGCGACACCATCGCCCTTGGCCGGCTGGGCCTGGGTCACGATGGTCTGCTCCGTGTCGCAGAAGCTAGCGCAGGCTTGCTGGTCCGGAGCGGTCTCGTGCGTCCCGCTGCCGGCGCCAACGGCAGCCTCGTGACCCGTGCCATGCGCTGCCACGAGGCCGCTGGGCTGAGGGTGATCGCTCGGACGCTCCGGCTGCAGGAGGCACGCATTGGCCCAACTCGCGGCCAGCGCGAACAGCCACACGAACAGCATCACCGAGGCGATGTGTCGCGTCTTCTGGCGGCTGAGGCGAGCTTGCATACGTTGCTGGAGCAGCAGGTGAACCACCCCATGCTGGCGATGTTATGAGCATGGCTGACGAGGTGATTGACGCGCATCAATCCATCACTGGCAGTGCCCGCAGCAGGACCCCTGCTTCTGCGCCGCAACGTCACCAGCCGCCGCCTCGACCGGCACCGGCGTGTAGCCGGCGTCCTTGATGGCTTGCGCCAGCGCCTCGGCGCCGGCCGATGCGGGCTCCACCTGCACCCGATGCGTGGCCAGGTCGATCTGCACCTTGGCGTCCTTGTCGGCGGCCTTCAGCGCCTGGGTGATGGTGCTGACGCAGTGGCCGCAGGTCATGTCGTTGACTTCAAAGGCAATCATGTTTGCTCCGGTGGGTAGTTGACGCAGCGACTGTCCACTCTCCCATTGTTGGAATGTCAAGCGAGCTCTTCGGAAGTCCACAATAGCAGCAGGCAGATTGATTGGCAGCGCTTGACCTTGCCATTGTTAGAACCTTGACGATGCGCAAGATCGAACAAGCTTCCCGAGGCCTCCATGAACACCACCGTACCGTCCGACATCAAGACCACGTTGCAGATCGAAGGCATGACCTGCGCGTCGTGCGCGGCCCGGGTCGAGAAGGCGCTGCTCAAGGTGCCGGGCGTCTCCAGCGCCTCGGTCAACCTTGCGACCGAAAAAGCGAACATCCAGGCGCTGTCGACCGTGTCGGTCCCGGCCTTGAAGGCCGCCATCGAGAAAGCCGGCTACGCCGCGAGCGAGATTCAGGATGCATCGCCGCAGCCGGCGCCTCGTCTTCCGGCCTGGTGGCCCGTCGCCGTGAGCGGCGCGTTGACACTGCCGCTGGTCCTGCCGATGCTGCTGCAGCTCTTCGGCATTCACTGGATGCTGGACGGCTGGCTGCAACTGGCCCTGGCGACCCCCGTGCAGTTCTGGCTCGGCGGGCGCTTCTACCGGGCCGGCTGGAAGGCGGTGCTCGCCAAGACCGGCAACATGGACCTGCTGGTGGCGCTGGGCACCTCGGCGGCCTACGGACTTTCGGTCTACCTGCTCTTCAAACATGCCGCGCATGGCATGCCGCATCTGTATTTCGAAGCCTCCGCGGCCGTCATCACGCTGGTGCTGCTGGGCAAGTGGCTCGAGCAGCGCGCGAAGCGGCAGACGGCTGATGCGATCCGGGCACTCAACGCGCTGCGGCCGACCACCGCCCGCGTGCGCCGCGGTGAGGCAGAGCTGGACGTTCCGGTGGAACAGGTGAGGGTCGGCGACCTCGTCATCGTGCGCCCCGGTGACCGCGTGGCGGTCGATGGTGACATCGTCGAAGGCCGCAGCCACATCGACGAATCGCTCATCACCGGCGAGAGCCTGCCGGTGGCCAAGGGCGTGGGCGACAAGGTGACCGGCGGCGCCATCAACGCCGAAGGCGCGTTGACGGTGCGCACCACCGCCATCGGCGCCGAGACGACGCTGGCCCGCATCATCCGCATGGTCGAGTCGGCGCAGGCGGCGAAGGCGCCCATTCAGCGCATCGTCGACCGCGTGAGCGCGGTGTTCGTGCCGGTGGTGCTGGGCATCGCGCTGCTGACCTTCGGCGCCTGGTTCGGCTTCACCGGCGATTGGGAGCGGGCGCTCATCAACGCCGTGGCGGTGCTGGTCATCGCCTGCCCGTGCGCGCTCGGGCTGGCCACGCCGACGGCCATCATGGCGGGCACTGGCGTCGCGGCGCGCCACGGCATCCTGATCAAGGACGCCGAGGCGCTGGAGGTGGCGCATGCGGTCACCGTGGTTGCCTTCGACAAGACCGGCACGCTCACCGAGGGCAAGCCGTCGCTCGCCGCGGTGGTGGCAGCGGTGGGCGCGACCCGCGACGAGGTGCTGCGCCTGGCCGCCGCGCTGCAGAAGTCGAGCAGCCACCCGTTGGCCGTGGCCGTGATGGACCAGGTCCGCCACGAGCGCCTGCCGGTGCCCGAGGTGCACGACGCCCAGGCCCTGCCGGGGCGGGGCGTGCAGGGCGTGGTGGAGGGTCACACACTGGCTCTGGGCAGCACGCGCCTGCTGCGCGAGCTGGGCCTCGAAGAAGGGGGCTTGCACGATGAAGCGCAAGGGCTGGAGCGGCAGGGCAGGACCGTGTCGTGGCTGGTCCGTTCCGATGCCGGCCAGCAGCGCTTGCTCGGCCTGCTGGCCTTCGGCGACACGCTCAAGCCCACCGCAGCGGAGGCGGTGTCGCGGCTGCATCAGCTCGGCATCCGGACCCTGATGCTGACCGGCGACAACCGCGGCGCGGCCGAACTCGTCGCCAGACAACTGGGCATCACCGATCTGCGTGCCCAGGTGCTGCCGGGCGACAAGGCGGCCATCGTCAAGCAACTGCGCGACGCCGGTGAGGTGGTGGCCTTCGTCGGCGACGGCCTGAACGACGGCCCGGCGCTGGCGGCCGCGTCGGTGTCGTACGCGATGGCCGGCGGTGCCGACGTAGCGACCGAGACCGCCGGCATCACGCTGATGCGCGGCGACCCGCGGCTGGTGGCCGACTCGCTCGACGTGTCGCGCCGCACCTACTCGAAGATCAAGCAGGGTCTGTTCTGGGCCTTCGGCTACAACGTGCTGGGCATCCCGCTGGCGGCACTGGGGCTGCTGAACCCGGTGATCGCCGGGGCGGCGATGGCCTTCAGCAGCGTCAGCGTGGTGCTGAACGCGCTGAGCTTGCGCCGCTGGCGCGGTGTTGCCGACGGGCGTGCGGCGGCGCCGACAAGCCCGCCGGTTCGGACCGTGGCAGCGTTGGGAGAGCAGCCATGAGCATGAACATCGGTGAAGCCGCGAAGGCCTCGGGCGTGTCGGCGAAGATGATCCGCCACTATGAAAGCGTCGGCCTCTTCCCGGAGGCGGCGCGCACCGAGTCGGGCTACCGGCAATACACCGCCAGGGAAGTCAGCACCTTGCGCTTCATCCGCCAGTCGCGCGACCTGGGCTTTTCCATCGAACAGATTCGCGAGCTGCTCGGCCTGTGGCAGGACCGCAAGCGGCCGAGCCGGCAGGTGCGTGCGCTGGCGCAGGCGCACATCGAAGAGCTCGACGAGAAGCTGAAGGAACTGCATTCGATGAAGGCCACCCTCGAACACCTGGTGCACTGCTGCCACGGTGACGACCGGCCGGACTGCCCGATCATCGACACGCTCGCCCATGAAGGGGCCGCTCCGTCGGCCCCCGTGCATCACGCGCCCGGCAAGACCGCCGGGCTCCAGCCGGGGCGGGCGCGGCGCCGGGCAAGCTGAACCTGATCGATCACGGCGCTGGCCGCTGCGTAGCAAGCTCAGCGCGCCAGCTCGACCGTCAAGCTTGCCGGCGCAGTGCCCTTGTTCGTCCACATCCAGCAGTAGTCCTGCGCCACCGCGACGATCAGTGTGTCGCGGCCAGCGGCAACCTGCGCCTGTTTGACCGGGAACACGGCCTCCTTGCCGACGTGGTGATGGATGTTGAAGTCCACCGGCGCGCCGGCCGTGAAGCTCCAGCGCACGCCGTCGCCTGCCGCCAGCTTGCCGCAGACCTCGACGAACTTGCCAGCTGCGATCTGCGCCTTGTGCGCAAAGCGGCCGTCGGGTGACCAGGCGATGTCCACGATGGGGCCGGCGGCAAGCGCCCCGCCACACAGCGTGGCGGCGGCCAGTGCGACGCAGGTTCGGCTGTTCTTGATGTTCATGGTGTTGAGGCGCTGGTCTGGATTGTCGATCGGCCGGGCCCGGCGCAATCTACTGCGCCATCTGCAACTCGGTGACGGTGAACTTGCCCGCGTCGTTGATGGCCTTGAACCTGATCTTGTCGCCGGCTTTCAGCTTGTCGAGCATCGCCTTGTCCTTGACAACGAAGACCATCGTCATCGCCGGCATGTCCAGGCTCTTGATGTCGGCGTGCTTGAGGGTCAGCTTGCCGCCCTCCTTGTCCACCTTGCGCACCTCGCCGTCGATCATCTCGGCAGTGGAGGCTTGCGCGATCAGGGTGCCTGTTGCGCTTGCGTCACCGGCGGCCCAGGCCGGCAACACGGCCGCGGCCGAAAGCGCAAAAGCGAGCCCAAGAGCCGTGCCCGTGGCGCGGCGGAAGAAGAGTGGCTGGTGGTTCATGAGTGTTCCTCTGGATTGAAGTCGCTGTTGAAAGAGGGAGGTGCTGCCGGCGGCGCCGGGCCGCAAAGCCGGTGCGCGACGCCGCTTCATGCCTTGCCCGCGCGCGCGACCGTGATCGTGCCGACCATGCCGCCCTGGTAGTGGCCGGCGATCAGGCAGGCGAACTCGAACTCGCCGGCGCGGTTGAAGGTCCAGACGATCTCGCCGGTCTTGCCCGGCGGCACATGCGCCATGTAGGGCTCGTCGTGTTCCATGGTCGGGAACTTCACCATCAGCTCGGCGTGCCGGGCGTTCTCGGCCTGGGTGCCGATGACGAATTCGTGCATCACCTTGCCGCGGTTGCGGACCCGGAACTTCACGGTCTCGCCTTGCCGCACCTCGATGCGCTCCGGCGTGAAGCGCATGTTGTCGGCCATGCGAACCTCGATGCTGCGCCTGGCCTTCTTCGCATCGCCGGCAATGCCCCAGTCCTTCTGCTCCTGGGTCACCGGGCCCTTCCTGGGCGCGTGCGGCTTTTCGGTGTGCGCCTGCGCTGTGGGGGCCAGCAGGGGCATCGTCCCGGCGGCGGCGGCCGCCATGCGCCGCAGGGCGGCACGGCGTGCGAGCGGTGTCGTGATGTGTTCTTTCATGTGGTTCTCCTTGGGTTGTGCGAACCGGGTTCAGTGGCCTGAGTGGCCACCCGCGGGCTTGCGCACCTTCACTTCGATCTCCTTGGCGGGCTTGGCCATCGCCGGCATGGAGCCGGGTCCCGGGCTCGCATCGGCCTTGAATCGAGCCGGGTCGGGCAATGCGCCGGTGAACTCATACGCCACCGTGCCCGGTGGGTGCCGGTACCAGCCCGGGTCGCTGTAGTCGCCGCGCTTCTGGTCCTTGCGCAC
>JANOQS010000711.1:0-4155 GCA_031414975.1 Methylibium sp. | reverse complement strand
CAGATCAGCACCAACCCGCGCGGCGTGTACGGGCTGGTCAACGGCGCGTTCTCGAAGCAGGCGGCGATGTTCAACCCGGGCGAAGCCACGCCGACCCTGGCGGCCATCAACCAGCTCGGCGAAGACCTGCTCGACGGCAAGCTCGACGGCCTGCGCGACGCGCAACCTGCCGTTGGCGCCGCACGCCGCACCTATGACCCGAACACGCTGACCGGCGAGCTGACCTCGGCATTGGCCGAACAGTCGACCCGCTTCGGCACGCAGGACGCGATCGGCCTCTTGCCCAAGGTCATCAACTTCGGCAACTCGCGCTACGCGGGGTACCTGTTCGATGCGTCGCTCAAGCCCGGCGGCGAGGCCATCACCACGGTGGCCGGCTGGGTTTCCGAAGACAAGGAGGGCCGCCCGCTGGGCAGCGACCGCGGCCGCAAGATCCCCGGCCGGGTGTTCGGCGTGTTCGCCAACCTCGGCCACGGCGGCGTGTTCCTGAAGGCCGACGCGCCCGACTCGCAAAGCAAGCTGTTCGGCTTGGGCGACAACATTGCCGGCGAACTGGGCGACGGCACCACCGGCGTCGGCACGCGTCCCAACGTCGGCGCTGCGGTGGAGATCGCCTTCCCGACAACCTCGGTCGTCACGCACGTGGCGGGCGGCTTTGCGCACACCGTCGCGCGCATGGCCGACGGCACGGTCTACACCTGGGGCGACAACTCGTACAGCCAACTCGGCCAAGGCGTGGGCAGCCCGGCGCTGATCCGCGCCGAAACGCCGGTCAAGGTGACCCTGCCGCTGCCGGCCATCGCGGTGGCAGCCAGCAACACCGCGTCGTACGCATTGCTCGAAGACGGCCGGGTGTTCTCGTGGGGCTCGAGCTGGGGCTTCGGCCTGCTCGGCGACGGCGTGAAGGACAGCGTGCGCAACACGCCCGCCGCGGTGATGACGAGCGCCGGCGAGCTGACCGGCGTGGTGCAGATCAGCGCGCGCGACAACGACGCGATGGTCACGCGGCGCGACGGCACGGTGTGGACCTGGGGCAGCTTCCCGTCCGAAGCGCCGTTCGGCTACACCGAAGGCGACGTGGCCGCCGCCTACAAGGGCGGGAGCCCGTTCCCGACCCAGGTCACCGGGCTGGACCTGAAGCCCGGCGTGCAGATCCGCAAGATCCTGGCCGAGCAGGGCCTGTTCGTGGTGCTCACCGACGACGGCGCCGTCTACACCTGGGGCGTGCACTTCGACATCACCGCGCAAACGATCCTGCGCGACACCAGCGCGGTGCAGGTGCTCGGCCTGCCGAAGGTGCGCGACCTGATGCCCGGCGGCTTCATCGGCTACGGCTCGCGCCCGTTCGACCGCCTGACCGGCATGGCGATCGACTACAACGGCAACATGTGGAAGGTGCGCGGGCGGGTGGCCGAGCAGTTCGACCCGGCCAACCCGGCCCAGCAGCGCCGGCCGCAGGGCCAGGCCCCGCGGGTCGACTGCGCGACCTGCCACCTGATACTGACCGAGTGGCCGCTGACGCCGCCGGCTCCGACCTCCACCGAAGAGTGCAAGCCGCCCGCGGACATTCACGGCGCCGGGCCGACCCTGCTGCTGCACGCCGACACACCGTGCCAGCAATGCCACAACCCGGCCCGCACCGTGAGCGCCCCGAGCTTCACCAACGGCTGGCTGAATTGCGTGCGCCCGACCAACCTGCCGGCTCGCTCGCTGCCGACCACGCCTGCCATCCTCACCAATGCCTGCGCCGTTCCGGCTGGCCACGTGTACACACCGCAGGGCACGGTGTGTTCGTCGTGCCACAACAGCATCATCGCGAGACCACTCCAGTCGCTGAGCACACCTTGCGCGCAGCCTTCCGCGGGGGCGCTGCCGACGATCCTGACCTCAGCAACCATTCTGCGGGCCGTCAACGACGCCAACGCCGAGATACCGTCTGGCTCTTCAACGATCGATACCACGCCGGCATTGCAAGGGTCGTTGAGCGTCAATCTGGCAGCCGGTCAAACGCTCTCCGTACAACGCAATGGCAATGCCATTGGCACCGCCGCCGTTGTTGGGACCGGCTGGACCTTCACCGACCCCTCGGCCCCGAACGGTGCGCAGTCGTATCGGGTGCGCGTTGAGGCCGGCACAGCCTTTGGCGCTTTGAGCAATGCCTACACGATAGGCGTTGATACGGCAGCGCCAACGCAGGCGGCCAACGTGACGGGCATTTCCGACGACGTCAACGGCGCTGTGGCCGATGGGGGCTTCACCGCCGACACGACTCCCACGGTGAGCGGCACCTTGAGCGCTGCGCTTGGTGCTGGCGAGACCTTGCGCCTGGAGCGAAACGGGGTGCAGATCACGACGCTCACTTCAGCGGGAACGACTTGGACGTACACCGAGCCCTTGGCACTGGCCGGAGCCGCCTACACCTACCGTGCCCGCGTGATCGACGCCGCGGGCAATGCCGGCAGCTACGGCAGCGCCCGCTCGGTCACGGTGGTGACCGGGTCGCCAGGCACCACCATCACCGCCATCGTCAATGACGCCAATGTCACCATCGCCGCCGGTGCGTCCACGGCCGACGTCACACCCACGCTGCGCGGCTCCGTCAGCGCCGCCTTGCCGGCCGGGTACCTGGTGCGCGTGCTGCGCAACGGGACGGCATTGGCCGGACAGGCCGCCGTCACGGGCACCACCTGGACCTTCACGGACCCGGCGGCCGGACAGGGCGCACAAACTTACACCGCCCGCACCGAAGCCGGCGCCGTGCTCGGCGCACCCAGCGCAGGCTACGTGATCGTGGTCGACAGCGTCCCGCCGACGCAGCCGGCGAACGTCACGCTGATTTCCGACGACTTCATCGGCGGCCTGCCGTTGCCCCCGGCCATTGCCTCGACCAGCGACACCACGCCGATCGTCTCCGGCACACTGAGTACAGCGCTGGCCAGCGGCGAGAGCGTCAGGCTGCTGCGGGGTGGCGTGGCCATCGCGACGCCGACCGTCACCGGTACGACCTGGAGCTTTACCGAACCCGCGCCGCTGGCCCAGGGAACCTATGCCTACCAGGCCCAAGTGCTCGACGCTGCCGGCAATGTGGGCCCGCTGGGCACGAGTCTTTCGGTGACCATCAGTGCGGCGAATTTCCCCCTTCCGAACGCTGCAATCCTGAACCTGACGGTCAACTCCATCGCCCCGTCCGGTGGTGCAGTGGCCCTGAGCAACGACAACACACCCACGCTGGCCGGCAATATCCAGCGCGCCCTGCTCACCGGAGAAGTGGTGCGCATCTACGTCAACAACGTCTCGACGGCCAACGCGACGGCGGCGGTCGGTGCGACGAGCTGGAACTACGTCAGCCCCGCGCGGCCCGACGGCACGACCGCGTTCAGAGTGCAGGTCGAGCAGGCGGCCAACGCCAGTGCGTTCGGGCAGAGCGTCGCGGTCAATGTTCCCATCGACGCCACGGTGCCGACCCAGATCGCCGACGTCACGCAGATTTCCGACAGCTTCAGCGGCAACCTGGCCAATGGCGGCAACACCGCCGACACGACGCCCACGATCAGCGGCACGCTCACCGCGGCACTGGGCGCGGGAGAGTCGATACAGGTGCGACGTGGTGGGGTGGCCGCTGGCACACCGTCATTGAACGGTCTGGCGTGGACCTTCACCGATGCGGCGCAGGCGGCCGGAACCTATGTCTACGACGCGCGTGTGGTCGACACTGCCGCCAACGCAAGTGCCGCAGGGACGAGCAGGACGGTCACGGTGGTGACGAACCTGCCGGCCGCGACGATCGGGTCGGTCGCCTACAGCGGCGCCGGCCTGTCGCGGCCCGACGGGTTCGCCGTCACCACCAGCGGCTCGGTGATCGGTGACCCGACGCCTGCGGTCAACGGCACGCTGGCGGCTGCGCTTCCTGCCCAGGCGAGCGTGCGCGTCTATCGCAACAACACCAGCACGCTGGTGGGCATCGCCACGGTGAACGGCTTGAACTGGACGATCAATGACGGCACGAACCTGGGCGAGACGGCACGCACCTATTTCGCGCGGACCGAAAACGGTACGGCACTGGGCGCGCTCAGTACCGGGTTCGCTACGACCGTGGACACCACGCCCCCTGCGGCCCCTTCGATCGCGGCGTATGCGAACAACCGGCCGTTCGGC
>JANOQS010000710.1:0-4439 GCA_031414975.1 Methylibium sp. | reverse complement strand
AGCACCAAGAGCTACGACTACGTGCGCCAGCACAACGAGGCGGTGAGCCGCATCGACTTCATCTCGCCCGGCGAGGAGATCACGGCCGTGTATGGCGAGGGCGAAGTGATCGACGTGCCGCAGCACGACGGCTCGGTGGTGCGCCTGCGCAAGCTGCACGAAGCTTACGACCCGACCGACCGCTGGGCCGCCATGAGCTACATGCAGCAGCACGCCGCGCGCGGCGAGGTGGTGACCGGGCTGCTCTACCTGGACGCGCTGGCGACCGACCTGCACACCTCGCTGAACACCTGCGCGGCGCCGCTCAACTCGCTGCGCGAAGCGCAACTGTGCCCCGGTGCCGCGGCGCTGGAGAAGATCAACGCCGGGCTGCGCTGAGAGCCGCTCATTTGCCAAGGAGACGCACCATGTCCGAACGCACGGTATTCCAGGCCATGTCCCGAGGCCATGTGATCAGCGTGGGGCCGGGCGCCACGGTCTTCGAGGCGGCCTGCGTGATGACCAGCGCCAACTGCGGCAGCGTGCTGATCGTCGACACCGCCGGCACCATGCTCGGCATCCTGACCGAACGCGACCTGATGACGCGCGTGCTGGCCAAGGCAGTCGACCCGGCCAGGACCGTGGTCCCCAAGGTGATGACGCCCAACCCGCGCTGCGTGACGCCCGAGACCAAGGTCGCCGACGCGGTGCTGATCATGCTGGAGCGCGGCTTCCGCCACCTGCCCATCGTCGCCGAAGGCGGCCAGATCCTGGGCGTGTTCTCGGCCCGCGACGCGCTGCCGCGCGAGGTGAACACCGCCGTCGGGCTGGCCGAGTTCAACGAGCAGGTGAACGACGCGCTGGGTTGAGCGCCGACGACCGCGCGCGTGGGCGACCGCGCTACGGCTCGACCGGCACTTGCGCCGTGGCGACCACGAACTCGGCCGGAATGCGGTAGACGCCACCGAAGCGCCACGGCTCGATGGCATGCAGGTACTTCTCGCGCACGCGAGCGCGCGTTGGCGCATCGAAGCGTGACCAGGCCATCGCCACCGGGCCGCCCACCAGGGCGGCGTCGCAGGCGGCATCGGCGCCCGGGTAGTCCAGGGTCATCGTGATGCGGCGCTGTGCGCCGGGGGTGAAGCCGGCGTCGCCACACAGGCGCGCCAGCGCGTCGTGCCGGCCGAGGTGAAAGAACAGCGGACAAACCTCGCTGGCGACTTCGGCATCGACGATCTCGAACACCGCCGCCCAGCCGCAGCGCGAGCGGTCGCCCCACACCGCCAGCCCCAGGCGGCCGCCCGGGCGCAGCACGCGGCGCATCTCGCGCAGCGCCTGCGCCGGGTCGGGCAGGTACATCAGGCCCAGCGCGCAGAGCACCACGTCGAAGCTGGCGTCGGGCAGGGCCAGGTCTTCGGCGTCCATGCGCGCGAAGCCGGCGTTCGCCTGGCCGCTCGAGAGCGCGCGCTGGCGGGCCGCTTCGACCATCGCGCCGGACAGGTCGACCCCGAGCACGGCACCGCCCGCACCCCCCGAGCCCACCGCGCGGGCCGCAGCGAACGCCACCAGCCCGGTGCCGCAGGCCACGTCCAGCACCTGCTCGCCGGGCCGCGGCGCGGCAGCGGCCAGCAGCTCGGCCTGCACGCGCGCGAGCTGCTCCTGCCAGAGCCGCTCGTAGACGATCGCCGCCCGGTCCCAGCCATAACGTTGCACGCGCCGCTGCAGGTGGGGCTCCATGGTGAACGACCCTCAGCGGCGCGTGATCACCACTTCAAGGTACTCGCTGGGCACGACCAGCGCGCCAGGGCCGGCCCGGTTCATGCGGTCCAGCAACTCGGTCAGGTCACGCTCCAGTGCCGCGCCAGCGTCGGCCGGCAGCGCCGCAAACGCTTTGTGGATCGGCCCGTACCAGGTGCGGAACACGTCGATGAAATGCGCCGTCGAGCGGTAGCGGAAGTTGAACATACGGCGTGTCACCAAAATCGCCGCGGCGCTGTCTCCGAACAGGGTTTGCAGCTGCGCCTCGACGCCCCAGCGCGACGGCGGCATCACGCCGGCCGGCGGCGCCAGGTGGCGCCCGAGCGTCTTGAACACCTGGCCGATGAAACCCTCGGGCGTCCAGTTGGCCAGGCCGATGCGCCCGCCGGGGCGGCACACCCGCGCCATCTCCGTCGCGGCCTCGGCCTGGTCGGGCGAGAACATCACGCCGAAGCTGGACAGCACGACGTCGAAGCTCGCGTCGGCGAACGGCAGCGCTTCGGCGTCGGCCGTCTGGAAAGCCACGTCCAGCCCCTCGGCGCGGGCGCGCTCGGCGCCGCGTTCGAGCAGCGCGGGCACGTAGTCGGTCGAGGTCACGCGGCAGCCGCGCCGCGCGGCGGCGAGTGTGGCGTTGCCGTTGCCGGCCGCCACGTCGAGCACACGCTCGTCCCAGCCCAGCTCGCAGGCCTCGGCCAGTTGTTCGCCGACGATCTGCAAGGTGGTGCCGATCACGGCATAGTCACCGCTGGCCCAGGCGGCCTGCTGGCGGGTTTTCACGGCGCTGAAGTCGATGGGGGCATTCATGGTGAACAGTCCTTTGAACGGTGTGGCGAGGCCTGCACTGTCGCGCGGCGGCGGCCACGGCGTCCTGCCCCTGCGTCGCTGCGGCTTGCCCGATCGTCCGCAATGCAGGGCCTGCACGCGCGGGGCCTTGCAGACCGTCCGGGATTGCTGCCGATTCATCCGCCGACCCGTCCGCAGCCGTTGCTGCCGCTGGCCACAAGGCGGCCTGACTCGCACAATCGCCAGCGCATCACCAGGAGAGAAGTGACCATGGCAGCGCAAGACATCGCGACAGCGCTTGAGCGGGTCCGCACGGTGTTGAAGCGGCGCCCGGAAGCCGGCATTCACGACGACGCGCCGGCCACCGCGCGCTGGGCCGGCGGCCTGCGCATCGACGCCGGGCACCCCAACGGCGCCAGTGTGCCGACCGACATGCCCACCGAGCTGGGCGGCAGTGGCGACCAGGTCTCGCCCGGCTGGCTGTTCCGCGCCGGGCTGGCGTCGTGCGCGGCCACCTGCATCGGCCTGGCCGCGGCGGACGAAGGCATCGAGCTGAGCTTGCTGGAGGTGGTGGCGCGCAGCCGCTCGGACCTGCGCGGCCTGGTGGGCTTGCCCGACGCCGATGGCGCGCCGGTGCCGGCCGCGTCGCAAGACCTGGCCTTGAACGTGCGCATCGGCGCGCGCGGCGTGGCGCCGGAACGCCTGCGTGCTTTGGCGGAACGCGGCCTGCGTGGCTCGCCGGTGTACGCCGCGTTGCAGCCGGCGGTGCCGATGGCGCTACAGATCGAGGTGGACGAAGCAGAGGCTGGCTGATGGACGCACTCTCGGAAACGCTGCGCGTGGTGCGCCTGATCGGCGCGATCTTCATCCACGGCCGCTTTACCGCGCCGTGGTGCTACCACTCGCCGCGCGCCGAAACGGTGGCGCCGCTGCTGGAGCCGGGCGCCGAGCGCATGGTCATCTTTCACCTGATCACCGAGGGCGATTGCTTCGTGGAGATGGACGGCCAGCCTCCCACCCGGCTGATTGCGGGTGACGCGGTGATCTTCCCGCAGGGCGACGCGCACCTGATGACGTCCGAGCCCGGCCTGGCGCCGGCAGCGGGCGGCAGCCAGCTGGCCACCGTGCTGACGCGCCGGCCGCGCCACCTGGCCTACGGCGGCGGCGGTGCGACCACCCGCCTGGTGTGCGGCTACATGGCCTGCGACGCCCGCCTGGCGCGGCTGCTGCTGGCGGGCCTGCCGGCGCTGGTGCGCGTGAACGTGCGCGGCTCGAACGCCGGCATCTGGCTCGAAGCTTCGGTGCGCTACGCGCTGGCCGAAGCCCGCTCACCGCGGCCGGGCGGCGCGGGTGTGCTGGCCAAACTGGCCGAGGTGCTGTTCATCGAGGTGCTGCGACTGCACATGAACGAGCGCCAGGAAGGCCGCACCGGCTGGCTTGCCGGCGTGAGTGACCGCATCGTCGGCGCTGCGCTGAATGCGCTGCACAAGGACCCGGCGCACGGCTGGACGCTCGAAGCGCTGGCGCGCGTGGCCGGCACCTCGCGCTCGGTGCTGGCCGAGCGCTTTCAGCACCTGGTGGGCAGTTCGCCGATGCAGTACCTCACGCAGTGGCGCATGCTGCTCGCGACCCATCTGCTCTGCCGCAGCAACGCGCCGCTGGCGCGGATTGCCGAAGAAGTCGGCTACCAGACCGACACCGCCTTCAGCCGCGCCTTCCGGCGCGAGTTCGGCGCGCCGCCGGCGGCGTGGCGACGGAGCCAGGCGGGGCGGGCGCAGGCGTAGGGCACCCCCTGCGCAGCATCTATAGCCGCTACTAGCCTGAAGTTCCCCCAGGCCCCGAGCGAGTTTGTTGTTTCACGACAGGCACTTGGCGCGCGATGGGGGTTTGGGCTCCTGCCTACAACTGGATTGCCTGAA
>JANOQS010000709.1:0-17491 GCA_031414975.1 Methylibium sp. | reverse complement strand
TTCGGGTCGGCCTTGATCATCTCCAGCGCGTCGAAGTAGCCGTCGGCCAGCGCCTTGGCGGCCTTCGGGTTTTCGGCCAGGAACTTGGGCGTGCAGCCGAAGGTGTCCATCACCATCGGGTAGTCGAGCGTGGTGGCGATGATCTTGCCGGCCTCGGGCTTGGCGCGCACGGCGCCGAGGTAGGGCTCGTAGGTCATCGCGGCGTCGACGCCGTCGGTGCCGGCGATCATCGCGTTGGCGGCGGCCTGCGGCTCGAGGTTGACGATCTTCACGTCCTTCAGGCTCATGCCGTTCTTCTTCAGCATCCACGCGAGCGTGAAGTACGGGGCCGTGCCAGGCGCGCTGGCGGCGACCGTCTTGCCCTTCAGGTCGGTGATCTTGGCAATGGTGGGCTTGACGACCATGCCGTCGGCGCCGTAGCTCTTGTCGAGCTGGAAGATCTGCGTGGTGGGCACGCCGTTGGCGTTCCAGACGATCCAGGTCTCGACCGTGGTGGCGGCGCACTGGATGTCGCCCGAGGCCAGCACGAGATGGCGGTCTTTCTGCGGGATCTTCTTGATCGTCACGTCCAGGCCGTGTTTCTTGAACAGGCCGGCTTCCTTGGCCAAGGTCAGCGGCGCGAAGCCGGTCCAGCCCGAGATGCCGATCGCGACCTTGGTTTCCTGCGCTATTGCCGCAGCGGGCAGCAGCAGCGCGGCCGCGAGAATGCTCAGCGATTTCTTCATGACGGTTTCCTTTGGGACGGGTGAGGACAAGGGATTCAAGCCGGCTTCCACAGCACGGGCAAGTCGGGCAAGGTACGCAGGATACGTGCCAATGAACCGTTGCGAACCAGCGCGGTGGCGCGGGCCATTTCAGGGGCCAGGTAGCGGTCGTGCGCGATCGTTGCGACCTGCTCTCGCAGCAACGCATGCACCTGCTCCAGCGCCACTGAGCTGCGCAGCGGGCGCAGGAATTCGATGCCCTGCGCGGCGGCCAGCAATTCGATGCCGAGGATGTTCGAGGTGTTGGCGATCATGGCCTGCAGGCGCCGCGCGGCGAAGGTGGCCATCGACACATGGTCTTCCTGGTTTGCGCTGGTCGGCAGGCTGTCGACACTCGCCGGGTGGGCGAGCGACTTGTTCTCGGACGCGAGCGATGCGGCCGTGACGTGCGCGATCATGAAGCCGCTGTTCAGCCCCGCGTCGGCGGTGAGGAACGGCGGCAGGCGCGACACGCCGCTGTCGATCAGCATCGCGATGCGGCGTTCGGCGATCGCGCCGACTTCCGCGATGGCCAAGGCCATACCGTCAGCGGCCAACGCCACCGGCTCGGCGTGGAAGTTGCCGCCGGAGATCATCTCGCCCGGCGATCCGTTTGCTGCAGAAAAGACCAACGGGTTGTCGGTCACCGCATTCGCCTCACGCAGCAGCACCAGCGCGGCGTGGCGCATCACGTCCAGGCACGCGCCCACCACCTGCGGCTGGCAGCGCAGCGAGTACGGGTCCTGCACGCGGTCGTCGCCTTCCATGTGCGAGCGGCGGATTTCGCTGCCGGCGAGCAGCGCGCGGTAGTACTGGGCCACGTCGATCTGCCCGGGCTGGCCACGCAACTCGTGGATGCGCGGGTCGAACGGGCCGTCACTGCCGCGTGCGGCGTCGACCGTCAGCGCGCCGATCACCAGCGCCGCCTCCAGCACCGGTTCGAAGGCCAGCAGTGCGTGCAGCGCGAGCGCGGTCGAGGTCTGCGTGCCGTTGATGAGCGCCAGGCCTTCTTTTGCGCCCAGACTCAGCGGCGCAATGCCGGCGCCGTGCAGCGCGGCGGCGGCCGGCACGGCACGGCCGTCGACGAGCATCTCGCCTTCGCCCAGCAAGGCCAGGGTCATGTGGGCCAGCGGCGCCAGGTCACCCGACGCGCCGACCGAACCTTGCGACGGGATGAACGGCACGAGGCCGGCGTTGTGCACCGCCAGCAAGGTGTCGACCACGACTTGCCGCACGCCCGAGTGGCCACGCGCGAGGCTGGCTGCCTTCAGCGCCAGCATCAGCCGCACGACCTCGGGCTGCAGCGGATCGCCGACGCCCACGCTGTGCGAGCGGATCAGGTTCAGCTGCAAGGTGGCCAGCTGCGCCTTGCTGATGCGCTGGTTCGCGAGCTTGCCGAAGCCGGTGTTGACGCCGTAGACCGGCGCGTCGCCGTCAGCCGCGGCTTGCACGACCTGCGCGCTGGCGCGGATCGCGTCGTGTGCGGAATCGGGCAGGCTCAAGCTCACGCCACCGGCGTGAATAGCTTGCAGTTGTTCGAGAGTCAGGTGACCGGGTTCGATCAACATCAGTTGCCGCCTTGCAGCATTGGCATGTTCAGGCCCTGTTCCTTCGCGCAAGCCACCGCCTCGTCGTAGCCCGCATCGGCATGGCGCATCACGCCGGTGCCCGGGTCGTTCCACAACACGCGCTCGATGCGCTTCGCTGCCGCGTCGGTGCCGTCGCAGACGATCACCACGCCGCTGTGCTGCGAATAACCCATGCCGACGCCACCGCCGTGGTGCAGGCTGACCCAGGTCGCTCCGCCCGCGGTGTTGAGCAAGGCGTTCAGCAGCGGCCAGTCGGACACGGCATCGCTGCCGTCCTTCATCGACTCCGTTTCGCGGTTGGGCGACGCGACCGAGCCGCTGTCGAGGTGGTCGCGGCCGATCACGATCGGCGCCTTTAGCTCGCCGCTTCTCACCATCGCGTTGAAGGCCAGGCCGACGCGGTGGCGCTCGCCCAGGCCGATCCAGCAGATGCGCGCCGGCAGGCCCTGGAAGGCGATGCGCTCGCTCGCCATGTCGAGCCAGCGGTGCAGGTGCGCATGGTCCGACACATGCGCGGGGAACAACTCCTTCATCTTCGCGTCGGTCTTGCGGATGTCTTCCGGGTCGCCGCTCAACGCCACCCAGCGGAACGGCCCCTTGCCGCGGCAGAACAGCGGGCGCACATAGGCGGGCACGAAACCGGGGAAAGCGAACGCGTTCTTCACCCCGGCGTCGAACGCCACCTGGCGGATGTTGTTGCCGTAGTCGACCGTCGGCACGCCCATCGCCTGGAAGTCGAGCATCGCCTGCACGTGAACCGCGCAACTGCGCGCAGCGGCGTCGCGCAACGAGGCGTGCTGGCCAGCGTCGGCCTGCGCGGCGCGCCAGCTCTCCACGCTCCAGCCCGAAGGCAGGTAGCCGTTGACGAGGTCGTGCGCCGAGGTCTGGTCGGTCACCAGATCGGGGCGGATCTCGCCGGCCTTCGCGCGCCGCACCAGCTCGGGCAGGAGGTCGGCGGCGTTGCCGAGCAGGCCGATCGAGACGGCCTTCTTCTCGCGCGAGTAGCGCTCCAGGCGCTCGAGCGCGTCGTCGAGGTCACGCGCCTGCTCGTCGAGGTAGCGCGTCTTGATGCGGAACTCGATGCGCGACTGCTGGCATTCGATGTTCAGCGACGATGCGCCGGCGAAACTCGCCGCCAGCGGCTGCGCGCCGCCCATGCCGCCCAGGCCCGCGGTCAGGATCCACTTGCCCGCCAGGCTGCCGCCGAAATGCTGCTTGCCAGCTTCGACGAAGGTTTCATAGGTGCCTTGCACGATGCCCTGGCTGCCGATGTAGATCCAGCTGCCGGCCGTCATCTGGCCGTACATCATCAGGCCCTTGCGGTCGAGCTCGTGGAAGTGCTCCCACGTCGCCCACTTGGGAACCAGGTTGGAGTTGGCGATCAGCACGCGCGGCGCATCGACATGCGTGCGGAACACACCGACCGGCTTGCCCGACTGCACCAGCAAGGTCTCGTCTTCATTGAGCGCACGCAGCGCCTTCAGGATCGCCTCGTAACAGTCCCAGTTGCGCGCGGCCTTGCCGATGCCGCCGTAGACGACCAGCGCATCCGGGTTCTCGGCCACCTCGGGGTCGAGGTTGTTCTGCAGCATGCGGTAGGCGGCTTCGATGAGCCAGTTCTTGCAGGTGATGGCCGTGCCGCGCGGTGCGCGAACCGGGTGCGGCTGAGCGATGTGCTTGGCGGTGGACAGGTCGGACATGGGGAACCTCTCGGCAGGTGACTCGGAGAAGGCGGGAGCTTCGGGAAAGCGAAGCCTTGGCAACGCGGAGCTTCGGGAAAACGATGAAGCGAATGCCGCTGACTGTACTTGTCTAGACAAGACTATGCAAGTAGACTTTGAGGCATGGTTTTCCCGGATCATGTTCTCTCGCCCGGCGCCGCACCCACGCCGCCATCCGCTCCGTATGCCAAGGTCAAGCAGTACCTGAAGCAGGAACTCGAACGCGGCCACTGGGCGCCTGGCAGCTTGATGCCATCGGAGGCCGAGCTGGTGGCGCAGTTCGGTGTCAGCCGCATGACGGTCACACGCGCGTTGCGCGAACTGCAGACCGAAGGGCTGGTGGACCGGTTGCAAGGCGTGGGCACTTTCGCCGCGCACCTGAACCGCGTGGCCTCGCGGCTGACGATCCGCGACCTGCAGGCCGAGATCACCGCCCGCGGCCACCTGCACCACGCCGAGGTTCACGTGGTGCGGCGAGAGCGCGCACCGGCCGAGTTGGCGCAGCGCCTGGGGCTGGCCACCGGCGCGCCGGTGTTCCACACCTTGCTGGTGCACTTCGAGAGCGGCGTGCCGCTGCAGTGCGAAGACCGCTACGTGAACCCGGCCTGCGCGCCCGACTACCTGAGCGTGGACTTCACCCGCACCACGCCGACGCACTACCTGCTGCAGGTGGCGCCGCTGTGGGAGGCCGAGTACTCGATCGAAGCCGCGGCGCCGACGGCGCAAGAGGCCAAGCTGCTCGGCATCCAGCCGACCGAGCCTTGCCTGATCGTCGTTCGCCGCACCTTGAACCGCGGCGTGCCGATCACCTTGGCGCGCCTGGTGCACCCGGGCTCACGCTACATGCTGCATGGAGAATTCAGGCCATGAGCCCCGCCCGGCCGCCCGAAGGGGCTCATTCCCGCCTGGCGGGACCGGCCGCAGGCCGTAGGGTGCGCCAGTGAGCCCGCCGGGCCGCCCGAAGGGCGAATACCGGAGTGCGCAGCACGAAGGAATCCAAATGATTCACACACTACTTTCGATCGAAGAACGGGTGCGCGAGAAGGTCACGCCCGAGGTCGTCGCTGCGTTCGAGGCCGATGGTGCGGTCTGCATCCGCCAGTTGCTCACACAAGCCGAAGTGGCGCTGATCCGCGAGGGCATCGACGCCAACATCGCTGAGCCGAGCCCACGCGCCAAGGTTGCCAGCCAGCCCGGCGACCCGGGCTTCTTCATCGAAGACTTCTGCAACTGGCAACACATCGAGAGTTACCGCCGCGCGATCTTCGGCTCGGCGCTGGCCGCCGCCGCTGGCGCGCTGATGCGCAGCCGCCAGGTGCGCCTGTACCACGACCACATGCTGACCAAGGAGCCCAGCACGCGCCAGCGCACGCCGTGGCACCAGGACCAGCCGTACTACAACATCGAGGGTCGCCAGAACGTCAGCGTGTGGATGCCGGTCGATCCGGTACGGCGCCACTCGACCCTGGAGTTCGTCGCCGGTTCGCACCGCGGGCCTTGGCTGATGCCGCGCAGCTTCATGGACCACCAGGCCAAGTGGTTCCCCGAGGGCAGCCTGGCCGACCTGCCCGACATCGAAGCCGCGCGCAAACTTGACGGCGGGCCCCGCATCATCGGCTGGGAGGTCGAGCCCGGCGACGCGGTGTGCTTTCACATGCTCGCGCTGCACGCGGCCGGCGGCGTCGATGGCGACCGGCGCCGGCGCGTGTTCTCGGTGCGCTTTCTCGGCGACGACGTTCGCCACGCGCCGCGCGCGTGGACGACCTCGCCGGAGTTCCCAGGCCTGCGGGATGAACTGGCCGCCGGAGCGCTGATGGAGCACGCGCTGTTCCCGGTGTTGTGGCGGGCCGCGGACGAGAACAGCCATGCTGACGGTGCACGCTGAGCAGGTCGCGCCGCAGGCCTGGCGCAACGGCGGCGGGCGCACGCGCGAGCTGCTCGCGCGACCGGCCGGTGGCGAATGGAAGCTGCGCGTGAGTCTGGCCGAGATCGATGCCGATGGCCCGTTCTCGGCCTTCCCCGGCGTGCAGCGCTGGTTCGCGGTGGCGCAAGGCGCAGGCGTACGGCTCGGCTTTGCCGGCGGCGAGCGCACGCTGGCCTTGGGCGACGCGCCCTTGTGCTTCGACGGCGCCGACGCACCCGGCTGCGCGCTCGTCGACGGCCCGACGCGCGACCTGAACCTGATGTTGCGCGGCGGCACCGGCGCGATGCGCGCGGTCGAGGCCGGGCAGTGGTGGCGCGAAGCTTTCACCGAACGCGGCCTGTTCACGCTCGGCGCTGGGCGCGTGCGGGCCGAGGGCGTCGAACGCCTCGTTCCCGCACACACGCTGCTGTGGGACCTGGGAGATGAACCCTGCTGTTTCATTCCCGACGACACCGGGGTCTGCGGCTGGTGGCTGGGGTTTTCGGAGCGCGCGCCATGACGGCTGACCTGACGCTGTGGCGCCATGCGCGGCTCGCCACGCTCGCCGAGGCCTCGGGTTGGGGCTTGATCGACGCTGGCGCGCTGCTGACACGCGGCGAGAAGATCGAGTGGGCCGGCGCGCTGGCCGAGTTGCCGGCCGCGCTGAGGCCAGGCGTGGCCAACGAACACGACCTCGGCGGCGCACTCGTCACACCCGGGTTGGTGGACTGCCACACCCACCTCGTCTACGGCGGCCAGCGCGCGCGCGAGTTCGAGATGCGCCTGCACGGCGCGAGCTACGAAGACATCGCGCGCGCCGGTGGGGGCATCCGCTCGACTGTGGCGGCCACGCGCGCCGCCAGCGATGAGGCGCTGTTCACGGCGGCCCGGCAACGGGCGCTGACCCTGATGCGCGAAGGCGTGACGACGCTCGAAGTGAAGTCCGGCTACGGCCTGGCGCTGGAACACGAGCGCCGCTGCCTCGCGGCTGCGCGGCGGCTGGGCACGGAACTGCCGCTGACGGTGCGCACCACGTATCTGGCCGCGCACGCGGTGCCGCCCGAGTTCGACGGCCGTGCCGACGCCTACGTCGAGGCCCTGTGCGGCTGGCTGCCCGCCCTGCATGCCGAAGGGCTGGTCGACGCGGTCGATGCGTTCTGCGAGCGCATCGGCTTCACGCCGGCACAGACGCGGCGTGTGTTCGAAGCTGCACGCGCGCTGGGCCTGCCGGTCAAGCTGCACGCCGAACAACTCAGCGACCAGGGCGGTGCCGAACTCGCGGCCGAATTCGGCGCACTCTCCTGCGACCACCTCGAACACCTGAGCGAGCGCGGCGTGCGCGCAATGCGCCAGGCCGGCACCGTGGCGGTGCTGCTGCCCGGGGCCTACTACTTTCTGCGCGACACGCAACTGCCGCCGGTCGCGGCGCTGCGCAATGCCGGCGTGCCGATGGCGCTGGCCACCGACCACAACCCCGGCAGCTCACCGGCGCTGTCGCTGCTGCTGATGCTGCACATGGGCTGCACCGTGTTCCGCCTGACGCCTGAGGAAGCGCTGCGCGGCGTGACGGTCAACGGCGCGCTCGCACTCGGCCTGGCCGACCGCGGGCGCCTGGCCGCCGGCCAGCGCGCCGACTTCGTGGCCTGGAACCTGGAGCACCCGAACGAGCTGGCCTACTGGTTCGGCCACAACCCGTGCGCCCGTGTCGTGTTCGGCGGGCTGGAGCGGAGGTGACCGCAATGAACGATTCGAAGATCTTCACGCTGCACCCCGGTAGCACCGCGCTGCTGGTGAGCCTGCCGCATGTGGGCACCGTGATTCCCGACGACCAGCGCCCGCGCTACGTGGAACGTGCCCTGGCGGTCGAAGACACCGACTGGCACCTCGACCGGCTCTACGCCTTCGCACGCGAACTCGGCGCGAGCCTGATCGTGCCGCGCCACTCGCGCTACGTGATCGACCTGAACCGCCCGCCCGAAGACGCGCCGATGTATGCCGGTGTGAACAACACCGAGCTGTGCCCGACGCGCTTCTTCACCGGCGAACCGCTGTACCGCGGCGGCATGGCGCCCGACACGGCTGAAATCAATCGAAGGCGTGACACCTACTGGCGCCCCTACCACGCCGCGCTGGACGACGAGCTCGCGCGCCTGAAAGCGCAGCACGGCTACGCCCTCCTGTTCGACGGCCACAGCATCAAGTCCGAACTGCCGTGGCTGTTCGAAGGCCGGTTGCCCGACATGAACCTGGGCACCGCCAGCGGCACGAGTTGCGCACCGTCGCTGCGCACTGCGCTGGTGGCGGTGCTGGAAGGCCAGACCTCATTCACGCAAGTGGCAGACGGCCGCTTCAAGGGTGGCCACATCACGCGCAGCCGCGGCCGCCCGCGCGAAGGCATGCACGCGGTGCAACTCGAGATGTGCTGGAGCACCTACATGGCCGAGCAGCCGCCGTACCAGGTTGATCCGGCGCGCGCCGCCACCCTGGCGCCGGTGCTGCGCGCGTTGGTGAATGCGATGTTGGCGTGGAGGCCTGCGCATGGCTGACCCGCGCACCGCACCGGCCTGCCTGTGGGCGCCGCGTGCCTGGCTGGCCGGGCGTTGGGAGGAAAGCGTGCTGCTGCGCGCCGACGCCAACGGCCTTTGGGCCGAGGTCACCCCCAACGTCAGCCCGCCACCGGCCGATGCCACGGTGCTCACCGGCCCGGTGCTGCCGGGCCTGGTCAACGCACACAGCCACGCTTTCCAGCGCGCGTTTGCCGGCCTGTCGGAGCGGCGGCTGCCGGGCAGGGACGGCCAGCCGGACGACTTCTGGTCCTGGCGCGACCGCATGTACGGCGTGGCGCTGCGCATCACGCCCGAACAGTTGCAGGCGGTGGCGGCACAGTTGTATGTGGAGCTGCTGCAGGGCGGCTACACGCAGGTGTGCGAGTTCCACTACCTGCACCACGCGCCCGACGGCAGCGCGTACGCCGACCCGGCGCGCCTGAGCTGGGCGCTGGCCGACGCGGCACAAGACGCCGGCATCGGCCTGACGGTGCTGCCGGTGCTGTACGAACGTGCCGGTTTTGCGCAGCCCGCGCTGCGCGACGACCAGCGCCGCTTTCGCGGCACGCCGGTGTCGGTGCACGCGCTCTACCGTGCCGTACAGGCTGCCGGCCGAGCGCACGTCAATGCCGGCGTCGCGCTGCATTCGCTGCGTGCTGCGTCGCCGGGTTCGATCGCCGAGTTGATGAAGCTCGTTGGCGACGACGATGTGCCGATCCACATCCACGTGGCCGAACAGACTGCCGAGGTGAATGACTGTCTGGCCCACACCGGCGCGCGGCCGATCGAATGGCTGGCGCGCGAGGCGCGGCTCGACGCACGCTGGCAACTGGTTCACGCCACGCACGCGCTGCCGGCCGAGATCGACGCGGTGGCGGCCCGCGGCGCCGGCATCGTGATCTGCCCCAGCACCGAAGCCAACCTGGGCGACGGCCTGCCCGACCTGCCGGGCTGGCTGGCGTCGAGCGTGCCCGTCACGGTGGGCTCGGACAGCCAGGTCTGCCGCCAGTGGCCCGAAGAACTGCGCTGGCTCGAATACGGCCAGCGCCTGATCCGCCGCCAGCGCAACGTGGCCGCTGCCGATGCCCCCGGCCAGCAGGCCACCGCCGCACGCCTGTTCGACCGCATGCTGGCCGGCAGTGGTGGCGCCGCCGGCATGAAGCAGTGGGGGCTGGTGCCCGGCGCGCGCGCCGACCTGCTGGTGCTGGACGCTGGCGCTTTCGGCGTGGCCGGCGTACCGCCCTCTCACACGCTCGACGCGCTGGTGTTCGCCACCGACGCGCCGGCCTTCCGAGAGGTTTACGTCGCCGGCCGCTGCGTACTGGCCAGCGGACGCCACCCACAACAGGCCCAGATCGCAGCGCGCTTTGCCGGCGTCATGTGGGCGCTGTGGAGCGGTACGGGTCCTTGAAGGGCGCGTCGGCGCCGGTCTGTTCGAGGGCCTGGGCGCGAGCGGCACTTTCCACCGTGCGGTGCGCCACCTCGGCCATTTCCTGCAGCAACCAGCGGTGCGCGCTGGAACGCTCATTGCGCACGTGCCACAGCGCGTCGACGAACACGCCGCCGGGTGACAGCGGCAGGTCTTGAACGATCACCCGGTCGCCCAGGCCGGTGACGGGCAGGAAGCCGTCGGGCAGCACCGTCAGCAGGTCGGTATTCACCACCGTCAGGGCGGCGGTGAAGAACTGGTTGACCGTCAGCACGATGCGCCGGGTGCGCTCCAGGCTGG
Source organism: Methylibium sp. (assembly GCA_031414975.1). Taxonomy (GTDB): domain Bacteria; phylum Pseudomonadota; class Gammaproteobacteria; order Burkholderiales; family Burkholderiaceae_C; genus LGRD01. Next base: position 7,260 of record JANOQS010000709.1, on the reverse strand, counting down.
CCAGCGCCTGGTCCACAAAGCCGTGGGCGCGGCCTGAAAAACTCACCAGCACGTGGTCGGCGGCACAGAAGTCGTCCAGGGTCAGCGGTGCCTTGGCCAAGGGGTGGTCGCGCCGCATCGCGCAGACGAACCGGTTCTCGGACAGGCGCCGGTGCCGCACCGGCGCCTGGTTGCCCTGCGACACCATCGCCGCCACGGCTTCCGGAAAGTGGCCGAGCGCGAAGTCCACGTCGCCGCGGGCCAGCAGGTCGCGCGGGTCGCGGTTGACGAGCGGCTGGATCTCGATCTGCGCGCGCGCACCCGAGGCCTGGAAGCGTGCCATCAGCGGCGGCATCAGCAGCGCGGCCACCGCATCGACCATTGCCAGCCGGTAGACGCGCGCCTGGGCCTGCGGGTCGTGCTGGGTCGGCTCCAGCGCCTGCTGCAAGTGGCCGAGCGACTCACGCACCAGCGGCCACAGTACCTCGGCAAACGGGGTCGGCTTCACGCCGCTGGGCATGCGGGTCAGCAGTTCCTCGCCGAGCGACTCTTTCAGGCGCTTCAAGGCATTGCTGACGGCCGGTTGCGTCATCGCCAGCCGTTCGGCGGCCCGGGTGATGTTGCCCTCGGCCATCACGGCATCAAAAACGCGCAGCAGATTGAGGTCAAGCGTGCGGAAGTTCATGGAAAGGTGTGCGCTTACAAACGTCGCTCGAAAGCATGGCAGTGATTCATAACATTGATGAGGATTCTACAGGGTTAACCCTAAGATGGAGACATGCGGGGTGCTTTCCCCGCCTGCTAGCTCCCGAAAGGACCTGTCATGAACAGCTCAGTCAATGCGTTGAACTACCCCCACGCACCCGCCACCGCGCGCCCCTCGGCGCCAGCCCAACCCGGCCGTCTGGCCCGCTGGGGTACGGCAGTCTGGAAGGCGCTCGAAGGCGTCGGCCAGGCCCGCGCCCGGCGCGAACTGCTGATTCTGGCCGACCGCTGGGAAACCGCCCGGCCGGAACTGGCCGCTCAACTGCGTGCCGCCAGCCGCCGGCCGGCCGACCTCTGAACTCATTGCCGAAAGGAAACCCAATGGCTACGAACCAACACACCCTGAAGATCCAGGTGCCGGCCCTGCGGCCTGCGCCCCCGTATGCAGCCCGGATCGGCGAATTCGCCGCCGATCTGCTGGCCCTGGCCGCGGCCACCGCCAAGGCAACCGGGCGCGCCCTCAAGGGCATCAGCCCCAGCGCCGTTCGTGCTGAACTGCACGACTCGGCGGCCCAACTTGAAGCCCAACGCCCGGCCGTCACCCTCAGCCTGCGCTCGGTGGCAGCGAAAGGGTGGATTTATTGACCTGGCGCACACCCCTCCACTGAATGGCGGCCATTCACAACATTGATCAACTGCCATTAGTAATTACCCTATGATGCACTGCAGCATCAATCAAGATGCTTAAGGAGTAAGCAACATGACCAGCACCACCCTGCAATCCCAGGGCTTCACGCCCGCCCGGCCACAAGCCGTCGCCGAAGCGCTGCGTGAGCTGTCCACCGCCGCCGCGCGGGTTCTGACCGCCCTGCGGAGCGCCCTGCCACAGCGCCAGTCGGCACCGGCCCGGGCCCTGAGCCCGGCCGAAGAAGCCGCCCGCGTCCGCGACATGGCCGGCAGCTTCGTCAAGACCGACCCCGGTTTTGCAGCCGACCTGTACGCCGCCGCCGACCGCTACGAGCGCGCCCAGGAAATCTGACTTTTCAGGAGCGGCCTCCCGTCACTTCAGCCGCTCCCACCCGAACAAGGATTCACTTCACCATGAACACCACCACCCTGCAACGTTCCCCGGTCGGCCGCTCGCTGGCCGACCCGATCACCGCCGGCCTGAACAAGGCCGTGTCCGGCCTGCTGAACGCCCTGAACGCGCTCGACAAGAAACTGCGCGAGCGCCCGGCCAGCATCGGCGAACAGACCGCCGCGCTGTTCCGCCTGGCCGACGCGTATGAAAACACCCAGCCCAGCTACGCGGCCGACCTGCGTGCCGCGGCGCAGACGGCCAGCGACGCCATGGCCGACAAGCAGCCGCGCTGATCCTCGATCAGCCAACGAGAAGGCCGGCGTGATGCCGGCCTTTTTCGTTCCAGCGCCGCCTGCCGACGCAGGCCCCGGCGTCACGCCGCCAGGCGGTGCTCCAACGCGGATTTGACGGTCGACATTTCCTGTGGCAGATGGTGCGCGAGCTGTTCGAACAGCACCGAATGCAGGCCGAGTTCGGCGCGCCACTGGGCGGCGGTCGTGTCGGTTACCTGCTGGTAGGCGGCCTGGGTGAAATCGAGCCCCTTCCAGTTCAGGTCGTCGAAGCGCGGAGTCACGCCAAAAGCGTGTTCCTGGCCTTGCGCCTTGCCCTGGATGCGCTCGATCATCCACTGCAGCACGCGCATGTTCTCGCCGTAACCGGGCCAGACGAACTTGCCGTCGTCGCCCTTGCGGAACCAGTTGACGCAGTAGATGCGCGGCAGCTCGGCGCCGGCCGCCTGAAGCTTGCTTCCCAGGTCGAGCCAGTGCTGGAAGTAGTCGCTCATGTTGTAGCCGACGAAGGGCAGCATCGCGAACGGGTCGCGCCGCACCACACCCTGTGCGCCGCCGGCCGCGGCGGTGGTCTCCGAGCCCATCGTGGCGGCCATGTACACGCCTTCGACCCAGTCGCGCGCTTCGGTGACGAGCGGCACGGTGGTGGAGCGGCGTCCGCCGAAGATGAACGCGTCGATGGCCACGCCGGTCGGGTTGTCCCATTCGGGGTCGAGCGCCGGGTTGTTGGTGGCGGCCACGGTGAAGCGTGAGTTCGGGTGGGCCGCCGGTCTGGGCTTGCCGTTCTCGCCGGCTTCCTTGGCCAGCGCCGGGGTCCAGTCGCGGCCCTGCCAATCGATCAGGTGGGCGGGTGGCGTGTCGGTCATGCCTTCCCACCACACATCGCCATCGTCGGTGAGCGCGACGTTCGTGAAGATCACGTCGCGCTTCAGGCTCTGCATGCAGTTGAAGTTGGTGTGCTCGTTGGTGCCCGGCGCCACGCCAAAGTAACCCGCCTCGGGGTTGATGGCGTGCAGGCGGCCGTCGGCCTGCGGTTTGATCCAGGCAATGTCGTCGCCGATGGTTGTGACCTTCCAGCCGGCCATGCCGGCGGGCGGGATCAGCATCGCGAAGTTGGTCTTGCCGCAGGCGCTCGGGAAGGCCGCCGCCACGTGGTGCTTCTTGCCGTCGGGCGAGGTCACGCCCAGCACCAGCATGTGCTCGGCCAGCCAACCTTGCTCGCGGCCCATCGTGCTGGCAATGCGCAGCGCAAAACACTTCTTGCCCAGCAACGCATTGCCGCCGTAACCCGAGCCGTAGCTCCAGATCTCCTGCGTCTCGGGGTAGTGCACGATGTACTTGGTCTCGTTGCACGGCCAGGCCACGTCTTTCTGGCCCGGTGCGAGAGGCGCACCGACGCTGTGCACGCAGGGCACGAAGTGGCCGTCGGCGCCCAGCAGTTCGAGCACCTTGGCGCCCATGCGCGTCATGATCTTCATGTTGACGGCCACGTACGGGCTGTCCGACAGCTCCACGCCGATGTGCGCGATCGGCGAGCCCAGCGGGCCCATGCTGTAGGGCACCACGTACATCGTGCGGCCGCGCATGCAGCCCTGGAACAGCGCCGGGGTTCCATCGGCGCGGCCGGTCTGCAGCAGCGCGCGCATGTCGGCCGGGGCCATCCAGTTGTTGGTCGGGCCGGCGTCTTCCTTTTTCTCGGAGCAGATGAAAGTGCGGTCTTCGACCCGCGCCACGTCGCTCGGGCTGCTGCAGGCCAGGTAGCTGTTCGGGCGCAGCGCCTCGTTCAGCTTGCGGAAGGTGCCGCCGGCCACGAGCAGGGCGCACAGGCGGTCGTATTCGGCGTTGCTGCCGTCGCACCAGTAGACGTCGCGGGCCTGCGTCAGCGCGGCCATTTGTGCGACCCATTCGATCAGGCGCATGTGGCGCAGGCCAGCCGGCACGTTCAAGGCGGTGCCTTCCATTCGAGGACGATTCATTGCGGGTTCCATTCGTCGAAGTCAAAAAAAGCGGGATTGGGCAAACTGGCTCGACCTGAATTTCAGGCCTGGACCGGCTTGCCCGATACCGCTGGGGACCCTCACCGCACACTCTTGAAAAGCCGCCCCGAGAGGGTCCCGAAACGGTCCCGAGGGGGTCTCGCGAGGGGCTGATTCGGCGCAGTGTAATCGTGCCGTAACCGCGCGGGAGACCTGAAACTGGGGGGTCATGCAAATCCGGAATAAGGTCATGCCGGCCTTGGTGGCGCGGGCTCCGCAGGGCGCGCAGGAGTTCACGTTCTATTGCTGCGAGCGCCCGATCCCGCGGTGGCGCGCAACGCAATAATCCGCGCCATGACGAGTCGACGCTACGTGTTTCTGCGCGGCCTGGCCGCGCCGCTCTGGCTCGCCACGGCTGGGCTCGCGACGCCCGCACAGGCACAGCAGCGCAAGTCGCTTGCCGACCCGTTGCGTCTGGGTGTGGATGAGGCGCTGATGTCGTCCGGCCTGGCGCGCTCACTGCAGCGAGCCTTCGGGCTCGACACCGGCATTGCCGTTCAACTGGTGCCCGGGCCGGCGCTGCTGCTGCTGGAAGCGCTGGAGCGCGGTGAACTGGACGCCACCTTGACCAACGCGCCTGACGCCGAAACCAGGCTTGCCCAACTCGGGCTGGCACACGACCGCCGCGCCGTCGCGCTGGGCGCACTGGTGCTGGTGGGCCCGGCCCCCAAAAGCAAGCTGCCCGACCCGGCGGGCGTGGCCGGCGGGCGCGACATCGCCGAGGCGCTGCAACGCCTCGCGGCGGCGGCCGCCACGCCCGGAACCTTGCGGTTCCTGTCGGCCGGCGACGGCTCGGGCACGCTCGCCGCCGAACAGGCGCTCTGGCGTGCCGCCAAAGTAGCGCCGGCGGCGCCCTGGTATGCCACGGCCGAAAAGGGCAGCGGCCTGATCGCGCAGGCGCGCGCACGCGGCGCTTATGCGCTGGTCGAGCGCGGCGCCTGGGCCGACCTGGGCGGCGCGCCGCTGGCCGTGCTGGTGGAAGGCGACCCCTTGATGGACCTGCCGGTGCATGTGATGCGCTCGTTTCGCATCAACCACCCGGCGGCCAAGATCTGGGCCGCCTGGATCGCCGGGCCCAAGGGCGCCCGCGTCGTCGCCGCGCAGCGCGGCTATCGCACGCCGAAGCGCTGAAGCGGCGCGCGCTGCGTCTGTGCCCGCGCCTGCCCAAGGCGCATCAGCCGGGGTGCGGCATCATCGCGCCATGCGTCTCAGCGTTCAAAGTGTCAATGTCGGTCGTGCACAAGCGCTCGACATCGACGGCCGCACGATCATGTCGGCGATCGCCAAACGCGCCCTGCGCGGTGCGGTGGCCGTCAAGCCCATGGGCCTGGCCGGCGACGAGCAGGCCGACCCGAGCGTGCACGGCGGCCTGAGCAAGGCGGTCTACGCCTACCCCGCCGAGCACTACCCGTTCTGGCAAACGGTGCGTGCCCAGGCCGGCGTGGCGGCGTGGACCGACACGCTGCCGCCCGGCGCCATGGGCGAAAACCTCACGCTGAACGGCCTGCTGGAAAGCCAGGCCTGGGTCGGTGACGTGCTGCGTTTTGCCGACTGCGAACTGGCCGTCAGCGAACCGCGATTTCCGTGCTTCAAGTTCAATGCGGTGATGGGGTTCAAGCACGCGCTGAAATTGATGGCAGCCAACGCCTGGTGCGGCTTCTATCTGGCGGTGCGCTCGCCCGGCAGCCTGTCCGCTGGCGAAAGCTTCGAGCTGATCCCGGGGCCGCGCGAGGTCGGCATCACCGAGCTGTTCCGGGCCCGCGCGGCCAAGCTGCGGGCATGACGTCTGAAGGGCCTGAAGGGCACGAAGACCCTTTCGAGCGCGCGCGGAACTTTGCGCGCGCGCGTGGTGGGCCCGCGACGGCGGCAGGCGCTTGCGCGGCGCATTGAGCTCCATCATTAAATGGTCATGCCGGGGGCCGATTCACCCGTTACAGTCCGGCGCTCGGCATCGAACGCCGACGTTTGTACGTTTTGAACCCATCACAGGAGCCACCATGAGCATCATCAGTTTCTTGAAGGAAGCGGGCGAAAAGTTGTTCGGCAGCAAAGACGCCGAAGCCGCCGCCCAGAAGGCACAGGCCGCGCCCGATGACGCCGCCCTGCAAGCCAAGGTGGCCGAAGCGAACCAGACCGCCGCAGCAGCCATCGTCACCTACATCGGCTCGCAGAACCTGCAGGCCGACGGGCTCGACGTGAGCTTTGACGGGGCCAGCGGCAGCGTCACCGTGGCCGGCATGGCGCCCGACCAGGCCACCAAGGAGAAGATCGTGCTGTGCTGCGGCAACGTGGGTGGCGTGGTGCAGGTCAACGACCTGCTGACCGTCGCCACGCCGTCCGACGAGTCGCGCTACTACACCGTGGTGCGCGGCGACACGCTGTCGGCCATCGCCAAGACGCAGTACGGCGCCGCCAATGCCTACATGAAGATCTTCGAAGCCAACAAGCCGATGCTGTCGCACCCCGACAAGATCTACCCGGGCCAGGTGCTGCGCATCCCTGCGTGAGCTGCTTGATCTGACTTGAGCTGACTCGGCCAGCCCAGCGTGCTCGCCTACCGCCACGCCTTTCACGCCGGCAACCATGCCGACGTGCTGAAGCACACGGTGCTCACGCTGGTCCTGCGCCACATGAACAGCAAGCCCAAACCGTACCGGCTGGTCGACACGCATGCCGGTGCGGGGGGTTATTCGCTCGAAGGCCGCTTCGCGCATACGAGGGGCGAATACCAACCCGGCGTCGCGCGGCTGTGGTCGCGCGACGACCTGCCCGAGCCGGTGGCCGACTACGTCGCCCGCGTGCGCCAGTTCAACCCCGACGGCCGGCTCGAACAGTACCCCGGCTCGCCGGCCTTCGCGCAGATGCTGCTGCGCGCGCAAGACCAGTTGCGCCTGTTCGAACTGCACCCGACTGACCACCGCATCCTGCAGTCCTTCCTCGGCACCGTGAAGGGCGCCGAGGTGTTCGACACCGACGGCTTCGACGGCCTGAAGGGCCAGGTGCCGCCGTCGTCTCGACGCGCCGTGGTGCTGATGGACCCGAGCTACGAAGGCCACGGCGACTACCCCCGCGTGATCGCCTCGCTGCGCGACGCGCTGGCCCGCTTTGCCGACGGCGTGTACATGGTCTGGTACCCGCAGGTCACCAAACTCGAAGCGGCGCAGCTTCC
>JANOQS010000708.1:0-3865 GCA_031414975.1 Methylibium sp. | reverse complement strand
CCACGAAAAGGAACATCGCCAGACCCTCGAGGCCGAAACCCTCCAGCATGTCCTGCCCCGAGCCACGCTGCGCCGGTTCGGCCAGGCCTTCGCCGGCGATGCGCGCACTCAACTTGTCGACCGCTGCGTTCAGGCCGCCGGCGTAGTCGCCGGCCTTGAAGGCCGGGCTGATCTGCTCGCTGATGATGCGTTTGGCGGCCAGGTCGGGAATCGCGCCTTCGAGCGTCTTGGCGACCTCGATGCGGATCTTGCGATCATTCTTGGCGACCACGATGAGCAGGCCGTCGCCCACGTCACGCCGGCCGACCTTCCAGGCGTCGGCCACGCGCTGGGTGTACGAGGCAATGTCTTCGGGCTGCGTGGTGGGCACCAGCAGCAGCACCAGTTGCGAGCCGCGTTGGGTCTCCAGCGCCGCCAGCTTGGTGGTCAACGCCTGCGCCTGCGCGGGGGTCAGCGTGCCAGTCTGGTCGATCACCCGGCCTGCCAACGGCGGCACGGGCAGCACGTCTTGCGCATGCGCCCGTTGAGGGTTTGCCAGCCCGGCGGCCAGCAACCAGCTGGCCAGCCAGGCCCACAGAAGGCGGCGCATCATGGACGCGTGCTGTCGCGGGCTCGCGCGGGTTCAGGCCAGGGCGTTCACTTCGGCGCCGGCTTCTCGAAGTTGACCGCCGGCGGCGCCGAGATCTGGGCTTCGTTCTGGACCGTGAAGCTGGGTTTGACGGCGTAGCTGAACATCATCGCCGTCAGGTTGGTCGGGAAGCTGCGGGCCAGCACGTTGTAAGCGGCCACTTCCTTGATGTAGCGGTTGCGCGCCACGGTCACGCGATTTTCGGTGCCTTCGAGCTGGGTGCGCAGGTCCTGAAAGCCGGCGTTGGCCTTCAGGTTCGGGTACTGCTCGGCCACCACCATCAGGCGGCTCAAGGCGCCGGTCAGTTCGCCCTGGGCGGCCTGGAATTTCTGGAACGCCACCGGGTCGTTGATCAGCTCCGGCGTGGCCTGGATGCTGGTGGCCTTGGAGCGCGCTTCGATCACCTTGGTCAGCGTTTCCTGCTCGAAGTTGGCTTCGCCCTTCACGGTGGCCACGATGTTCGGAATGAGGTCGGCGCGGCGCTGGTACTGGTTCAGCACTTCCGACCACGACGCCTTGACCGACTCGTCCAGGCGCTGGAAGTCGTTGTAGCCGCAGCCGCTCAGGCCCACGGCGGCCAGCACGGCCAGCACCGCGGCCCAGCCTCGGCGGGGGGAGGTGAAAAGGGCGTTGAGCATCAATGGTCTCCTCAGGTTTGTTGCGGGCGCGATCGTACCCCGGGCCTTGAAGTGGGGATTGACAGGGCCAATTCAATCAGTTGTTTCCACCCGATCCACTGCGCGAGCTCAAGTTCGGGCGCGGAATGCCGAAATCCGCCCAACGCAGTTCCCAAGAACAGCCGCCATGAAGACAAAGTCCGCAGTTCCGCCCAAAGTTCCGCCCAAGGAAGCGCCCGATCCGGGCAGCAGCGCCTTGCGCTCGCTGATCCGTGCGACGCGGGGGGCGTTCGGCAAACCCCTGCGCATCGAGCGCAGCGAGGGCGGGCTGAGCGTGATCCTGCAAGGTGACGGTGTGGGCAACGACGGCACGGCGCCGGCCACCCGGGCCGCGACTTCGGCCGACGCGCAGACCCGCCTGATGCGCCACGACCTGAAGGCTCACCTGGACCGTTGCGCCAATTCGCGCACCGGCCTGCCTTACCTGCGCTTGCTCGAGCAGGGGCTGGAGCGGCGCGGCATGCGCGTGTTCGACGACATCCCCCTGCCGGCCCTGAAGCGCTCGGCCGCGCAGCTCGAGGTGCTGGCCCAGGAGCCGGTGCTGGAAGGGCTGGCGCTGCTGCAGGCCCGGCTCGACGTGGCCATCGTCGGGCGCGAAGAAAGCATCCCGGTGCAGTGCAAGCCGAATGCCCTGTCGTCGTTCTTCGTCGACCACAAACTGCAGGTCACCGAGGTGAGCTTGTCGGACTTCCTGACCATCGCCACCTCGCCCGCCACCGTGCCGGCCAAGCTGGGCGAGCGGTAGGGCGGTGGCCGGGGCGCGAGGGCCGCCCGCTCGCTACAGTGCGGGCATGGACCTCGTCAACGAAGCGTTGCGCGCACCTGCCGGCGCTGCCAACCGCAAGACCCACGCCTCCCGCGCCGATCCGGCTGCGCTGCTGGTGGGCGGGGGCGGTGCGCTGGGTTCGGCGGTGCTGGAGCAACTTCTTGGCGGCGGCCGCTTTGCGCCGGTTCGGGTGCTGGTGACGCAAGGCTTCAAAGGCGGCGTGCGCGGGCTGGAGCCGGTGCTGGCGCCTGCGTTGTTCGATGACGGTGCCGGCGAGCCTGCGGTGCAGAACCTGGCGTCCACCCTCACCGCCGTGGTGGTGTTCGACCGCGAACGCCACGCCAACGGCCGTGAAGACGCCTTCTTTCGCGCCGAGCCGCAAAGCCTGCCCGTGCTCGCGCGCTGGCTGCGGCAGCGGGGCGTAAAGCACCTGGTGGTCGTGATGCCGCATTCGCCCGCCGCCCTGCCCCAGGCGCTCAAGCTCGGGCTGGCCAACCTGGACGAGCACGCCGTCAGCACGCTGGGCTTTGTGCACCTGGTGTTCGTGCGCACCGCGCAGCAGCCGGGTGCCACGCGCGCCAGCGCGTGGCTGCAGCGTTTGGCCGATGGGCTGTTGATGCAGTTACGGCTGATGATCCCGGCCTCGCACCAGCCCGTGCGGGTGCAAAAGGTGGCGCAGTTCGTCGCCGAACTGGCGGCGCAACTGCCGGCCAGCACCGGCGGCAGCCGCGTGGCACCGCCGGAGCTGGTGTGGCAGGCTGCGCAGACCGACGACGCTCGCGCGCTGGTGGCGGCCTGGCTGGCCGGCACGCCACTGCCACCGCTCAAGGCACCGCGCCAGCGTCTGTAGCGGCCGGGGCGCTGGCCGCTTGTTCGTGGGCTTCGCCGGGGCCGGCGTCGGGCGCGCCGTGCCAGCGTGGGGCAGGTTGCGGGGACGGTTGCGGCGCCTGGAGCGGCGCCGATTCGACCCCGGCCGGCGCGCGTTGCGACGGCGGGCCCAGCCACTCGGGCCGCCAGGTGTCCAGCGCCTGCTGAGCCGCGAGCCGGCGCGCCAGCGGCATCGGCCGCATGCCGTTGATGACCGCCCCGACTCGCCACACATCGACCTCGCCACTGCGCACCATCTGCGCCAGCGCGGCGTCGGGGTTGCGCAGCAGGCTGGCCAGCCAGGCCGCCTCCACCGGCGAAAGCGCCGCGGCCGGTTTGCCCAGCAGTGCCTGCGCCGCCGCGTGCGCGCCGCAGCGGCCGTCGCCCCACGGCGCCAGCGCCAGGTACAGGTTCAGCACGCGCGCCTTGCCGAGCGTGCGGTCCAGTTCCACCGCGTACAGCAGTTCGCGCAGCTTGCGCACGTGGCTGGACCGGTCGCCGGTGTAGACCAGCTTGGCGAGTTGTTGCGACAAGGTGCTGGCGCCGCGTCGGCGCTCGCCTTCTTCGACGCCACCAACGTGGCGCTTGCCGGACCACGCGGCCAGGATCTCGTTCAGGTCGTAGCCGGCGTGTTCGTGAAAGCGCTGGTCTTCGGCCGCGACCACCGCGCGCGGCAGCCACGCACCGAACGATGGGTTGAACGCGCCGGCCGGCCGGGCGCCGCAGGCCGGCACCGCGCCGAGCAGGGCCCCGGTGCCCAGGCCGGAGACTGTGAAGCCTTCGATGCGGGGTTTCACGGCCAGCTCGCGCGAGGGCAGGCGCAGCCGCGCGCTGCCGCCGATGCGGCCTTCGATCTGCGCCCGAGCGAGTTCCGGGATCGCGCTGGCGAACAGGCCGAACGCGTGGTCCAGCGGCGTGTCGGGCAGG
>JANOQS010000707.1:0-6135 GCA_031414975.1 Methylibium sp. | reverse complement strand
TCGGGTTCGGGCAAATCAGTCACCAGTTTGTCGCTGATGCGCTTGCTGGCCCACCCGGGCAAGATCGTCGGCGGGCACATCTTGTACCGGCTGCGCAGCGGCGAAGTCGTCGATCTGGCGCAGCTCAGCGAGGCGCGCATGCGTGCCATTCGCGGCAGCGAGATGGCCATGATTTTTCAGGAGCCCATGACCAGCCTGAACCCGCTGTTCACGGTGGGCGATCAAATCGGCGAGATGATCAGCCTGCACGAGACGCTGGGCGCCACCGCCCTGCGTGCGCGCGTCAAGCAGATGCTGGAGTTGGTCGAAATCCCTTCGGCCGAGCGGCGCATGGGCGAGTACCCGCACCAGATGTCGGGCGGCATGCGCCAGCGCGTGATGATCGCGCTCGCGCTGTCGTGCAAGCCCTCGCTGCTGATCGCCGACGAGCCCACCACCGCGCTGGACGTGACGATTCAGGCGCAGATCCTGGACCTGCTGCGACGCCTGCAGACCGAGATCGGCATGTCGATCCTGTTCGTGACGCACAACCTGGGCGTGGTCGCCGAGATCGCCGACCAGGTGGTGGTGATGTATGCCGGCCGCGTGGTCGAGCAGGCGCCCGTGCACCCGATCTTCGAGCGCCAGCGCCATCCCTATACCAAGGGCCTGCTGGCCTGCATACCAGACGCGCACAACGCGCGTGGGCACGATGCCGAGCGCGTCAAGCTCACCCCCATTCCCGGCAGCGTGCCCAGCGTCACCGCGCTGCCCCCGGGCTGCAGCTTCGCGGCGCGCTGCCCCTACGTGCAGGGTCAGTGCAAACAAGACCCGTCGCCACCGCTGCTGGCGGTGAGCTCCGATCACCTGTCCCGCTGCTGGCGGCATGAGGCGCTATGACGACTGCAACGAATGATGTCCTTCTGGACGTCAAAGGCCTGCAAAAGCACTTTCCCGCCAAGGGCGGCGTCGTCAAGGCAGTGGACGACGTCAGCTTCACGGTGCGGCGCGGCCGCATCGTCGGGCTGGTGGGTGAATCCGGCTCGGGCAAGACCACGGTTGGCCGCACCATCCTGCGTCTGGTCGAACCCACCGGCGGCTCGGCCACCTTCGACGGCGTCAATCTCTTCAGCCTGGCCCCGGTTCAGATGCGCGGCTATCGGCGGCGCATGCAGATCGTCTTTCAAGACCCCTATTCCAGCCTGAACCCGCGCCTGAAAGTGGATGACATCATCGGCGAGGCGATCGACACCCACCAGCTGGCCACCGGCGCGGCGCGCAAGGCGCGCATCGCCGATCTGCTGGCGCGCGTGGGACTCAGCGCCGAGCACGGCAAGCGCTTTCCGCACGAGTTCTCGGGCGGCCAGCGCCAGCGCATCGGCATCGCGCGCGCGCTGGCGGTGGAGCCGCAGTTCATCGTCGCCGACGAGCCGGTTTCGGCCCTTGATGTTTCGGTGCAGGCGCAGACCCTGAACCTGATCCAGGAGCTGCAGCAGGCGTTCGGCCTGACCATGCTCTTCATCACCCACGATCTCTCGGTGGTCGAATACCTTTGTGATGACGTCGTTGTGATGTACCTCGGCCGCGTCATGGAGCGCGGCCCGGCGCGAACGCTGTTCGCCAAACCGACCCACCCCTATACCCGCGCCTTGCTCTCGGCCTCACCCGTGCCGGACCCCAAGTTCAAGCGCCAGCGCATCGTGCTGCAGGGTGATATCCCCAGCCCCTTCAACCCGCCCTCGGGCTGCGTGTTCCGTACCCGCTGCCCGTACGCCGTGGACGCCTGCGCCCAAAGTGTGCCGCAGCCGCGCAGCGTCGGTGCCGAGCATGAGGTGGCCTGTGATCGTTTGACCGAGTTGCCTGCGGCATGACGCTCGAGGTCCGGAGCAACCCCTATGAGCGGCTCAAGGCGCTGGGGATCGCACTCCCCGAACCGCCTGCGGCGATCGGCAACTTCGTCAGCCACGTGCGCGAGGGCAGCCTGCTCTTCCTCTCCGGCCAGGGCCCGCTGGAGGCCGATGGCACGGCGCACCTGGGCAAGGTCGGCCGCAACGTGCTGGTTGAACAGGCCTACGGCCACGCCAGGCTCACCGGCATCAACCTGATCGCCGTGATGCACCATGCGCTGGGCGACCTGGGCCGCGTCAAGCGCATCGTCAAGCTGTTGGGCATGGTCAACGCCACCGCGGCGTTTGATCAGCATCACAAGGTCATCAATGGCTGCTCGGACCTGTTCGTCGAGGTCTTCGGGCCGGCGATCGGGCGTCACGCGCGCTCGGCGGTGGGGTTCAGCTCCTTGCCGGGCAACATTTCGGTGGAGATCGAAGCCATCGTGGCGCTGGAAGCTTGAGCGCTCGGGGATGGTGTGCCGAGCAGGGTTTCAATGCGCCGCGCCGCGGCCTTCACCGCCTCGGCATAACGATGGCGGTCGCTGGTGATCTTGTGCTCGGGCAGCACGATGGAGATGGTGGCAATGCACCCCCCCGACGCATCGATGATCGGCGAAGCCACGCAGGCGACTGCATAGTCCGACTCGCCCATCTGGATCGAAATTCGTTGCGCCCAGGCCTCGGCCGCGCCCTGGGCCAGCGCCGAAGCATCGGTCACCGCACGGCCCGTGGGCGATTCGCGGGCACAGCGCGCGAACAAGGCGACGCACTCCGGCGCCGGCAAGTGGCCGACCAGCAGACGGCCAGACGCCGTCCAATTCAGCGGCACGCGCGTGCCCACGCGCGAGGACACGCGAAAGTGCCCCGGCCCATCGGCGGCGGCCAGCACCATCATGTTGTCGCCGTCACGGCCACAGATCTGCACCGTCTCATTGACGGCACGGCACAGCGCGTGCATTTCATGGGTGGCCACATCCAGAAAGTCCAGCGATCCTGCATACGCCAGCCCGTAGTAATGCAGCCGCGGCCCCAGCCACACCGTGCCATCACCGCGGCGACTCAGCAAATGGGTTTCGACCAGGTGATCAATGACCGAATAGGCGGTCGAGAGCGGCACGCCCAAGGCCTTGGCAATGGCGTAGGAGCCGGTGGGGGTATTCGTCTGGTACAAGTGGTCCAGCACCTGCAGCGCGCGATCAATGCCGCTGACGCGGCCGCGCCTGGCGGGGCTGAGTTCCCGCGCCGGGCTGTCCATGAGCGGCTCCGCATCGGCCACGGGTTGATTCTTTGCATTCATGGAGACTGACAGTTGAGGCCGAACCATCAAACCATTCTGGCACAGCAAGCCTCCGCGGCACCCGAGTTGCGCAATGCCATCAATGTGAGCGGGACCATGACCTGGCTGGGCGCTTCCATCGTTGTGCCCGAGGCGGTGGCCGCCGTCAGCGCGGCACTGCCGCAGTTCTTCGTCATCGACGATTTGCAGCGCCAGGCCAGCGCCGTGATCGCGCAGGCCTGTGGCGGCGAAGCCGGCTGCATCACCGCATCGACCTCGGCGGCCGTCACCCTCAGCATCGCCGCGGCGATGGTCGGCTGCGACCTGGTGCAGGTCGAGCGCCTGCCCGACACCCAGGGCCTGAAGAACGAAGTGTTGCTGCAAGCAGGGCACAACATCCATTACGGTGCACCGCTGGACCAGGCGATTCGGCTGGCGGGTGCGCGGGTTGTGACCGTTGGCCAGTCGACTTCGGCCAACGTGGCGCAGCTGTTGGGCGCAATCACCGAGCGGACCTGCGCCGCGCTCTACGTCGTCTCGCACCACGCGGTTCAGTATGGGCAGCTGCCGCTGGGGGTCTTCATCGAGCACTGCCACGCGCGGGGCGTGCCGGTGATCGTCGATGCGGCGAGCGAATACGACCTGCGCCGCTTCATCGCTGCCGGCGCGGATCTGGCCCTTTACTCGGCACACAAATTCCTCGGCGGACCCACGGCCGGCATCGTCGCCGGGCGGCGTGAGCTGGTGCGCGCCGTCTACGCCCAAAACCACGGCATTGGCCGCGGCATGAAGGTCGGCAAGGAAGGCATCCTCGGCACCATCGCCGCGCTGCAAGCCTGGGGCACGCGCGACCACGCCGGGGTGCGCGCGCGTGAGGCGGCCCATCTGTCGCTGTGGCAGTCGGCGCTCCTCGGCTTTGCCGGAGTCGGCAGCGCCGTCGAGGCCGACCCCACGGGCAACCCGCTGGACCGGCTTCGCGTCACCCTCAACGCCGACACCGCGGGGATCAGCGCCTGGAGCCTGGCCCACGCGCTGGCCAGCGGCGACCCCGCGATCTTCGTGCGCGATCACGAAATCGAGCACGGCTACTTCTACCTCGACCCGTGCAACCTGCATCCGGGCCAGGAGCAGCTGGTCGCGGCGCGCCTTCGCGAGCTGCTGGCGGCGGCGCGCACCGGCGCGGTGGAGGAGATCCCTCTGGCCGAACTGCAAGCGCGCAAGCTGGCGGCGCAGGCGGGTTGGCCGCTGGCGGCGAAGGAGCCGCGCTGCCAGACCAGGATTGCCGCCCCTTGAAATCACTCCGCCCTCGTCGGATCGTCGCCACGCAGACCGTGCATGGGTCGGGCGAGTGGTTCCAGTCGCTCACCGGCACGCAGATGCAGGCCGCCGCCCAAGGTCGTGAGGGAGTCGGGCGCCAAGGCAACTGAGCCGGGGCGACAGCGACTGCGACTGGCCCGCCGGCCGCAACCGCGGCACACTGGCGGTTCTGTCGGCACCGTCCACGCAACCCTCCACGAAAGGCCCTGCCATGGCCCAGCACTTCATCAACGGCCAATGGGTCGCTGCCACGCGCGGCGAGACCCTGCCCGTCATCGACCCGAGCACCGGCGAGGTGTTCGACCAACTCGCGCGCGGCACTGCCGCCGACATCGATCGGGCCGTCGCCGCCGCGCGTGCCGCGCTGAACGGCCCGTGGGGCAAGCTCACCGCCACCGAGCGCGGGCGCATCCTGCTGAAGATGAGCGCGCTGATCCTGGCGCGCGGCGAAGAACTGGCGCAGCTCGAAGCGCGCGACACCGGCAAGCCGATCTCGCAGGCACGCAACGACATCACCGTGGCCGCGCGCTACTGCGAGTTCTACGGTGGCGCGGCCGACAAGGTGCACGGCGAGCAGATCCCGTACCTGAACGATTTCCACGTGGTGGTGCTGCGCGAGCCGTATGGCGTCACCGCGCACATCCTGCCCTGGAACTACCCGGCGCAGATGTTCGGCCGCTCGGTGGTGCCGGCCCTGGCGATGGGCAATGCGGCGGTCCTCAAGCCTTCGGAGGACGCCTGCCTGTCGCCGCTCGCCTTCTGCGCCATCGCCAAGGAAGCCGGCCTGCCCGACGGCGCGCTGAACGTGGTGACCGGGCTGGGCGAAGAGGCCGGCGCGGCGCTGACTTCGCACCACGACATCGACTTTGTCACCTTCACCGGCAGCCCCGAGGTCGGCACGATGGTGCAGCAGGCCGCCGCAGTGCGCACCCTGAAGGTGGTGCTGGAGCTGGGCGGCAAGAGCCCGCAGATCGTCTTCGACGACGCCGACCTGGACCGCGCGCTGCCCTTCGTGCTGAAGGCGATCACACAGAACGGCGGGCAGACCTGCTCGGCCGGCAGCCGGCTGCTGGTGCAACGCGGCATCTACGACAAGTTCATCGCCATGGTGACCGAGCGCTTTGCGCAGAGCGCCGCCGGCACACCGGCGATGGACCGCGACTGCGGGCCGCTGATCAACGCGGCGCAGAAGGCACGTGTCGAAGGCTTCATCCGCCAGGCGCGCGACTCGGGCATTCCGGTGCTGGCGCAAGGCCAGGTGGCGCAGGGCGTGCACCCGGGCGGTTACTACGTGGCGCCGACCCTGTTCGGCCCGGTGCCGCGCGACCACCGGCTGGCCTGCGAAGAAGTGTTCGGCCCGGTGCTGGCCGCGATCCCGTTCGACAGCGAAGAAGACGCGATCACGCTCGCCAACGCCACCGACTACGGCCTGATCGCCGCCGTGTGGACGCGCGACGGCGGGCGCCAGACGCGCGTGGCGCGGCGCATGAAGTGCGGGCAGGTCTACGTGAACTGTTATGGCGCGGGCGGCGGCGTGGAGCTGCCGTTCGGCGGTGTGAAGAAAAGTGGCCATGGGCGCGAGAAGGGCTTCATGGCGCGGGAAGAATTCTGTACGGTGAAGACCGTGGTGCAGTACTGCGGCCCATAGACACTCCCGACATTCAATTCAGGAGC
>JANOQS010000706.1:0-6590 GCA_031414975.1 Methylibium sp. | reverse complement strand
CGGGCGCGTTGCGGGCGCGCATGAACACCGTGTCGGGTGCAAACGGGCCACTGGCAGCGATGCCCTGCGCGCGTGCGGCCTGAACTGCCGGGCCGATGATGCGGATCTCCTCGTCGCCGAACAGCCCGCCTTCGCCGGCATGCGGGTTGAGCCCGGCCACCGCAATGCGCGGCTGCGGCTGGCCCCAGCGCGCTGCCGCCGCGTGTGCGATGCGGATCGTCTCGAGAACCGCGTCGAAAGTGACCGCGGCAATGGCGTCGCGCAGCGGCAGGTGGATCGTCACCAGCACCGTGCGCAGCTGCTCGTTGGCCAGCATCATGCGCACCGGCGCCGGGCGCTGACCGTCCGGCGAGGCCAGGGCCTGCAGCATCTCGGTGTGGCCGGGGTAGCCCACGCCGGCCGCAGCCAGCGCTTCCTTGTGGATCGGCGCCGTCACGATTGCGGCCACCGCGCCGCGGGTCGCGAGTTGCACGGCGTGGCGGATGCACGCCGCCGCCGCCGCACCGGCGCGCGCGTCGACCTGGCCGAGCGGCGCCTGCGGCAGATCGGCCGGCACGCCGTCGGCCTGCAGCACCGGAATGCAACGGGGTGGAAGTGGCGCGGCATCGGCCGCCGATTCGATCTGCGCCACCGCCAGCAGCCCACCGGTCAGCGCCGCGGCACGCCGCAACACGCCCACGTCGCCGACCACCACGCAGCCGCGCGACTCGGAAACGCGGAACAGCTTGGCGATGATCTCCGGGCCGATGCCGCAGGCGTCACCCATCGTCAGTGCGAAAGGGGCGAAAGGAGCGGAAGGGCCGGGAGCCGTCGTCATGCCGGGTTGTCAATCTCGATGAAGCGGTGCTCCAGACCGAAGCGTTCGGCCACGTGCTGAGCCACCGCCGGCGCGCCGAAACGTTCGCTCGCGTGGTGGCCACAGGCGAAGAAGGCCACGCCGGTTTCGCGTGCGTAGTGCGCCTGGGGTTCCGAGATCTCGCCGGTGACGAAGGCGTCGGCACCGGCTGCAATCGCCGCTTCGAAGTAACCTTGCGCGCCGCCGGTGCACCAGGCGATGCGCCGCAACGGCCGGCCGTCGCCCGCCACCGCCGTGGGCTCGCGCCCGAGCTGTTGCTTCAGCGCGGCGCCCAGTTCCACCGTTGTCGCCGGGCGCTCGGCGTTGCCGATGAAACCCAGATCCTGCTCGCCGAAACGCGCGTCGGCGCGCCACTGCAGGCGCAAGCCGAACTGCGCGTTGTTGCCGAGCTCGGGGTGGGCGTCGAGCGGCAGGTGGTAAGCCAGCAGATTGATCTGGTGCGCCAGCAGCATCTCCAGGCGCTGCTTCAGCCAGCCGGTCACGCGGCCGTCGTGGCCCTTCCAGAACAGGCCGTGGTGCACCAGCACCGCGTCGGCCCGTGCGGCCACGGCCGCCTCGATCAGCGCCCGGCTGGCGGTGACGCCCGAGACTATTCTGTGCACCTCGGGTTTGCCCTCGACCTGCAGACCGTTCGGCCCATAATCGCGAAACCGGCCGACGTCGAGCAGCGTGTTGAGGTAGGCCTCGATCTCGCCGCGTGTTGCCATTGACCCCCCTCTCCATGCGCAGAACCTGGCTCATTTTCTCCCAAGCGGTCACGGTCGCCGTGGCAGTGCTGTTCGTGGTGGCCACGCTCAAGCCCGAGTGGCTGGCGCGCGGCACCGAACCGGCCACGCCCGCGGCGGCCGCGGTGGTGTTGACGCCACCCGTGCAAACCGTGGCCTTGAACAGCGGTTCGGTGGTGACCAGCTACAGCGTCGCCGCCCGGCGCGCCACGCCGGCGGTGGTGAGCATCACCGCCAGCAAGGCGCCGGCCCGCCACCCCGGCGCCAGCGATCCGTGGTTCCAGTTCTTCTTCGGCGACCGCTCGCGCCAGATGCCGCAGGAGCCGCAGATGGGCCTGGGCTCGGGCGTCATCGTCTCGGTCGATGGTTACCTGCTCACCAACAACCACGTGATTGCCGACGCCAACGACATCGAAGTCATGCTCACCGACGGCCGCAGCGCCAAGGCCAAGGTCATCGGCACCGACCCCGACACCGACGTGGCCGTGCTCAAGATCGAGCTCGACCGCCTGCCCGCGATCGGCTTCGGCGACAACGACGGCATGCAGGTCGGCGACGTGGTGCTGGCCATCGGCAACCCGTTCGGCGTGGGGCAGACGGTCACCTCCGGGATCATCAGCGCGCTGGGCCGCAACCAGCTCGGCATCAACACCTTCGAGAACTTCATCCAGACCGACGCCGCGATCAACCCCGGCAATTCCGGCGGCGCGCTGGTCGACGCCAACGGCAACCTGCTCGGCATCAACACCGCCATCTACTCGCGCAGCGGCGGCAGCCTGGGCATCGGCTTTGCCATTCCGGTGGGCACCGCGCGCCAGGTGATGGAGGGGCTGATCAAGGACGGCATGGTCACGCGCGGCTGGATCGGCGTGGAACCGCGCGACCTCACGCCCGAGATCGCCGAGACCCTGAAGCTGCCGATCAAGCAGGGCGTGCTGATCACCGGCGTGCTCAACAGCGGGCCGGCCAGCAGCGCCGGGCTGCGCCCGGGCGACGTGGTGGTGAAGATCGCCGACACGCCGGTGGTCAACACGGTGCAGTTGCTCGGCGCCGTGGCGGCCCTGAAACCGCAGGCCACCGCGGTGATCGGCGTGCAGCGCGGCGACCAGGCACTGGCGCTCAACGTGCTGGTGGCGCAGCGGCCCAAGCAGAGGGTCCAGCCCGAGCGCTGAACGCCGGGCCGGGCGCTGGCTACGCGCTCGGCTTCTCTTGCGACTTCTCTTGCGACTTCTCTTCCGACCCCACTTCGGCAGGCGCCTGGGTGTGCTTGATGAAGATCTGCGCGGCCCAGATGCCCACCTCGTACAGGATGCACATCGGAATCGCCAAGGCGAGTTGCGAGACCACGTCAGGCGGTGTGATGACCGCGGCGATGATGAACGACAGCACGATGAAGTAGCTGCGGAATGCCTTCAGCTTCTCGATGCTCACCAGCCCCATGCGCGCCAGCACGATCACCACGATCGGCACCTCGAACGCGGCGCCGAAGGCAATGAACATGGTCAGCACGAAGCTGAGGTAGGCCTCGATGTCCGGCGCGGCGGTGATGCTCTTGGGCGCAAAGCTCTGGATGAACTGGAACACCTGCCCGAACACGAAGAAATAGCAGAACGCCACACCGATGAAGAACAGCAAGGTGCTCGAGATCACCAGCGGCATCACCAGCTTCTTCTCATGCGTGTACAGGCCCGGTGCCACGAAGGCCCAGACCTGGTACAGCACCACCGGCAAGGCCACCAGGAATGCCGCCAGCAGCGTGATCTTCAGCGGCACCAGGAACGGCGAGATCACGTTGGTCGCGATCAAGGTGGTGCCGGCCGGCAACTGCGCCACCAGCGGCGCGGCAAGCAGGTCGTAGAGCATGCTCGGGCCCGGCCAGAACGCCAGCACGCCGAAGCACACGCCGACGGCAATCGCCGCACGCACCAGCCGGTCACGCAACTCGACCAGGTGGGTGACGAAGGGTTGTTCGGTGCCCGCGAGTTCGTCGGGGTTCTTGTCGTCGCTGCTCATGAACGGCTCAGGCCTCGCACGGCCGCCCGAAGAGGCCTGCTCCCCCTTGGGGGGAACACACCGAAGGTGTGTAGGGGGTCATGCCGAGGGGCGCGGCGGGCGGAAGCGCGCCACGCGCGCCGCGCCCGACTGCGCCTTGGCGCGGATGCCGTTGCGCTGCTTGTACCACTGCGGTGTTGCACCGCGCTTGAGGCGCCATTTTTTCTTCGGGTGCTTGTATTCGGGGGGCGGTGGCTGCACGGGCTCGTACGAGCCGCTGTGGTCGGGCAGCCCGGAAGTGGCGTCCTGCCAGGTCTTGTCGAAATCGGCGCTGGTCTGGTGGATCTCGTTGCTCACCGTCTGCTCGACGTCGCGCGCCGCGCTTTCGATGTCGGTCTTCATCTTCTTGAGCTCTTCGAGCTCGATCGAACGGTTGACCTCGGCCTTCACGTCGGCCACATAACGCTGCGCCTTGCCGAGCATGTGCCCCACCGTGCGCGCCACGCGCGGCAGTTTCTCCGGCCCGATCACGATCAGCGCCACCGCGCCGATCAGCGCGATCTTGTCGAAGCCGAAATCGATCATCGCCGACGGATCAGGACTTCGTCTTCGCCTGCACGTCGACCGTGTTCTCGTCGCTCGCCTTCTGCGCATGGCTCACCTGCGCTGCCGGCGACGACGGATCGGCCGCGGCCGAAGCCCCCCCGTCCTTGACGCCGTCCTTGAAGCCCTTGACCGCACCGCCCAGATCGGAGCCGATGTTCTTGAGCTTCTTGGTACCGAACACCAGCACCACGATCAGCAAAACGATCAACCAATGCCAAACGCTGAATGAACCCATGACTTTTCTCCAGAGAGGAATGAGGGAATTCTAGGGGCCGCCTGCCGGAAGGGGCTTTGCGTCTCAGCCCTTGGCCCAGGGTCGCGGCCCGCCGATGACGTGCATGTGCACATGCTGCACTTCCTGCCGGCCATCGGGACCGGTGTTGATCAAGGTGCGAAAGCCGTTCGTCACGCCTTGCTGCAGCATCAGCCTGGGCGCCAGCGCCAGCATGCGGCCGAGCAGCGGCGCGTGCTCGTCGGTCAGCTCGTACATCGTGGCCACATGCAGCTTCGGGATGATCAGCAAATGCACCGGCGCCCAGGGCGCAATGTCGTGAAAGACCAGCAGTTCGTCGTCCTCGTGGGCCTTGCGGCTCGGGATCAGGCCGGCAACGATCTTGCAGAAGATGCAGTTCGGGTCGTGGCTCATGATCGGTTATTGAGGCATCGGCTTGCCGGAGTTCAGGTTCATCCAGCCGCGGATCACGCGGTACAGGAACCAGATCGAGATCGCGGCCCAGGCAATCCAGCCTGGCAACACCAGCAGGATCCACAGCGGGATCGTCAGCACGTACAGCCCACCGGCCCACAGCACCGAGCGGATGCGCCAGCTGAAGTGCGACTCCTGCCAGGTGCCGGCCGCGTCGTCCTTCTTCACCATGTCGATGATGAAGGCCACGATCAGCAGCACGATGCTGGCTTGAACGCCCGGCAGCACCGCGCCCACCGCAACGATGGTGTGCAGCAGGTAACTGATGTGCCCGACCGTCTTCAGGCTGCGATGGCGGTCGTCTTCCACGTCGATCACTTCATTCATGTTGCTCATGTTCCGTCTGCCTCACGATCCTGCATCTTGCGGGATGCAAATTCTTCAAGCCCTGAGAGCCCTTCGCGGCGCTCCAGCTCCTTCAGCACATCGGCGGGCTTCAAACCGAAAGCGCTGAGGGCGAGCATCGAATGAAACCACAGGTCGGCCACTTCGCCCACGATCTTCACGCGGTCGCCGTCCTTGCAGGCCATCACGGTTTCGGTAGCTTCTTCGCCGATCTTCTTCAGGATCGCGTCGTGGCCCTTTGAAAACAGCCGCGCCACGTAACTCTTGTCGGGGTCGGCGCCGCGGCGCGCTTCGATCACCTGCGCCAACCGTTCCAGCGTGTCGTTGCCTGTGCTCGGGCTCTTGCTCAGGTCGCTCATTTGTAGATGCTCTCGGGGTCTTTCAAGACCGGCTCAATGGTTTTCCACTCGCCGCCCTGCAAAAGGCTGAAGAAACACGAGTGGCGCCCGGTGTGGCAGGCAATGCCGGGGGTGTGGCCGAGTTGTTCCACCTTGAGCAACACCACGTCCTTGTCACAATCCAGTCGCATTTCGTGCACTTTCTGGATGTGGCCGCTCTCTTCGCCCTTGTGCCACAGCCGCTGGCGCGAGCGGCTGTAGTACACCGCCTCGCCCAGTTCGACCGTCTTGCTCAAGGCCTCGCGGTTCATGAAGGCGAACATCAGCACGTCGTTGCTGCCGACTTCCTGCGCAATCACCGGCACCAGGCCCTGCGGATCCCACTTCACTTCGTCGAGCCAGTTCATGGCTTTGAGTGTAGCGGGGGGCTCAAGGCCGCTGGTGCGTCTCCTGGTGCGTCGCACCGATGAAACCCTGCTCTTCGGAGAACCAGCGCAGCACCGGAATCGTGCCCGGCAGCACCGGCGTCACTTCCACCGGCAGGGTCTGCCACGCCATTGCCTGGCGCTCGCGCATCTCGAACTCGCCGCTCCACTCGAAGACCTTGCAGAAGTGCAGGCGCACGACGGCGTGCGGGTACTCCATCAGCTCGACCTTCCAGGGCTGCACCGCGCCGATGTGGATGCCCAGCTCTTCGTGCAACTCGCGGCGCAGGGCCTCTTCCACCGTTTCCCCGCCTTCGAGCTTGCCGCCCGGGAACTCCCAATAGCCGGCGTAGACCTTGCCTTCGGGGCGTGAGGTGACGAGGAAACGGCCCTCGGCGTCGATCAAAACCCCGACCGCAACATCCACCGGGGTGCGGTCCGGGTTCAAGCGTGGTGCCTTCCGGCGTAGTCCTTCGCAAACTGGAACGCCACCCGTCCCGAGCGCGAGCCGCGTTCCAGTGCCCACACCAGACTCTCCTGGCGCGCTGCGGCAATCGCGTCTTCATCGACTGCAAAGCCGCGCAGCCATTGCGCGAC
>JANOQS010000705.1:0-2205 GCA_031414975.1 Methylibium sp. | reverse complement strand
GACCGCGGGCGCCGCGGCGGCAGCGGGTCTGCCGCGCACGCTGGCGGTGGCTTGGGCGGCGCATCGGGCGCCGGTTCGGACTTCGAGTCAGGCGAGGGTCCTGCCCAGGGCACCGATCCGGCACGCAAGCGCCGGCGCCGGCGCCGCAAGCCGGCGTCGGGCGACGGTGGGCCGCCATCGGGCGACGACGGGCCGGCGTCGGTGGCGCCGTGATCCGGCGTGATCCGGCCTGACCTTCGGCGCCGATGACGCCGATGACGCCGATGACAGCGACCGACGCCGAAGGCGGCGCCGCAGACAGCGCCGCAGACAGCGCGGCCGTCATCGCCTACATCGGTCTCGGCGCCAACCTGGGCGACGCGCGGGCCGCACTCGAGGCCGCGGTCGAGGCGCTTGCTGCGCTGCCGCAGACGCGGCTGGTGGCGCGCTCATCGGTCTACCGCAGCGCGCCGGTCGACTCCAGCGGGCCGGACTACCTCAACGCCGTGGCCGCACTCGGCACCCGGCTCGCGCCGCACGAGTTGCTCGCCCACCTGCAGGCGATCGAGCTGCACCACGGCCGCGAGCGCCCGTACCGCAACGCGCCGCGCACGCTCGACCTCGACCTGCTGCTCTACGGCGACCAGACCGTGGCCACGCCCACGCTGACGCTGCCGCACCCGCGCCTGCACGAACGCGCGTTCGTGCTGCTGCCGCTGGCCGAGATCGCACCCGGCATCCAGCTGCCCGGCCGCGCCGACCTGGGCGATCTGCTGCAACGTGTCGCCGGGCAGGCCATTCACAAGCTGGCGCCGTGAGCTGCGGCATTGGAGCGGTGGCCGCTTGAGCCGGTGCCCGCTGCGGCCGGGGCTACACTCGCGGCGCTGCGTTTATGACCATCTCGTGACAAAACCGTGACAGCGCCCGGCGCGCCCGCCGCAGCACGCCCCGACTGTCACCCAGGAGACTCCCATGCTGTTCGGCAAGCTGCTGCCGCGTGAAGGCAACTTTTTCGAGCTGTTCAATCAGCATGGCGGCTTCATCGTCGATGGTGCGCGGGCGTTCATCCTGATGATCCAGAACTATGACGATCTGGGCCAGCGCGAGAAGTACGCCAACGACGTGATCAACGCCGAAAGGTCCGCTGACCGCGTGACGGCCGAAGTGAACCGGCTGCTGCACAAGACCTTCATCACGCCGATCGACCGCGAGCAGATCCACGGCCTGATCAACGCGATGGACGACATCGTCGACCTGCTGCAGGACGCGACCGAGACCATGTCGCTGTACGACGTGCGCAAGATGACCGACGAGGTGCTGCGCCTGGGCGACATCAGCGCCAAGTGCTGCGAGCGGGTGCAGCATGCGGTGTCACTGCTGGCGCGCATCAACCATGCCGACGCTGCCGAGGCCGCGATCAAGACCTGCGAAGAGATCGACAGGCTCGAGAGCGACGCCGACCGCGTGATGCGCTCGGCCATGTCCAAGCTGTTCCGCGAGGAGCCGGACGTGCGCGAACTGATCAAGCTGAAGACGATCTACGAATTGCTGGAGTCGATCTCGGACCGCTGCGAGGACGTGGCCAACCTGATCGAGGGCGTGGTCCTCGAGAACTCCTGAGCGTCGGGTTCGGCGCATGAATTCCATCCAGGCTGCCTTCTGGGTCGTCGCGATGCTGGTCGTGCTGGCGCTGGCGTTCGACTTCATGAACGGCTTTCACGACGCCGCCAACTCGATCGCCACCGTCGTCTCCACCGGCGTGCTCAAGCCGCAGCAGGCGGTCTTGTTCGCCGCGTTTTTCAACGTCGTGGCGATCTTCGTCTTCCAGCTCAAGGTGGCGGCCATGGTGGGCAAGGGCATTGCGTTGCCCGAGGTCATCGACCACCACGTGGTGTTCGGCGCGCTGATCGGCGCGATCTTCTGGAACGTGGTGACGTGGTTCTACGGCATCCCGTCGAGCTCGTCGCACGCGTTGATCGGCGGCATCGTCGGTGCCGTGATCGCCAAGGCGGGGGTCGATGCGCTGATCGCCGCCGGCGTGCTGCGCACGGTGTTGTTCATCTTCGTCTCGCCGGTGCTGGGCTTCGTACTGGCCTCGCTGTTGATGGTGGCGGTGGCGCACCTGTTCCGGCGTGCCTCGCCGCTGCGGGTGGACAACTGGTTCCGGCGCCTGCAGCTGGTGTCGGCCGGCCTGTACAGCCTGGGCCACGGCGGCAACGACGCGCA
>JANOQS010000704.1:0-9141 GCA_031414975.1 Methylibium sp. | reverse complement strand
GTCGTCACCAGCATGCGCGGGCGCGGCACGCGTTCGAGCACACGCACGATGTCGGCCGGGAAAAATGGCCGCTCGGTGTCGAACGCGGCACCGCCGAGCAGCGCGATCAGCACGCTCGATTCGAAGCCGTACATGTGCTGCGCCGGCACGGTGGCCACCAGCGCCACGCCCACCAGGTCGGCCCGGTTCATGTGCTCGGCCAGGCGCTCGGCGCCCGCCTCGGTGTTGCGCACCAGCAGGCCCCACAGCTTGGCGTGCGGCACCGGGCTGCCGGTCGAGCCCGACGTCAGAACCTGGGCGGTCACGGCGTCGGCGGCCACCAGCGGCGCATCAACCTGTGCGTTCGGGTCGGCTGCCGGTTCGGCGAGCAGGGGCAGCGTGGGCAGCGCAAAGCGGGTGTCGCCTGCATCGATCAGGCCGTAGACGTCGGGGAAGAGTTTGCCCAGGCTGGCCACCGTCTCGGGCGTGTGGTTGGGCGGCATCAGGTTGGGCTGGCCGCGCAGCATGGCCGCACCCAGGCCGACGGCGAAGCGGTAGCGGTCGGCGCTGAGGTTGAGCACCTCGCCGCGCTCGGGCAGGCGCTCGGCCAGCGCCTGCACGTCGGCCAGGTACTGGCGGCGCGAAACCGGCTGCCCGGCGCGCCAGGCCAGCGGCACGTCCAGGTCTTCGCTCCAGATCAACGGCAGGCCGCTCATGTCATCGTCTTCACAGGCCGGGCTTGTCGGGTGCAGACGGCGCCAGGTTCGATTGCCGGTAGGCGCGGATCGCATCCATCATCGTCACGCGCTCGAATTCGGGGTGCAGCTTGTAGCGCAGCAGATACTCCCCGCCGAACATCAGCCCCAGCGCGATCGGGGTGAGCAGGTTGGCAAAGGTGGCCCAGGCCTCGAACGAGGCACCGGTGAACAAGGCCAGCGACACCAGCACCATCAGCAGGAAGTAGATCGTCCAGGCCAAGGTGACCTTGCGCGTATAGGCCTGCATCGTCACGGTGAGCTGGCGGTGGACCCGCGCAGCCAGGCTGGAGATGAAGGGCGTCTGCCCGCGCCGCAGGCTGGCGCCGAACCACAGGGCCAGGCAGAGGTGCACGACGACATGCTGTGCGACGTAGAGTTTTTCGGCCGCCACCGGCTGGCCGGCCAGCGCCTGGAAGAGCAGGAAAACAATCGCCGCCGCGGCGCACGCGCTCAGGAGCCGCTGCTGCGCATGCCACATCCAGGCGCAGACGACGGCCAAC
This sequence comes from Methylibium sp., assembly GCA_031414975.1. Classification (GTDB taxonomy): domain Bacteria; phylum Pseudomonadota; class Gammaproteobacteria; order Burkholderiales; family Burkholderiaceae_C; genus LGRD01. The sequence continues at coordinate 7,904 of JANOQS010000704.1, read as the reverse complement.
ATCGGCACCAGCAGTGCGGCAGCGCTCCACGGCGACTCCGGGGCCTGGACCATCAGCCACTGCGACACGGCCACGTAGGCCACGCTGGCCACGGCCGCGAGCACATGGCGGGCTTGCATTGCGGTATCAGCTTGCCGTTCGATGCACGGCGATGTGCTCGGTCAGGCTGGCTAGCGAGGTGAAGATGCGCACGTTGTCCTCGTCGTCGGAGCGAAGCTGGAAGCCGTAGCGCTTGGAGACGACCAGCGCGACTTCGAGGATGTCGATCGAGTCCAGCCCCAGACCTTCGCCGTAGAGCGGCGCCTGCGGGTCGATCGAGTCGGCCGCGACGTCGAGGTTGAGGGCTTCAACCAGGAGTGCGGCAACCTCCCGCTGCAATTCGTTTTGAACAGAAGTCATGCTTGCCTGGGTAGCGAAGCCGACGATTTTACCAGAGCAGGTGTGGCGCGCTGACCACCGGACCGGGCGTCCTGAAGGGCCAAGTATCATGACCGTCACAGCTTGCGCAGCAAGCGCCCTCAGCGTGCAAGCGCCCCATCGCATGTCGACTTCCCGAGCCCACGACCGCGAGGTCGATCTTGTGCACCTGCCCCACAGTGCGCTCAATGCCTACTACGCCGAGGGCGACACCGAAGCACGCCAGGCCTTCCTGCGCCATACCTTCGACGCCACCGCGGTGGACTACAACCGCCTCGAAAAGCTGCTCGGCCTGGGCACCGGCTCGTGGTACCGGCGCGGCGCGTTGCAGCGCGCCGGGCTTCAACCCGGCATGCAGGTGGTCGACGTGGGCATGGGCACCGGCCTGGTGGCCAGCGAAATCTTGCGCATCACCGGCGAGCCACAAAACCTGGTGGGCGTGGACCCCAGCCCCGGCATGATGGCGCAGGCGCGCCTGCCGGCCAGCGTGCGCTGCCTCGAAGGCTGGGCCGAGAAGCTGCCGCTGCCCGACACGAGCGCCGACTTCCTGGTGATGGGTTATGCGCTGCGCCACATTGCCGATCTGGCGGCGGCCTTTGCCGAGTTCCATCGTGTGCTCAAGCCGGGCGGCAAGCTGCTCGTGCTCGAGATCAGCAAGCCCGAGGGCAAGTTCGCCACGCAACTGCTCAAGGCCTACATGCGCGGCATGGTGCCACTGATGGCGCGCCTGGTCGCGCGCGAATCCAGCACGCCGATGCTGTGGCGCTACTACTGGGACACGATCGAAGCCTGCGCCGCCCCGCAGGCCGTGATGCGAACGCTGGCCGGCGTGGGCCTGAGCGACGTGAAGCGCGACGTGGCGCTGGGCATCTTCTCGGAGTACACGGCGCGCCGCTGAACTGCGCGCCAAGCTTGTTCACGTCGCCTTCACGAGAAGCGCCCGAACCCGCAATTCCTCCGCAATCCGAACGGGGACTCCCCTTGTTCAAGGGCCGGCGTGCATTGATCCTGCGCAACTTGAACGCTTATGATTCTGAAACGAGACGTACACAGTGATTTGTGCACGTTTCAGCGCAACGAATCAATCAACTTTCAAGGGGTGAAGATGCACAGCAATATCCATGGCAGCGGCGTGACAGGCGTTCGTTTCGCCCTCACGGCTGCCAGTGTCGCGGTGGCGCTGTTGCTGGGCGGCTGCCTGGCGACGACCCCCAGTTCCGGCGGCGGCAGCGCCACGGCTGTGCAAGGCGCGGCGGCGGGCGGCACCACGGCGGGCGCCAATTCCTCGCTCGAGAAGTGCACTGAAACGCTGGGCACCGTGCGCATCGAAGAAAACACCAACGCTGGCTGGTACGGCTACTACAACAGCCGCTACCGCACCGGCTCCACGGTGCCGCTGCTGCGCACGATGGTGCAGCAGTCGAATTGTTTCGTGGTCGTCGAGCGCAGCCAGCGGGCGATGCAGAACCTGGCCGGTGAACGCAACCTGATGCGTGGCGAAGAAGGCCGCGCCGGCAGCAACATGGGCGGCGGCCAGATGGTGGCTGCCGACTACACGATGACACCGGAAATCATGATGTCCGACAAGGGCGGTACCCAGGGCCGTGGGGTCCTGGGCGGCTTGGGGTTGGCGGGGGCGGCCATCGGCGCGGTGGCGGGTTCGATGTCCAGCAACGAAGCCGGTACCTCGCTGTTGCTGGTGGACGTGCGTTCGGGCGTGCAGATCTCGGCGGCCGAAGGGTATGCCAAGAACACCGACTTCGGGCTGGCCGGCAGCATCTTCGGCTTTGGCGGTGGCGGCGGCGCGAGCGCGTTCACCAACACGCCGGAAGGCAAGGTGATTGCCGCCGCCTTCATCGACTCGTACAACAAGATGGTCGTGGCACTGCGCAACTACAAGGCGCAGACGGTCAAGGGCGGCCTGGGCACCGGTGGGCGGCTCGGGGTTCAGGGCGGCTCGACCCCGGCGTCCAAGGAAATCCCGAAGAAGTAGGCCCCTCATGAAGACCTTCCTGAGGACGGCCGCCGCCGTGCTGGCCATGGCTGGAGCGCCGGCCATGGCGGCCGAGTTTCACCTGTACCTCAAGTGCAGCGGCAAGCTCAGTTCGTCGGCCGCCAAGGCCACGCCGGCCAAGCTCGACCTGGCGCTGCGCGACAACAACCTGACCGCGCTGGTGCAGAACTCCGACGTGCTGCCGGTCGGCGAGCGCATGAAGTACGTCGCCACCGAGCAGGCCTACACGATGCAGTTGCGCACGCCGGTGTGGGGCACGCGAGGCGCCTACTACAACTGGTTCAGCGGGGTGCTGTTCGTGTGGCACCCCGACCTGAAGAAGCTGGCGATGACGCGACTGTCGATCGACCGCCAGACGGCCGAGCTCGAAGGCGAGTTGCTCAACATCGAAGGCAACGTGCTCGGCAAGCTGCGCATGAAGTGCACGCCGACGGCCATGGACGACGTGCCGGCGCCGAAGTTCTGATTCCACACTGCGCTGCGCCTTGCTGTGCCGCGAGCGCGGCGGTGCTCACTCCACCCGCGCCCCGCTGGCCTTGACGACGCGCTGGTACTTCGCCAGCTCGGCCTTCACGAACTCTCCGAACTGCTGTGGCGTGCCGCCCAGCGGCTCGGCCATCAGGCTGGCCAGGCGCGCTTTCAGTTCGGGTGAAGCGAGCGCATCGACGAAGGCGGTGTTCAGGCGCTGCGTCACGTCGGGTGCCAGCCCGGCCGGGCCGAACAGGCCGAACCAGGTGTTGACGTCGAAGCCGGCCAGCGCGGCGCTGCTTTCGGCGATCGTCGGCACGTCGGCCACCACGCTGGAGCGCCGCGCCGTCGTGACCGCCAGCGCACGCAGCTTGCCGGCCTTGATGTTGGCCGACGCCGCGGCGAGGTTGTCGAAGTTCAGGTCGACCTGACCCGACAGCAGCGCCAGTTGCGCCGGGTTGCCGCCCGCGTACGGAATGTGGACCATGAACACGCCGGCCTGGGCCTTGAACATCTCGCCGGCCAGGTGGCCCGCACTGCCGTTGCCGCCCGAGCCGTAATTGAGCTTGCCGGGGTTCTGCTTCGCGTAGGCGATCAGGTCGGAAACACGCTGGATGCCCAGGCGGGTTGCGGTGTCCGGGTTCATCACCAGCACGTTGGGCACCTGCGCCACGCCGGTGATCGGCGTGAAGTCGCGGATCGGGTCGTACGGGATCTTGGCGTACAGCCACGGGTTGATGGCGTGCGTGGCCACCGCGCCCATCACGATCGTCGTGCCGTCGGGCGCGGCCTTGGCGGCAGCGTCGGCGCCAAGGTTGCCGCCGGCGCCGGCTCTGTTGTCGACGATTACCGTGCCCAGGCTGTCGCGTACCTTGTCGGCCAGCGCGCGGGCAAGGATGTCGAGCGGGCCGCCGGGCGGGTAGGGCACGATCAGCCGGATCGGCTTCGACTGCGCGAAGCCGGGGCCCGCGGCCAGCGCGGCGAGCGTAGTCAGAGCAGCGAGAACAGGGCGACGTTGCATGGTCTTTCAGTGTTTGTCGGCTTCGGAGGTGAACGAGTCGGCGTAGAACTCGTCGGCGGGCAGGCCGCATTCGGCCACCAGATCACGCTGGGCCGCTTCGACCATGATCGGCGCGCCGCAGGCATACACCTGGTGGCCCGACAGGTCGGGCCAGTCGGCCATCACGGCGCGGTGGACCAGCCCGGTGCGGCCGGTCCAAGTGCCTTCGGCGCGCGGCTCCGACAGCACCGGCACGTAGCGCAGATTCGGCATGTTCTGCGCTGCCGCCAGGGCCCAGTCGTGCAGGTACAGGTCGGCCTGGCTGCGGCAACCCCAGTACAGCACGGTGGGTCGCTCCGAGGCCTTGAACTGCAGGTGTTCGATGATCGCCTTGATCGGTGCGAAGCCGGTGCCCGAGGCGAGCAGCACGATCGGCTTGGTGGAGTCTTCGCGCAGGAAGAAGCTGCCGAACGGGCCTTCGATGCGCAGGATGTCCTTTTCCTTCAGCGCGCCGAACACGTGGTCGGTGAACTGGCCGCCGGGCATGTGGCGCAGGTGCAGTTCGATGACTGGCTTGTCGGTCTGCGTGTGCGGTGCGTTGGCCATCGAGTAGCTGCGCCGAGCGCCGTCGCGCAACAGGAATTCGATGTACTGGCCGGCGTGGTAGCGCAGCGGGTCGTTGGCAGGCAGCTGCATCATCAACACCGCCACGTCGGGTGCGGGCCGGGTGATGCTGAGCACGCGGCTGGGCATCTTGCGCACTGCAAACTGGCCGGCACCGGGTACGCTGCGCGCTTCGATGACCACGTCGGTCTGCGGCACGGCACAGCAGGTCAGCATCAGCCCGGCGGCCTCTTCATCGGCGCTCAGGGCCTTGGCCTGGTGCGTGCCGTGGACCACGCGGCCTTCGAGCAGGCGGCTCTTGCACGAGCCGCAAGCGCCGTCCTTGCAGCCATAGGGAAGGCCCACGCCCTGGCGGATGGCGGCCTGCAGAACGGGTTCGTCGGTCTCGACGGTGAAGCTGCGGCCGGCGGGCTGCACGGTGGCGGTGAAGGTCATGCTACGGGCGGGCTCTTGGGATGAGGTCTTAGACTGAGCGGCGATTCTGCCCGTACATCGATGACCCCCCGCTTGTGAGTCCTGGCCTGCCCATCCCATCGCGCCTGCGGCGCCCGAGCCTGCTGATCGTCGGCTGCGGCGACGTGGGCCTGCGGGTGCTGAGGTTGCTTCATGCGCGCTGGCGCGTGCTCGCGCTGACCTCCAGCCCTGGCCGTGCAGACGCCTTGCGTGCGGCCGGCGCCACGCCCCTGGTGGGCAACCTGGACGACGCCGCCACCCTGGCGCGCCTGGCCGGCCTGAGCGATGCGGTGCTGCACCTGGCCCCGCCGGCCCTGCAGGGGCAGCAGGACTTGCGCACCGCCCGGCTGCTGCAGGCCCTGGCGCGCAAGGGCCGCGTGCAGCGCATCGTCTACGCCAGCACGAGCGGCGTGTATGGCGATTGCGGCGGCGCGCGCTTCGACGAAACGCGCACGGTGCAGCCCGCCACCGAGCGGGCCCGCCGCCGCGTCGATGCCGAAGCCCGCCTGCGCTGGTACGGGCGCGCGTTCGGTGCGCGCGTGAGCCTGCTGCGTATTCCCGGCATCTATGCCGGCGACCGCCCCGGCGGCCACCCGCGCGAGCGCCTGGCCCGCGGCACGGCGGTGCTGGCCGAAGCCGACGACGTCTTCACCAACCACATCCACGCCGACGACCTGGCGCGCGCCTGCGTGGCTGCGCTGTACCGCGGCATGCCGCAGCGCGTGGTGCATGCCAGCGACGACACCGAGCTGAAGATGGGCGACTACTTTGACCTGGCGGCCGATCTGTGCGGCCTGGCGCGCCCGCCGCGCATCTCGCGTACCGAAGCTGCGGCGACCTTGCCGGCGACCCAGTTGAGCTTCATGAGCGAATCGCGCCGGCTCGACAACCGGCGTCTCAAGGTCGAGTTGCGCCTTCGCTTGCGCTACCCGACCGTCGCCGAGGGCCTGCTGTCGGTTTGACCGTCAGATGCCCTTCGGCCGGCTCAGCGTTTTCATCCGGTCTTCGCTCGTGAGCCGCAAGGTCTGCGCTGCGCCGTCGCGCTGAATCTGCAGCACGATCTCGCGCTGCGGGCCGTCCTTGCCCCACAGCGTCTTGTACAGCGCCTCCAGCCCGTTCACCGGCGTGCCGTCGATGCTGACGATACGGTCGCCGGGCTGCAGCCCAGCCTGCTCGGCCGGGCTGTCGCGGCTGGTGCGCACCACCCGCACGCTGCCCTCCTGCTCCACGCTGGTCAGGCCCAGCCAGGCACGCGTGCTCTGGCGCGAGGCGCCGCGCTCGCGCAGTTCGCTCAGGATCGGCTTGAGCAGATCGACTGGCACGAACATGTTGCCCGGCAGGCGTGGTTTGCCAGGCCCCAGCGCGTCGGTGACGACCAGCGAGCCGATGCCCATCAGTTCGCCTTCGGAGTTGAACAGCCCGGCGCCGCTGTGGTCGGTGCGCGGCGGCGACGTGAACAGCGCCCCTTCGATGTGGTACTCCCAGTAGCCCGAGAAGGCGCGCCGCGACACCATGCGCGCCAGGCTCAGCCCGCCGCCCTGGCCACCGCTGGCGATCATCAGCGCCTCTTCATCCGTGACCTTGGACGAACTGCCCAGCAGCGCCGGACTCACCTTCACCGGCGTCAGCGGCTGCAGCAGCCCGAAGCCGGAGGCCAGGTCGTAGGCGACCACGCGCGCCGGCAGCTTGCGGCCGCCCTCGAACACCAGGTCGACGTGGTCGGCTTCGAGGATCAGGTAGCCGATCGTCAGCACCAGGCCGTCGGCGTCGATCACCACCCCGGTGCCGCGGCGCTGCAGGCCGAGCGTTTCGGCCGACCGCGCGTCGTCCACTGCGGTCGCCTGAATGCCCACCACCGCGGCATGGGCGCGCGCCAGAGCCTGCGTCTTGGCCTCGATGTCGGCAATCTGCAGCGTCTCAGGCGTCGGGGTGGCGGCCAGGCCGGCCGATGCGCAGAGCAGACCGGCGCAAAACGCACCTGCCAGACGGCCCCACAAATGCAAACTCCGGGAACCCAAAGACAACTGACCCATGGCCGCCTCCGCATCGCTTGCGCAAGGCCAAAGCATGGACCTTTGCAGCCCCCGCGTGAAGCTCAGGGTTATGCGGCAGATGGGGAATGTTGCCGTAGTCGCTCAGCGCTTTCCGAACGGCGACTGCCCGCGCCAGTAGCGGATCGTCAGAAACCCGCCCAGCATGCCGCCCAGGTGGGCAAAGTGCGCCACGCCGCCGGTCGGGCTGTAGAAGCCCATCGCCAGCTCCAGCGCGCCGAACACCGCGACGAAGATCTTGGCCTTCATCGGGATCGGCGGGAACAGCGGCATGATGATGCGGTTCGGGAACGTCATGCCGAAGGCCAGCAGCAGCCCGAACAGGCCGCCCGACGCGCCCACCGTGGGGTTGCCCGAGCCGAGCAGCCAGGTCACCAGGAGTTGCGTGGCGGCTGCCACCAGCACGCTCGCAAAGTAGAACTGGAGGTAGCGCTTCTGGCCCCACACCCGCTCCAGTTCCGAGCCGAACATCCACAAGCCCAGCATGTTGAAGAACAGGTGCCCGACGCTGCCATGCAGGAACGCATAGGTCAGCACCTGCCAGGGCAGAAAGCCGTGGCCGAGCGGCCAAAGTGCAAACGCCTGGGTAAACCAGGCGCCGAGAAAATAGTCGATGCAGAACGCCGCCACGTTGATCAGCAGCAGGGCTTGGGTGATGGGAGGCATCGCTGGCATGCGCGGGTTCCAAAGGACGCGGCAGGCCGCAGTCGGCGGGCGGCAGGAACTGCCTGATGGTGCCGAAGCCCGGACTCGAACCGGGACGGTTTTACCCGGGGGATTTTGAGTCCCCTGCGTCTACCAATTTCGCCACTCCGGCAAGAGGGCTCGCTGCGTGGGCTGCGAAGAGCGCGGATTATGGCATGTGAGTTCAGGGCTC
>JANOQS010000703.1:0-1550 GCA_031414975.1 Methylibium sp. | reverse complement strand
TTGCGCGTGCAGCACGCGGAAGGCGGCCTTGCAGAACGGCTTGGCGGCGTTGAGCTGGTCCATCTCTTCGTAGTCGCCTTGCGCCAGGTCGACGATCTCGCGCTCGCTCGAGCCGCTGATCAGGATCATCGGGAAGCAGTTCACGGTGGCGTTGGCCAGCGCCGTCAGGCCGTTCAGGAAGCCGGGTGCCGACACGGTGAGGCAGATGCCGGGCTTGCCGGTCAGGTAGCCGGCCGCGGCCGCGGCATTGCCGGCGTGCTGCTCGTGGCGGAACGAGATCACGCGCATGCCTTCGGCCTGCGCCTTGCGCGTGAGGTCGGTGATCGGAATGCCCGGCAGGCCGAAGATGGTGTCGATGCCGTTGAGCTTCAGCGCGTCGATGACCAGGTGAAATCCGTCGGTCAGTTCTCGCGCCGGCGCAAACTCTGCGCTGGTCTTGGCGAGTGGACGTTCAGTGACTGTGGACATGGGTCTCCTTGGGCGTGTCTGAAGAGGTTCTGATGAAGGCGTCGGCAACGCGGCGCCCACCGCATCGCAATCGAGATTGCTTTACGTTTTTCTTGAACATTTCGTGGTGACAGGACTATGAATTGCTGCTCCAATTTCCTTCGTTGACCGCGGTCAAGAATCGCAAAACAATTCGGTGAGCGCGAGCGCATGCAAGGGAATCGAGAAGCGACATGAACACACTGAGCGAACATCCCGAGCGCAATGTCATTCGCGTTCAGCTGCGACAGAACCTGGTGCTGAAGGAGTTGAACGACGAGGTGCGGACCGACCTCGAGTCGCGCCTCGACGTGCTCGATGGCCACAAGGGGGATGCGCTGCTCGCGCAAGGCGTGCACGAGATGCAGCAGTACTTCATCCTCGAAGGCGTGCTCAAGCGCGTGGTCACCAACCCGGCCGGCAAGGAGATGATTCTTCGGTTTGCCGGCGAACGCGACATCGAGACGAGCTACGCCGCGAAGATCCTGAACACGCCCACGCCCTACAGCATCGTCTGCGTCACGAAGGCACGCGTGGCCCGCTTGCCGATGCCGGAGTGGATTGCATTTCTGGAGCGCTACCCGGCGTTGAAGCAGACCTTCGAGTACGCGGTGATGCGGCTGATGGCCGAGATCATGGCGCACACGATCACCTTGCACATGCTGGATGCGCCGGGGCGCGTGCACCGCTTTCTGCGCAAGCACCCCGACCTGTTCGAGCGGCTGCCCAAGAAGGAGCTGGCGACCTACCTCAACCTGTCGGCCGAGACCCTGAGCCGGCTGAAGCAGAGCGGGAAGATTTAGGTCGATTCCGTTTGCCTTTGCGAAGGTTGAGCGAGCAAAGGCGCGTTCGGGCAGGCCGGAACCCTTCACGGCGGCGGCCGGCGGGGTACCGCCGACTTCGCTGCGGTGCTCGCGCCGGGGTCGCGCCGCAGAACTCACTCCATTCGCTACGCTCATTTCGTTCAAACAACCGCGGCGAGTCAGATGTTGAAGCGCGCTGCGCGCGCCGACCCCGACACTCCGCTCCTCGCCGCCGCCTAGGCGGGCTCCGACCTGCCCGAA
>JANOQS010000702.1:0-1904 GCA_031414975.1 Methylibium sp. | reverse complement strand
ACGGCCGAGTACTTCTGCCCCGGCGGCAACCCGATCACCGCCGGCACGCTGGTCACCAACAAGCCGCTGGCAGAAACGCTGCGCCGCATCGCCCGGCACGGCCCCGAGGCGTTCTACAGCGGCGAGATCGCGCATGCCATCGTCGAAGGGCAGAAGCGCGCCTCCACCGGCGGCGCGCCGGGCACGATGACCCTGGCCGACCTGCAGGCGTACGAAGCCTCGATCCGTCAACCGGTGAGTGGCACCTACCGCGGCTACACGATCAAGGCGATGAACTCGCCGTCCTCCGGCGGGCTGACCTTGCTGCAGATGCTCAAGATGGTGGAGCGCTTTCCGATCGGCGACGCCTCGGCCGGCTTCGGCTTCGGCAGCACCGGAACCCTGAACGTGATGGCCGAAGCGATGCGCACCGCGTTCGCCGACCGCGCCGTGTGGATGGGCGACGCCGACTTTTCCTACGTGCCGGCCAAGGGCCTGCTGGCCAGCACCTACACCCAACTGCGCAGCGGGCCGATCGCGCCGACCGCGCGCCTGGCGGTCAACCCGGTCGCGGGCGACCCGCGGCCCTACGACGTCGGTGCGTGGAACACCTCGCAGAACGTCGCCAGCGCAGCGTCGTTTGCCGGGCCGGGCGGCTCGACCACACACTTCGTCGTGGCCGACGAATGGGGCAATCTGGTGTCCTACACCAACACCATCGAGTCGGGTTACGGCGCCGGCATGTTCGCCGGCTATTACCCGGCCGGCTGCACGCAGACCAGCTGCTTCAAGAGCTTCGGCTTCCTGCTCAACAACGAGTTGACGGACTTCAACTTCGTGCCGTCGGTCAACGCCTTCACCGGCGAGCCGGCGACCAACGACGTGGCGCCGGGCAAGCGGCCGCGCAGCAGCATGGTGCCGACGATGATCTTCGACACCAAGGGCCGGCCGGTCGTCGCCTACGGTTCGCCGGGCGGCTCGACGATCATCAACTCGGTCTTCAACGTGACGCTGAACTTGCTCGACCACGGCATGACGATCCAGCAGGCGATCGACGCACCGCGGCTGTCGGTCACTGCGGCTGGCGGGGCTGTGTCCATCGACAACGGCAACCCGCTCGCCCCCACGCCGTTCCCGCCCGCATCGCTCGACGCGCTGCGCCTGCTGGGGCACACCGTGAATGCGCCGGCCGACATCGGCTCCGTGCAGATGATCGTGATCGACCGCAGCGGCAAACAATACGGCGGGGCCGACTTGCGGCGTGAGGGCACGGTGATCGGGCTACCGCGGGCACGGCCTGGCCACGGCCACGACGACTGAGCGAGGGGCTCAGGGCTGGCGAATGATCACCAGCCCCTTGAGGTACTCACCTTCGGGAAAGGTCACCGTCATCGGGTGGTCGGGCGCGGCGCCGGTGCGGGCGTAGAACAGGCCGTCCACACCCGCGTCGAGCCCGGCACCTGCGACGATCTTGTGGAACAGATCGGCGCTGATGCCGCCCGAACACGAGAACGTGAACAGCAGCCCGCCCGGCGCCAGCAGCTGGAGGGCCAGGCGGTTGATGTCCTTGTACGCGCGTGCGGCGCGTTCGGCGTGCGCCACGGTGGGCGCGAACTTGGGTGGGTCGAGCACGATCGCGTCGAAGCGCTCGCCGCGCTGGATGGCGTCGCGCAAGGTCTGGTTCACGTCGGCGTCGAGCGTGCTGTAGCGTGCTGCGTCGAAGCCGTTGAGCGCCACGTTCGCCTCGGCACGCGCCAGCGCGGGGGCTGACGAATCGACGCTGATCACGTGCGCTGCGCCGCCGTGCAGCGCGGCCACGCTGAAGCCGCCGGTGTAGCTGTAGCAGTTGAGCACCTTGCGGCAGCCGAAGTGGCGCACCGTGTCGGCAAACAGTTTGCGGCTGTCGCGCTGGTCGAGGTAGAAGC
>JANOQS010000701.1:0-3480 GCA_031414975.1 Methylibium sp. | reverse complement strand
GTTGGGCTGCCAGGTCATGAACCAGTCGGTCGAGAACGGCAGCTGGCCCTTGCTGGGCGACTTGCCGGCCACTTCCTTGTACAGGCGCAGCAGGCGCTCGTAGGACAGATCGGTCTCCGACTCCAGCACCTGCAGGCGGGCGCCCAGGTTGATGAGCGTCACGGCGCGCTGGATCTGGCTGGCTTCGGTCAGGATGCTCTTGGTGCGCATGGTGGGGTTCCCTGGAGTCGTGTTGGAGAGGTGCTGGTTCGATCAGGCGGCTTCTTGATGGCGGCCGGCCATCAGGATGCTGGCGTGCAGCCGGCTCGTGGTCTCGTTCGCGGCGCTCTTGCCGTGGTTGGTCAGCAGGCCCCACACCACGTCGTCGTCCATGCGGAAGCGGCACAGCAGCGTGTTGCCGGAGGCGACCTTCATCATCTGCGAGGGCGACAGCAGGCCGATCATCTGGGCGCTTTCTTCCGAGATGCCCAGGCGGTACAGCGCCTGTTCGCGGTCGCTGCGAATCAGGGTCTGGGCCAGCATCAGGTACGAGAGGTTGGCTTCGCGGATGTCGGCGAGGGTCTGGTCGGCGTTCATGTTGTGTTCCCTTGAGCGTTGTTGGTGAGTCGGCGGTCGATGTCTGCGGTCTCTGTCTGGGCGTTGGCTTGTGTCTCAACGTGAAGCGGATTGTGAAGACCGAAGATGGGGCCGAACATCAGGCCAGTTCTGTCGCTTGAGTCCAGATTCTTCTGCGACCTGTGTCAGGCAACTTCCTACACGCTGACAGCCCGGTACAGGCCTCCTGCGGGGCCGCGGGCGCTGCAGCGCCCGGGTGGGAAAAGCCCAGCAAAGGCCCCGTTCATGCACGCTTCACCGGGCGCAGCGGCCGCCCAGAATGTGCCGGATCGACCCTTCGAATGGCGCATTCGTGACTTCATCCCTGCAAACCCAGACCGCACCGGAGAGCCCCGCCGCCGAGCTGGAGCGCGAAATGGCGCTCGCCTGTTCCGGCGCGATGCAGCTGACCGAACTGATGGAGCGTGCCCAGCGGCTGCACCAGAGCGGCCTGGCCGAAGCTTCGGCGCGTCTGTACGAGAAGTGGATCGCGCACACCGAGTCGCCGCTGCGCCACGTGGCCTGCTTCAACTGGGGCACGGTGCTGGGCGTACTGCGGCGCCATGCCGACGCCGAGGCCGCCTACCGCCAGGCGCTGGGCTACGAGCCCGGCTTTGTGCAGGCCCTCCTGAACCTGGGCCACCAGCTCGAGCAGCAGGGCCGCCCTGCCGACGCGTTGACCGAATGGCGGCTCGTGGTCGAGCAGACCGCCGCGCCGACCCCCGAGACCCTGCCGTTGCGCCTGCACGCGCTGAACAACCTGGCGCGGCTGTGCGAGCAGCTGCGCCGTTTCGATGAAGCCGAGGGCTACATGCTGCAGAGCCTGGGCCACAAGCCGGCCCAGCCCGACGTGGTGCAGCACTACGTGCACATCCGCCAGAAGCAGTGCGAGTGGCCGCTCTATCCGGACATGGCCGAGGTGGCCGCGGTCACCCACAACCAGTTGCTGGTCGGCACCTCGCCGCTGGCCATGCTGAGCGCCAGCGACGACCCGGCCCTGCAACTGATGGCGGCGCAACGCTTCGTGCACGAGCGCGTGCCCAAGCCACCGGCGCAGCCACTGTTCGCCGCGCAACCCGCGCGCCAGGGCCGCATCAAGGTCGGTTACCTGTCGGGCGACCTGTGCCTGCACGCGGTGGGCCTGCTCACGCCCGAGCTGTTCGAGCTGCACGACCGCAGCCGCATCGAGGTCTACGGCTTTTGCTGGAGCCGCGAAGACGGCACGCCGCAGCGCAAACGGCTGGTGAATGCGCTCGACCGCCACATCCCCATCGGCCACCTGTCGGACGCCGACACGGCGTTGCTCATCGCCAACCTGGGCATCGACGTGCTGGTGGACCTGCAGGGCCTGACCAGCGGCGCGCGCCCTGCCATCCTCGGTTTTCGCGCCGCTCCGGTGCAGGTGAGTTACCTCGGTTTCCCCGGCACCTCGGCGCTGCCGGGGGTGGACTGGATCATTGCCGACCGCTTCGTGATGCCGCCCGAGCTGCTGCCCTACTGCACCGAGAAGCCGCTCTACCTGCCCGGCTGTTTCCAGGTCAGCGACCGCCAGCGCGAAGAAGCACCGACGCCGCAGCGCTCGACCTACGGCCTGCCCGACGACGCCTTCGTGTTCTGCTCGTTCAACAACAACTTCAAGTTCACCGAAGGCGTGTTCAAGCGCTGGATGCGCATCCTGCACCAGGTGCCGGACAGCGTGCTGTGGCTGCTGGCCGACAACGAGTGGGCGCGTGAAAACATGCTGCGCGCCGCCGATGCGCAAGGTGTGGCGCGCGAGCGCCTGATCTTCGCGCCGCGCGTGAGCCCGGCCGAATACCTGGCGCGCTTTCGGCTGGCCGATCTGGTGCTCGACACCTTCCCGTACAACGCCGGCACGACCGCGAGCGACGCGTTGTGGATGGGCACGCCCATCCTCACCTGCTCGGGCCGCAGCTACATCTCGCGCATGGCTGGCAGCCTGCTGACGAACGTCGGCCTGCCCGACCTGGTGACCGACACGCTGGACGACTACGAACAGCTTGCGGTGCAACTCGGCCGCAACCCGCTGCGCATCGCGTCGTACAAGCGCTACCTGGCCGAGCATGGCAGGCAGTCCACGCTGTTCGACATTCCAAGCTTCGTGCGCGGCCTCGATACCGAGTTCGAGCGGCTGGCCCTCGCCGCAAGGACCTGAGTGCAAGCACGCCTCGAGCCCCGCTTCGACGCCGCCGCGACACCGTTCGCGGCGCGCGGCGCGGCTGCGCCCGAAAGCGACGAGCCGGCGATGCCGCAGGAACCGGGCGCCACCCCCAACACGCCGCCCCACAGCGCTATCGACGATGCGCTGCTGCACTCGGTCGTCTGGCTCACGCGCCACCACGGCCGCGAGCGCTCGGCCGAATCGCTGCTGGCCGACCTGCCGCTGACCGGCCCGATGGGCCCCGATCAGGCGATCCGCGTGATGCGCGAGGCCGGCTTCAACGCCGGGCTGATCCAGCGCCGCATCGGCGAGATCCACTCGCTGCTGCTGCCCGCGGTGCTGCTGCTGAAGAACGGCGACGCCTGCATCGTGGTGCGCCGGCTCGAAGCACAGGCCGACCGCTTTGAGGTGGTGATGCCGGGCGCCGACTACATCCACTGCGAAGCGAACGAAACCGAGCTCTCGGCCGAATACACCGGCTTTGCCTTCGTCGCCACGCCGGTTGTGCAGGCCCCCGTGAGCGCGCACGACGACGGCCTGCTGCGTGACCCCGGCAGCCACTGGCTGTGGGGCACCCTGCGGCGCTTCATGCCCTACTACCGCTCCGCACTGCTCGCCGCGCTGATGAGCAACGTGCTGATGCTGGTGAGCGGGCTGGTCATGTCGGTGGTGTACGACAAGGTCATTCCGCACCAGGCGCTGGTCAC
>JANOQS010000700.1:0-2150 GCA_031414975.1 Methylibium sp. | reverse complement strand
GGCTCGGCAAAGATCATCACGCCGGCGGCCGACTGAATGAGGTGCGCGCAGGTGCGCGAGCCGACGACGAGGAAGAACGCGTCCTGGATCTTGCGGTGCAGCCAGATGATGCCGGTCAGGCCGCAGAAGACTTCGCGCTGGCCACGCTCGCGCATCACGGGCGCGTCGGCGCAGCCTTTCGATTCCGGGCGGATGGCGATGACGGCGCTCATGCAACCAACCCCGCCGCAACGTCGCGTTCGGCCTGCGCCTGCCCGAGCCGCGCCGCGCGCAACTTCAGGATGAACTGCGTGGCATTGATCAGGTAAGCCGCGTAGGCCGCCAACGCCAGCAGCATCAGCGCGCGCGGCGACAGCCAGCCGCCGAACAGCGCCATGAGGTAAGCGGTGTGCAGCGCCAGCACCAGCATGCTGAACACGTCCTCCCAATAGAAGGCCGGCGCGAACAGGTAGCGGCCGAACACCACCTTCTCCCAGATGCAGCCGGTGACCATGATCAGGTAGAGCACCAGAGTCTTGACGACCACCGACAGCGTGGCCGCGGCCAGCCCGTCGCCGCTGGCCAGGTAGCGCAGCACCAGCCCCAGGCTGACGAGGAACACCACGAACTGCACCGGCGCCAGCACGCCTTGAACCAAGGTCCAGGCCGAGGCATCGCGGCGGACGCGCTCTTGCGGCGTGTAAAGAGGACGGGCGGGCGGACGACCTGGCGGGCGAGCCGACGGGCGAGCGCCCGCCCGGGAGTCCCCGCGCTGCTCGATCGATGACCCTGAAATACTGCCCATGGGGCCGAATTTAGAGGGGTCGGTTTGATCTGTCAACCAAACCTGACGTAAATTAAACTTGACAGTATTTACCCTGGCACTGATGATTTGCCAAGCGAAGCCCGTTCTTCGCCGAAGGGTCTGTCGTGAAGCCACACACCAAACCATCGATCCGCCTGGAGCCCGCTGCCCCGGCAGTGGCCATGGGCGCCATCGGCGCGCGCGTGGCCCCGTGGGCCTTGTTCGGCGCGCTCACAACGGCGTGGAAACCCGCTATCGACAGCCGCTTTGCCATGGGTTACGCTAATTTTGCAGTCGGCACCGTCGGCTGCAAGACCCCGGCATTCTTCCGGGTTCATTCCGCTAAAAATCGCATCGAGTCGTCGGGATGGACAAGCAGCTCCGGGGTCACACCCACGGCTGCGTTGGCCGTTCGGTCCTCTCGTCAAGCGAGGAGACGACCGATGAATCGTTTGACCTCTGGGGCGCTCGCGCAAGACTGCCTGTCGCAGGACTCCGCAGCGACCGACGAATGGCAGGAAGCGCAGCGGCTTCCGTTCAACAGTGACTCGCCCGCCTGGACCCACATCGGCCACGCCCGTGAGGCCGTCCAGGCCCGCATGACCCACCTGGTCAGGGCGCTCGAGTCCGAAGTCATTCCGCGCCTGCTCCAGGCGCACCGCGTGGTGCCGCACGGGCTGCTGCCGCTGGTCAGCCAGTGCCCGCCGCCGACCGAAAAAGAAGTGCAGGACTTCGTCCGGCTGGTGCTCGCGCCTGAAGACGTTCCGATCGCCGAATGCATTGCCGACATTCGGCGCCGGGGCATGTCGGTCGAGATGGTCTACCTCGACCTGTTGGCGCCCGCCGCCAAGCACCTGGGCTTTCTGTGGCTCGACGACCTTTGCGACTTCACCGAGGTGACCGTCGGCCTGGGCCGGCTGCAGCACCTGTTGCAGGAGCTGAGCCCGGCCTTTGGCGCCGAAGTGCAGTTCCCGCCCAACGCGCGCCGTGCGCTGCTGATGCCGGCGCCGGGCGACCAGCACACTTTCGGGCTGGCGATGGTGGCCGAATTCTTCAACCGTTCGGGCTGGGAAGTGGCCAGCGGCGACATCCACTCGCCCACCAACGCGGTCGACATGGCGCGCCGTGAGTGGTTCGACGTGATCGGTTTTTCGGTCGGCAGCGAAACCCGGCTCGATTGGCTGAAGGACTGCATCCGCGTGGTGCGGCAGGTGTCGCGCAACAAGAACGTCGGCATCATGGTCGGCGGGCCGGTGTTCTCGGAGCACCCGGAGTACGTCGAACTGGTGGGCGCCGATTGCACCGCGGTGGACGGCAAGGACGCGCCGCTGAAAGCCGAAAGCCTGGTCAGCCTGCGGGTCGGTTC
>JANOQS010000699.1:0-3465 GCA_031414975.1 Methylibium sp. | reverse complement strand
ACGCGCAGTTGCACGTCGGTGTCGGGGTTCAGCCCGGCTTCGGCCAGGTAGTAGCGCAACAGGAAGTTGTGCATCGAGTACTCGAAGGGAATCGCGAACTTGAAGCCCTTCCAGTTCTTCGGGTCGCGGTTGTCCTTGTGCTTCAGTGCCAGGGTGATGGCCTGGCCGTTGATGTTCTGCACCGTGGCCACGCGCATCGGCTGGGCCACCGAGCCCAGGCCCATCGAGATCGCCAACGGCATCGGCGACAGGAAGTGCGATGCGTCGTGCTCCTTGTTCAGCATCTTGTCGCGGATCAGCGCCCAGCCCGCCGTCTTGTTGAGCTGGACGTTCAGGCCCTCTTTCTTGTAGAAGCCCAGCGGGTCGGCCATGATCAGCGGCGTGGCGCAGGTGATGGCGATGAAGCCGATCTTCAGGTCCTTCTTTTCGAGCGGGCCTTTGTCCTGGGCCATCGCTTCGAGCGCGCCCATCGGCAGCAGCGAGGCGATCGCGGCGCGCGCGGTGTTGGCGCCGACCGCTTGCAGAAAGCGCCGCCGGAGTGGTTCGCTGGGCAGCAGCGCCTTCACCAGCGTGGCCTCGATGAACTCGCGCGAGTAGCTCGCCTCTTCAGGGTGCTGCTCGGGCGCGTGGTCGCCGCCGCAGCGGCACTTCATCATCAGCGGGCGATCGGCGTCGAACGGGTTGAAGCGGTTGCGGCTCATTAAATCTCTCCTTGGAACCAGAGGGTAGGCAAGCAGCAAGGTCCGCGCCATCGCGCCGATTGGCTTTCGCGTGTAGGGCTGGCCCTACACCAGGTCGGCCTGCACGGCGTAGAGCGCCAGCTCCACGTCGTTGCGCGCGCCGGTCTTCTCCAGAATCCGGCTGCGGTAGGTGCTGACCGTGTTGCTCGACAGCACGAGCTGCTCGGCGATCTCGCCGACGCTGCGGCCTGCGGTGAGCAGGCGGAACACCTGGTATTCGCGGTGCGACAGCCGCTCGTGCAGCGGCGCTTCGTCGGTGCGCGCTGCACCGGGCCCCAGCGCACCGGCGAGTTGCTCGGCCACCGCCGGCGTGATGAACAGCCCGCCGGCGGCCACCTTGCGGATCGCGCCGGTCATCTGCTCGGAGTCGGCGCTCTTGTTCAGGTAGCCGGCGGCCCCCAGCTTCAGGCTGCGCACGGCGTACTGCTTGTCGGGGTAGGTGCTGAGCATCAGCACCGGCAGCTTGGGGAACTCGCTCTTGAGTTGCTTCAGCACGTCCAGGCCGTCGCGCTGCGGCATCGCGATGTCCATCAGCACCACGTCGATGCTGCCCTCGCGCACCAGGCGCACCGCCTCGGGGCCGCTGCCGGCTTCGCCGGCGAGCACGATGTCGGGCGCGTCGGCCAGGATCTGCTTGATGCCCTGGCGCACGATCAGGTGGTCGTCGCAGACCAGCACCTTGATCATCAGGTGGCCTCCCTGACCGGCACGTCGGTCGCGGCGGGGGCCGGCAGCGGCATCGTCAGCAACACGCGCGTGCCGCGCCTGGGCGCACTGCGGATGCTGACCGTGCCGCCGAAGTGCCCGGCCCGCTCGCGCATGCCCATCACGCCGTAGCGGTTCGGTGCCGCCAGTTGTTCGGGCGTGGCGCCGATGCCGTCGTCTTCCACCTCCAGGTGCAGCACCGGGTCGGGCGGCGAATCGACCAGCAGGCGGATGCGCACCGTGCGCGCTTTCGCATGGCGCGCCACGTTGCTGAGCATCTCCTGGAAGATGCGGAACACGCAGATCGCCCAGCGCTCGCCCACCACGCCCGCAGGCGGCGCGACGCCGCGCGTGACGTGCACGGTGAGCTCGCGCTGCAGCTCGGTCGAGTCGATGAACTCCAGCGCCTGCCATTCGAGCGCGGCCCACAGGCCCTGGTGGTCGAGGATGCTGGGGCGAAGGTCGGTGATGATGCGGCCCACGTTGTCCACCGCGCGGTCGATCATGCGGCCCATGCCCTGGCACTTGTGCTGCAGCTCGGGCCGGTCTTCGACGCGCTTGCCGAGCCAGTTCACGTCCATCTTCAGCGCCACCAGCAGCGAGCCCAGCTCGTCGTGGATGTCGCGCGCGATGCGGGTGCGCTCTTCTTCGCGCACCGTCTCGAGGTAGGCCGACAGGTCACGCAATTGCTCCAGCGCCTGCGACAGCTCGGCCGTGCGCGCCAGCACGCGTTGCTCTAACTCGTCGCGCGCCTGGCGCAGCAGTTCTTCGCCCTGCTTGCGCTCGGTGATGTCGACGAACGTTGCCACCGCACCCTGCACCACGCCGCCGTCCAGAATCGGGTACGACGAGTACTCGGCGCTGAACCAGCTGCCGTCAGCGCGCCAAAGCACCTCGCTGTCGATGCGGCACGGCAGGCCCTGGCGGAAGGCGGCGTAGATCGGGCACTCCGACTCCGGGTAGTGCTGCCCGCCGGCGTGGGTGTGGTGGATCAGCGCGTGCATGTTGCGCCCGAGCACCTGATCGGTGCGCCAGCCCAGCATTTGCGCACCAGCGCGGTTGATGAAGGTGCAGCAACCGGTCAGGTCGATGCCGAAAATGCCCTCGCCGGTCGATTCGAGCAGCAGTTGCAGGCGCTGGCTCCAGCCGGGAGCGCGTTCGGCGGGCGGCGCCTCGCCCCGGGGGGGCCGAAAGGCGTTCGGTCGGTCAGCGACTGGCAGCAGGCGGGGCATGGGCTGTGCAGCGCAAAGGGCGTGCCAATGTCTGAGGTGGCGGAAGACAGCGGCGGAAGACAGGATCGACAGGCCGATCGTTGAACGGTAGACTGATCGATATGAAATCCAACGTCGTGACCGTTTCGCCGAAGTACCAGGTCGTGATTCCGCAATCGGTTCGCGAGAGTGCCGGCATCAAGCCGGGGGCAAAGATGATGGTCGTGAGCCTGGGCGGCGTCATCCGCTTGTTGCCGGTCCGGGCGCCGGCGGCCTACCGCGGCATCGCGCCGGGCCTGGACACCACGGTGCCGAGCGAACCCGACCGCTTCTGATGGCCACCCGACGTGCCAAACCGCGTTCGGTGGCGGCTCGCGAACCGGCGGCCGAGCGGCTGGTGGCGATCGTGCTCGACTCGTCGTGCTGGCTCGAACACTTTGCGGGCAGCGAGCGGGCACCGCTGTTCGCAGACGCGCTCGATGCAACGGATCGATTGGTGGTGCCGGTGATCACCGTCTATGAGGTCGTCAAGAAGCTCGCACGCGACGTGGGCGACGAGGTGGCTGCGTTGGCATTGACGCTGATGCAGCAGGGCCGTGTCGTCGACGTCGACATGAACCTGGCCTTGGCCGCCACGCGCAGCGGGTTGCCGCTGGCCGACAGCCTGATCTACGCCACCGCGCTGGCCCACGGCGCCGAGCTGTGGACGCAGGACGCGCACTTCGACGGCCTGCCGGGCGTGCGCTACTTTGCCAAGGCCTGATCAAGCCCTGACTTGATTAGCGACGATCCTCAGCCCGCCGGCCGCC
>JANOQS010000698.1:0-15443 GCA_031414975.1 Methylibium sp. | reverse complement strand
ATGCGCGTGGCCAGCACGCCGAACAGCACGAAGTGGAAGACGTAGGTCGCGACCACGCCCACCGCCACGCCGTAGATGCCCTGGCTGGTGAGGTACTGGTGGTTGACGAGCTGGCTCCAGCTTGCGCCCGCGTGCTTGAGCAGGCCCGGGAACATCGGCCCCGCCAGCGCATAGGCCATGAAGATCAGCGCGATCACCGGCAGCGGCCAGCCCATGCTGCGGCGCGTGGCTTCGAGCAGCGCGACGATCAGGATCGTGCCCATCACCACGTCGATCGTCAGCGGGTTGCCGACGCGGAAGGTCAGGTCCTCGAAGACGTAGGGGATGTAGAGCACCGACGCGGCCACCGCCGCCGCCAGCAGCCAGTCGAACCAGGGCACGCCGCCGGGTGCGTGCCAGCGGTGTTCGGCGGACTTCTCGAGCAGCGCGTGGCGGTGCGGGAACACCAGGAAGATCAGCCCCAGCACGAAGGCCAGGTGCACGCCGCGGTGCGTGATCTCCTGCAGCAACCCGAAGCCGGCCGTGTAGTAGTGGAACAGCGACAGCAGGATCAGCAGCGCACCCACCACCGTCGCCGCGCCGGCCGTCAGCGGCCGGAAGCGCATCTCCGGGTCGAACTTCTGTTCGAGCTCCAGCAGCGTCTTGTCGTCGGGCAGCGTGGTGGTGGGGGTCATGGCCGGCGGCGCAGGCCGGAGGCTACTTCAGCAGCCCGGCTTCCTTGTAGAACTTCTCCGCACCCGGGTGGAACGGAATGCCCGCGCCCTGCACCGCGTTCTCTTTGGTGATGAACTTGCCCTTGGCGTGGCCCGCGGCCAATTGCGCCTGCGCTGCGGGTGAGAACAGCGCCTTGGTCACTTCGTACACCGTCGCCGCATCGGCCTTGTCGCTCGTGACCCACTGCGCGCCCACCGCCAAGGTCTTCACCGCGCCGACACCCTTGTAGGTTTCGGCCGCGATCAGGTCGGGCGCGAAGAACGAGCTGCTTGCGCGCAGCGCATCGGCCTCCTTGCCTTCGAGCGGCAGGATGTCGATGCCCGAGCCGGCCGAGGCCAGTTCGGCAATCGCACCGGCCGGCGCGCCGCCGGTGAAGAAGAAGGCGTCGAGCGAGCCGTCCTTCATCTTGTCGCCGGCCTGGTTGGGCTTGATGTACTCGGGCTTGATGTCGGCTTCCTTGATGCCATAGGCGGCCAGGATCGCGCGCGCATTCACGAGCGTGCCCGAACCGGGTTCGTCCAGCGCCACGCGCTTGCCCTTCAGGTCGGCCACGCTCTTGATGCCCGAGCCCTTGCGCACCACCACGTGCACGCTCTCGGGGTACAGGTTGGCGATCAGTCGCAGCCCCGGCACGTTGGGCTTGCCTTCGTACAGGCCCGTCCCCTTTTGCGCCCAGGTCGCCACGTCGGCCTGCGAGAAGCCCGACTCCATCGCGCCGCCGGCAATGCCGCTGACATTGGCCACCGAGCCGTTGCTGGCCTGCGCCGTGGCAACGATCTTGCCCGGCTGCGACACCGCGTTGGCGATCATGCCGCCGACCGGGTAGTAAGTGCCGGCCGTGCCGCCGGTGCCGATGCGGAAGAACTGCTGGGCGTGTGCGGCTGCGGGCAGCAGCAGTGCCGCAGCGAGCGGCAGGAAGGCTAGGAAGGTCTTGCGTGTGGGCATGCTGACTCCTGAATGATGAAGGGTGGGGTCGCCTGTGACCCCGAACGGCGATTGTGGAGCAGGGCGACGGCCGAAGTCAGGGTGCAAACACCTCGAGCCGCGCGAAGTGGCTCTTGTAGGGCTTCGGGTCTCGGGTGAGCACACTGAGGTTCGACACCGCCGCGTGCGCGCCGATGAAGAAGTCCGGCAGTGGCTTCTGCTTCGATCCGCCGCGGCGCCGATAGAGCGAAAACGCGGCTGCGACAAGGGAAGCACTTGCCCATGGCAGCGGTGTTCGCCGTGTTTCGTACACGTCGAGCAGTGCGTCCAGGGCGCGAACGTCGGTTCCGGGAATCAGCAGTTCGGAGTAGATGATGATGTTGACATGCAGCGGAGACCGCTCGCTGCAAGCCTGCAACTGCTCCATCGCCCAGTCGTGCCAGGGGCTGGCATCGTCGATGCAATCGACCCAGACGTTCGTGTCGACGAGCGTGCCGGCCGTACCGTCATAGCTCGCCAGGCTAGCCGCGGCCACGACGCGCAGCGCCCTTGGCAGGTTCGTCGCCCCGGATGAAGCTCATGATCTCGTCAGCGCCCAGTTGCTTGAACTCGGCGCTGAAGCTGCCCCGCACACGCGCAGCCGCAGCCCGCAGTTTTGCGCGGCGGTCTTCCTTGACGTTGGTACCCACGGGTGTGATGACGATCCTGCTTCCTTCGAGGCTGAACGCGACCTGGCTGCCGGGGGCGACGCCCGCGGCGTCACGGATATGTTTGGGGATGGTGACCTGTCCCTTTTCGGTGACGAGCATCGTGGCCTCGCGAGTAGGAATTGGAAGTAGGAATCTTACTGCGGTGGCCGCAGTGACGCCACCGGCGCAGTTGCCGCCGCTACGCCTTGCCAGCGCTCGAAGGCGAGGCAAGCCCATACCAGACACCCCGGCCGGCGCCGTGCTGGCCCAGGTGACCGCGCTCGACCAGCGCACGGAAATGCTGCTTGAGCGTGTTGCGGTTGCTTCCAGTCAGCCGAATCGCGTCCCCCATCGTGATTCGTCCGTGCTCCCGAGCGAACTCGACGATCTTCAGTGACAGCTCGGGCAGCGCAGCCAGCACCAGTTTCTCGCGATCGACCTTGCGCTTGAGACGCTGCACCTGTACAGCGAGGGCGCGCAGAAAAAACAGCATCCAGGGTTGCCAATCGGGTGCTTCGGTGCGGATCGTTCCCTGCGTCTGCCGCAGCGCCAGGTAGTAGGCCTCCTTGCTGTGCTCGACCACGCTTTCGAGCGAGCTGTACGGCACGTAGGCGTAGCCGGCTCGCAGCAACAACAACGTGGTCAGCACGCGGCTCAGGCGGCCGTTGCCGTCTTGAAAGGGGTGGATTTCCAGGAAGACCACGACCCAGATGCCGATGAGCAGCAGCGGATGCAGTCGCGTCCCGGCTTCCGAAGTCGCTTGCGCTTCGTTGAACCAGGTCACCAACTCGGCCATCAGGCGCGGCGTGTCGAAGGGCGTGGTGGTTTCGAACACCACGCCGAGTGGTTTGCCGCCTTCGTCGAATGCGACCACGCTGTTCGCGGAGGTCTTGTAGTTGCCGCGGTGCCACGCGTCTTTCTCGCTGTGGGTCAGCAGGTCGCGGTGCAGTTGCTTGATGTGATTCTCGGTCAGGGTGATGTCTTGCCACGACGCAAACACCAGTTCCATGACCTCGGCATAGCCTGCCACCTCTTGTTCGTCACGCGTCGCGAACGACTTGATCTGCAGGTTGGACAGCAAACGCTCGACCTCGCGGTCCGACAGCTTGCTGCCCTCGATGCGAGTGGACGAGCCGATGCTCTCGATGGTGGCGACCCGCCGCAATGCCGAAAGCCGATCCGGCGCCAGCGTGCCGAGCGCCCGCCACGCCCCCTTGAACTCATCGATTCCCGCGATGAGGCTCAGGATCTCCGGGGTGATCTGGACAGCGCTGGACTGAATCATCGTTGCCAATAGTACGCCCATTAACACCCATTAATTCGGATGCTATTGGCGAGGTTGGCGCATTCTTTGACCCGTTTGCACCCATTTATCCAGCTTGCGCAGGGCGAGCAGCAACGGCTCAACGGCTCAACCGTTCGTCGACAAAGTGAAGCAAATCATGGCGTTGCGCGGTTGCGCGGTTGCGCGGTTGCGCGGTTACGCGGTTACGCGGTTACGCGGTTGTGAGGGCCAAGGCCATCGGGTAACCGCCTCCGTTCATGTCCCCCGAGCCGGAGTACCGACTCTCCTCCTTTACTTCACTCCGCCGGTCACCCGACGCCCTCGGCTTGCCACCGCTGGAGGCAGTCCCACAAACAATCCGCGCCCGTCTCGGAGACGACGTGCTGCATGCAGCCTTGAAGGCGGATTCAAGGTAATCAAGAAGCGTCGCTGTCCCGGATGCGAACGCGCCTCTCGTCGATGACCCAGAGTTGGCCGCCCACGCTCGACCGCCGAAAGCCGGACACCTGCCCGCACGAGCGCTTCAATGGCCTCGAAGGTCTGCTTCGGTGGCTGCAGTACCCAGATACCTGGATGCGAACCCGGCGGATAGGCTCGAATGTCAGAGAAGTCGAGATCGAGCGTGATCAGGCTTCTGTCTTCGACAACACAGGCCTGAAGCACCGTCTCGTCCCGAGCGCCCGACAGCCGTTCGTCCGCAACCGTATGGGCATCGTGGCCCAGTTCGTTCAACGCGACGCGAACCAGTTCCGGCAGGTTCTCGTCGAGCTTGAACTTCACTGGACGTTCACGCCGGGATCG
Organism: Methylibium sp.; assembly: GCA_031414975.1. Taxonomy (GTDB): domain Bacteria; phylum Pseudomonadota; class Gammaproteobacteria; order Burkholderiales; family Burkholderiaceae_C; genus LGRD01. The sequence goes on along the minus strand of JANOQS010000698.1, from coordinate 11,030 downwards.
GAATAAAGCGCTCGCGCGCCAGCTCTGCCGCGTAGCCGAGCGCGGCGGGGATGTGTTCAGCCCGCAACCCAGGGTAATGGTGCAATATCTCTGCGGGCGCTGCGCCGTCGGCCAGGTTGTCCAGCACGACCGTCACGGGGATGCGAGTACCCACGAAGCACACTGCGCCGTGCAGGATGGTCGGATCAGTGGTGATGTACTGCTTCCAGTCCATGGTGGCCTCGCGACCCACCGGCCTGATCCCGCACCACCTGCGCAGTACCGGCTTTGAAGTCGGCCAATCTGAGGCCGCGTCGCTTGCGCGCCTACAAGCGCGCGCTGACCCACCGCCCATCGCCGCGGCTCGACTCGACCACCGCCTCGATGAACTTCATCCCCAGCGCCCCATCCACCACCGTCGGCACGTTGCACGCCAGCGGATTCGGCGCCCGCTTTTCCCAACGCGCATGGATCTGCTCGGCCACATCACGGTAGAGCTGCGCAAAGCCTTCGAGATAACCTTCTGGATGCCCAGCCGGGATGCGCGTGGCGTGGCCCGCTGCCGCACTGCCACCGGCGCCATTGCCACCGCGGGTGATCAGCTTGGGCGCTTGGCCGAGCGGCGTGAACCACAGCTGGTTCGGTTGCTCCTGGCGGAAGTGCAGGCCGGCCTTGGCGCCGTACACGCGCACGCTCAGCGCGTTCTCGTTGCCCGGCGCCACCTGGCTGGCCCACAGCAGGCCGCGTGCGCCGTTGGTGTATCTCAGCATCACGTGGGCGTTGTCGTCGAGTTGGCGGCCGGGCACGAAGCTCTGGATGTCGGCGCTCACCGCTGACAACTCCAGCCCCGAGATGAAGCGGCCGAGTTGTTCGGCATGCGTGCCGATGTCCCCCAGCGCCCCGCCGGCCCCGCTTTGCGCCGGGTCGCTGCGCCACACGGCCTGCTTCTGGCCGGTGGCGGCCAGGTCGGTGGTCAGCCAGTCCTGCACGTACTCGGCGTGTACCAGGCGGATCTCACCCAGCTCGCCGGCGGCCACCATCTCGCGCGCCTGGCGCACCATCGGGTAGCCGCTGTAGTTGTGCGTCAGCGCGAACAGCCGGCCCGTGCGCTTGACCTTCTCGACCAGAGTCAGCGCCTCGGCCAGCGTGGTGGTCGCGGGCTTGTCGCAGATCACGTCGATGCCGGCGTCGAGAAACGCATGCGCGATCGGCGCGTGCAGGTGGTTCGGCGTGACGATCGCCACCACGTCGATGCCGTCCTGGCGCGCCGCTTCGGCCTTGGCCATCGCCGAGAAGTCGGCATAAGCGCGCTCCGGCGCGATGTGCACCTCGGCCGCGCTCGCCGCCGCGCGTTCGGGCTGCGACGACAGCGCGCCCGCCACCAGCTCATAACAGTCGTCCAGCCGCGCGGCCATGCGGTGCACGCCGCCGATGAACGCACCCTGGCCACCACCGACCATGCCCAGGCGGATACGACGTGGGGCGGCGCCGCTGCTGCTGCTTCCTTCGATCGTCATGGCCGTCTCCTCAGGCAATGCCAAGCATCTTCTTGTTCGCCGCCTGGTCGGCGCCCCCACCGGCAAAGTCATCGAACGCGCGCTCGGCCACGCGGATGATGTGGTCGGCGATGAACTTCGCGCCTTCGCGCGCGCCGTCTTCCGGGTGCTTGATGCAGCACTCCCATTCGAGCACCGCCCAGCCGGGGAAGTCGTAAGCCGCCATCTTGGAGAAGATCGCGGCGAAGTCCACCTGCCCGTCGCCCAGCGAGCGGAAGCGCCCGGCCCGATTGATCCACGACTGGAAGCCGCCGTACACGCCTTGTTTGCCGGTCGGGTTGAACTCGGCGTCCTTCACGTGGAAGATCTTGATGCGGTCGTGGTAGTAATCGAAGTAGTCGAGGTAGTTCAACTGCTGCAGCACGAAGTGGCTCGGGTCGTACAGCAGGCAGGCGCGTTTGTGGCCGTTCACGCGCTCCAGAAACATCTCGTAGGTCACGCCGTCGTGCAGGTCTTCGCCGGGGTGAATTTCGTAGCAGACGTCCACGCCTTCGTTGTCGAACGCATCGAGGATCGGCCGCCAGCGCTTGGCCAGTTCGTCGAACGCGGTTTCGATCAGCCCAGCCGGCCGCGGTGGCCACGAGTACAGGTACGGCCAGGCCAGCGCGCCCGAGAAGGTGGCATGCGCGGTCAACCCGAGGTTGCTCGACGCCTTGGCCGCCAGCATCATCTGCTCGACGGCCCACTTCTGGCGCGCCACCGGATTGCCGCGCACTTCGGGCGCCGCAAACCCGTCGAAGCCGGCGTCGTAGGCCGGGTGCACCGCGACGAGCTGGCCCTGCAGGTGGGTCGAGAGTTCGGTGATCTGCAGGCCGTGCTGTGCCAGCGTGCCCTTCACCTCGTCGCAATAGGTCTTGCTGGTGGCGGCGTTCTTCAGGTCGAACACGCGCGAGTCCCAGCTCGGGATCTGCACGCCCTTGTAGCCCAGGTCGCCGGCCCACTTGGCGATGTTGCTCAGCGAATTGAACGGCGCGGCATCACCCGCGAACTGGGCCAGGAAGATGGCGGGGCCTTTGATCGTCTTCATCAGCGTCTCCTCGGGGTGGTCGTCAGGTCGTCACGTCAGATGGCCGCGCGCGTCCACCGGCCACACGGCTTCGATGATGCCGTTCTCCAGCCCGCCGCGCACCACCACGTAATGGTCGTGCAGGTTCACGGTCGGGTCGCAGTGGCCGGGCACCAGCCACACGGTGTCGCCCAGGGCGGGCAGCTTGTCAGCGCGCGGGCGCAGGATGCCGTGTTCGTCGCCGCCGTTGCTGAATTCCAGGTCGCGCCCCCACACGGTGGGCAGGCCGGAGTCGATCGCATGCGACTTGTGGCCGGCATCGACCACCGCGTGCGAGGTGCCGCGGCTCATCACCTGGCTCTTCACGAACAGCGCGTGTTCGAAGCGCGGCGCGTGCGACGCGGCCTGGTTGTCGGCGTAGTCGCGGTCCATGAACAGGTAGCTGCCAGCCTGCAACTCGCCGTACACGCCGCTGGCGGATTCGAACACGAAGGTCCCGGTGCCCGCGCCGGTGACCAGCGGGCAATGGATGCCGGCGGCGGTGATGCTGGCCTGCGCGGCGCGCGCCAGGCTCACCGCGTGCCGCACGGTGGACTCGCGTTCGCCCGGGTCGCGCAAATGCTGCGCCCGGCCGTGGTAGGCCTGCAGCCCGGCAAAGCGCAGGCCGTGCGAGACGACCTGGTGCGCCAGCGCGCCGGCCGCCGTCGCCGCCACGCCGCAGCGGCCGTGGCCGACGTCGATCTCGACGAACACGTCCAGCAGGGTCCCGGCGGCCTTCAGCGCGTGCGTCAGGCGGTCCACGCCGAGCGGTGAGTCGACTGCGATGGCCAGCTTGATGCGGCCCGCCAGCGCGGCCACGCGCGCCAGCTTGCTCTCGGCAATCACCTCGTTGCTGATGAAGATGTCGCTCACGCCGCCATCGGCCAGCGCCTCGGCCTCGCCGACCTTCTGCACGCACACGCCGACTGCGCCGGCCGCCATCTGCAGCTTCGCGATGGCGGCACTCTTGTGCATCTTGGCGTGCGGGCGCAGGCGCATCTGGTGCCGGGCGGCAAACTCGGCCATGCGCGCCAGGTTGCGTTGCATCGCGTCCAGGTCGATCACCAGCGCCGGCGTGTCGATGCTGCCAACCGGGTCACCCACGCGCGCAGTCGAGTTCGTCACGGTGCGCGCTCCGCCAGTTCGGCCCCGGTCTCGCCGTCGCTGGCTTCGTCCAGCGACGGATCTTCCAGATGCCAGGTGTCGCTCCAGCCCACCAGGGTGAAGCCCTGCGGCGTGTACAGCAGCCGGTTGATGCTGGCATTGCCCAGTTGCCACGAGCGCGGCGCTTGCAGGCCGAGCCGGGTGGCCGCGCGGTACAGGCAGTCCAGCACGCCGCCGTGGGCGACCACGGCGATCGTCTGGCCCGGGTGCGCGCTGGCCAGGCGCGTCACGGTGGCCACGCTGCGGGCGTAGAAGTCCGCCAGCATCTCGCCGCCGGCCGGCCCGAAGGCCGGGTCGCGCTTGCGCCAGCGTTCGCTCTGCTCGGGCCAGCGTTGTTCGATTTCCTTGAAGGTCATGCCTTCGAATTCACCGAAGCCACGCTCGCGCAGGCCGGTGTCGGTGACGATGGCGCGCCCGCTGCCGGCCGACACCGCCTGCGCGGTTTCCAGCGCGCGCAGCAGGTCGCTGGAATAGACCGCGTCGATCGCCTCGTCGGCCAGCGCCAGCGCCAGCCGGCGCGCCTGCCAGCGGCCGGTTTGATTGAGCGGGATGTCGAGCTGGCCCTGGATGCGCGAATCCACGTTCCACGCCGTCTCGCCGTGGCGGATGGCCAGCACGCGGGTGGCCTGCTGCGCCACTGTTGGCTGCGCTTCCATCAGCCGAGCAGGCGCTTGTTCAGGGTATAGGTCCCGGAGTGCGTGGCTTCGGCCAGCACGTGCGGGTAGATCGCCTCGCGCACCTGCGCGCCGGGGAATGGGCCTTCGACCGGCGCGCGCGCCACGCCCAGCGCATACAAGGTGAACACGTAGTGGTGCACCAGCGAGTCGTTGAAGGGCGGGAACGGGCCGTCGTAGCCGAAGTAGCTGCCTGCCATGTCGGCGCTGGCCGCAAACCAGCCGGTGTAGTCGTTCAGGCCGTGGCGCGCGCCGTGCAAGGTGGCCGGGCCGCCCTTGCCGCGGGCCGTGAAGCCGCGGCTGCATTCGCCCTCGCCGATGCGGTTCAGATCAACCGGCAGGTCCACCAGCACCCAGTGGAAGAAGTCGACGCGGGGCAGGTCAGCCGGCACTTCTCGGTCGGGCTGGTTCACGTCGTCGGCGCGGCTCGGCACGTCGAAGTCGTGGCAGATCAGCGCGAAAGACTGCGTGCCCGCCGGCACCTCGCTCCAGGCCAGGTGCGGGTTCAGGTTGTCCGAGAAGCCCACGCCGGCACTGTCTACCTTGCCGGCCGCACAGCGCGCCGGAATGCGCTCGCCGTTGATCCAGCTGTCACTCCACAGTTTCATGCCCGTCTTCCCTTCCCGGTCAAACCCCCCAGACGATTTCCTGATGGGCGGCGAGTGCGCGCTTCAGCATTTCAACCAGCGGCCAGGCGCGTTGGCGCAGGCTGACGCGGTCGTGGGGCCTGTCTTCCTTGTTCTGGTCCTTGTCCTTCGCAGCATCGGCCCTGGCAGCTTCTTCCGTGGCGACGGCCTGCTCGATCGCCGCAATGGCCGCCGCCATGTCGGCCGGTTCGATGATGCCTTTGGGCGCGGGCTCCTTGCCGATCAGGCGCAGCACCTGGTCGCCGTTCGGGCCCATCATGATCACGTCGCCAGCGGCCTTGGACTTGAATTTGTAGATCACGGCGTGTCGGCGGGGAGCCGCCGCGTGGGTGGGAAGCCGTGATTGTGCCCTCAGCGCAAGGGCCGCGCGTTGACGCGCGTTGACGGGCAGCAGCTCAGTGGCGCCGGGATGGCGTGGCCGGGCGGGTGGCGTCGGTGCCGGCCGGCAGCCGCCGCTTGCGCGCGGTCGGCAACTCTTCCAGGCGCGCCTCGAAGGTGCGCGCATCGAGCGCCTTGGCAAACAGGAAACCCTGGTACTGGTCGCAGCCGGCCTTCTTCAGGAAACGCCGCTGGGCTTCGGTCTCGACGCCTTCGGCAATGATCTGCAGGTGCAGCGCGCGGCCCATGTTGATGATGGCGTGCACCAGGCCGACGTCACTTTCGTCGTCGGGCAGGCCGTCGACAAAACTGCGGTCGATCTTCAGCCGGTTGACCGGCAGGCGCTTCAGGTAGCTCAGGCTCGAATAGCCGGTGCCGAAGTCGTCGATCGCCAGTTTCACGCCCAGTTCGGCCAACGCCTGCAGGCGCGCCAGCGCGTCGGCGGCGTCGTGCAGCAGCATCGATTCGGTCAGCTCCAGTTCCAGGCTGGCCGGCGGCAGCCGGGCGTGGCGCAGCGCCTGGGCAACGCCTTCGACGAAAGCCGGCTGCTGGAATTGCAGGGTCGAGACATTCACCGACACCACCAGGTTCAGCCCGCGCGCATGCCAGTCGGCCGCCTGCGCCACCGCCTGGTGCAGCACCCAGTCGCCGATGGCAATGATGAAGCCGCTGTCCTCGGCCACCGGAATGAACTCGCTCGGCGATACCTCGCCCAGCTCCGGGTCGGTCCAGCGGATCAACGCCTCGGCGCCCACCACCTGGCCGCTGGCCATGTCGATCTGCGCCTGGTAGTGCAGGCGGAAGCGGTTCTGCGTCAGCGCCAGCCGCATGGCGTGGTCGAGCTGCATGCGCGAGCGCGACACCAGCGCCACGGGGCGGGCCTGCGGGCGGTGAAAGCGATAGCACGCCCGGCCTGCCTTCTTGGCTGCGTGCATCGCGGCATCGGCATGGCCCATCAGCTCGTCCATCGTCGTGCCGTCGCCGGGCACCAGCGTTATGCCGATGCTGGCCGTCACGGTGAAGCTGATGCCGGCCTGGTGGAAGGGCCGGCGCAGCGCGTCCAGCATGCGGCTCGCGCTCGCCTCGGCGGCGTCTGCGTCAGCCTGGTTCATCAGCAGAACGAATTCGTCGCCGCCCAGCCGCGCCACGCTGTCGCCGGGGTGCAGGCAGCCGCGCAGGCGGCCGGCCACTTCGACCAGCACGCTGTCGCCGAAGGCGTGGCCGAGCGTGTCGTTGATGTGCTTGAAGCCGTCCAGGTTCAGGAACAGCAGCGCAAAACACGCCTGCCCTCTTTGGGCCTGGGCCAGGCTCGAATGAATGCGTTCGGCCAGGCGGCGCCGGTTCGGCAGGCCGGTCAGCGCGTCGGTGGTCGAAAGCGTCTCGATGCGTTCGCCGGCAGCGATCTTTTCGGTGATGTCGCGGTACGACCAGACCCGCCCGACGGGCTGGCCGTGGCTGCACTGCGGCAGGCTCACGCGCTCGATCACCTTGCCCGAATGGAGCTGCAGCACGTCACTGGACTGCAGCATCACGGCTTCATCGAGCACCGCCAGGCGGCGCATGTAGGAGGCCGGGTCGAGCACGCTGCGGCGCATCCACTCCAGCAGCGCGTCGTCGGCGCGCTGCAGCAGCATCTCGGGCGGCATGTCCCACATCTGCGCAAAACGCTGGTTGCAGTTGCGGATGCGGCCCGACAGGTCGGTCACCAGAATGCCGTCGGCGGTCGATTCGAGCGTGGCGGCGAGCTGCGCCGCGGCCACCTCGAGCTCACGCTGCGCGTTCACCTGCTCGCTGCGGTCGTGCAGGGCCACCGCGTACAGCGTGACGCCCGCAGCGGGCTCGACGCGGCTGACGCGGCGCGTCACCGGCACCGTCGTGCCGTCGATGCGGCGCACCAGCGTTTCGATCTCGATGCCCGATTCGATGCCGGCGCTGCTGCCGTCGGCCACTTCGCCCCAGAAGCACAGCTCCTCGGGCGTGGCCGCCAGTTCCAGCACGGGCTTGCCCAGCAGATCGGCGGCCGGCAGGCCCAGCAGCGCGCCGGCCGCGCGGTTGGCGGCGACGATGCGCAGGGCCTGTGTGTCCACCAGCCACACCGCGTGCAGCATGGCCTCGATCAGCACCGCCAGGCTGTTCAGCGGGCCGGCAGCCGCGGGGGGCTGCGGGGGGCTCGTGTCCGGTTTCACGCGATCGGTTCCAGCTCGCGCGCCGGCTCGAAGAAGTACACCACCCGCCTGGCCGGCGCCAGGTAGTTCAGTGCCGCCGGCGGCAACTGCAGTGGCTTGAGGCTGCGGCGAATGCTCAGGCCGGGCTGGCTCTGCAGGTCCAGCACCAGCGCCTCGTCGCGCGGCACCTGGGGGTCGTGCACCAGCACGCTGGGTTTGAGCGGGCGCGTGGTGTTGACGTTGACCACCAGTGCAAAACGATCGTCGCTGAGCTGCACCGTCGAGCCCGGCGGGTACACGCCCATCATCTTGATGAAAGTGGCCAGCACGGTCTTGTCGAACTGCGGCGCACTGCCGGCGAACAGTTGCGCCAGTGCCTCGTGCGGGGTCAGTGCGCGCGCGGCCAGGTTCGGGTTGCACAGTTTGTCGTAGCGGTTCACCAGCGCCACGATGCGCGCCGGCAGGCTCAGCTTGTCGGCGCCCAGGCGGAGCGGAAAGCCGCTGCCGTCGCAATGTTCGTGGTGTTGCGCCACCACCCGCGCGGCGCCGGCCTCCAGGCCCATGCGGCGCGCACACGCCACGCCCAGGGCCACGTGCTCCTGGTATTCCTTCACCTCGGCCGGAATGAAATGGTCTTCGCGCTGGCGCACGCGCTCGGGCAACTCGGCCTTGCCGATGTCGTGCACCATCGCGCCGACGCCCAGGTCGAACAGGTCGGGCTCACTCAGCCCGAGTCGGCGGCCCAGCAGCAGCGCCAGGATGCTCACGTTCAGCGCATGCGCCGCCGCCTTGTTGCCCGCGTTGCCGCTGAGCAGCTGGATGCACAGCTCCTGCTCCCCCAGCATCTTGTTCAACAGCGCCTGTGACAGTGCTTCCACCTGCGCGCCCGCTTCCAGCGGCCGGGCGCCGGCCTGGCGCATCAGGTCGCCGCAGGCGTCGGCCGCTTCGGCGAACTGGCGTTCGCAGCGCTGCAAGGCGTCGCGCTGGGTCGCAAGCCGCTCGCGCTGCGTCGGGGCGGCTGGCGCCTGCGTCGTCGTCAGCGTCGGGTCGGCGGTCGGCGTGGCCGGCGCTTCCGTGTCAGGCGCCGCCGCCGGGTCGTCGGCCACGTCGTCGGCCACGTCACTGGCCACGTCGCTGAATGGGGGATCCCAACGCACCCGGGCCAGCCCCAGCGAGCGGATCGTGGCGATCTGCTGTTGCGACGAGATCTTGAAGCGGCTGAGCGGGAACGGGTGCGCCATCCAGCCGCCGTCGAGGTGCACGACCATGCCGACCCGCAGGTCCTGGACGTCGATCAGCTCGTAGGTGGGGGTTGCGCACATGGAAGGCGCCCGCGGCAGAGGGCCGCCAGGCATGCGGTTCTCTTCGGCCTTCCACGCGCTGTCTTGAGACGTTGCCGAGAGAAGTGCGCCCTGCGCGGCGGGCCGGTGGGCTCGCGCTGCCTCATTCGAGAACTACTTGGCAACAGCGCTGCGCGCGCCGCCCACCCAGTGCAACTATTCGTAACGCCGCGCGTCCTCGATCACCTTGCCATCATTGGGCAGGCTGCCGGTGGCGCACAGCAGCACGTCGCCGCGCAGCTTGGTCACGTCGCGAATGCTCTGCGCAATGTGCTCGGCCAGACCTTCGGCGGGCTGGGCCACTTCCACATGCAGCGCCATGCTGTCGTTGGCCATCGCGCCGCTGATCACCAGCCGCGCCTTGCCCACGCCAGGGTGGCGGCGCACGATGTCGGCCACTTGCGACGGGTGCACGAACATGCCGCGCACCTTGGCGGTCTGGTCGGCGCGGCCGAGCCAGCCCTTGATGCGGGTGTTGGTGCGGCCGGTGGGGCAGGCGCCGGGCAGCACCGCCGACAGATCGCCGGTGCCGAAGCGGATCAGCGGGTAGTCGGGGTTCAGGGTGGTGACGACCACTTCACCGACTTCGCCTTCTGTCACCGGGTCGCCGGTGCCCGGGCGCACGATCTCGACGATCACGCCTTCGTCGAGCACCAGGCCTTCGCGCGCCGTGGTTTCATAAGCGATCAGCCCCAGGTCGGCAGTGCCGTAACTCTGGTAGGCCAGCACGCCGCGTTCGAGCAGCCAGTCGCGCAGCGAGGGCATGAAGGCCTCGCCGCCGACCGAGGCCTTTTGCAGCGACGGCAGTGCCACGCCCATCTCGGCCGCTTTCTCCAGGATCAGTTTCAGAAAGCTCGGCGTGCCCACGTACGCGGCAGGCATCAACTCGGCCATCGCGTGGACCTGCATCTCGGTCTGGCCGATGCCGCCCGGGAACACCGTGCAGCCCAGCGCATGCGCGCCGGTTTCCATCATCAACCCGGCCGGCGTGAAGTGATAACTGAAGCTGTTGTGCACCAGGTCGCCAGTGCGAATGCCGGCGGCGAACAGCGCCCGCGCCATGCGCCAGTAGTCGTGGCCGTGGCCTTCGGGTTCGTAAATGGTGCCGGGCGAGGCGTACACCCGCCGCGCGCCGCGGCCCTGGGCGTGCAGGGGGCCCCAGCCGATGGCGGAGAAACCACCGAACACGTCTGCGGCGGAGGAGCCGTCGGACGCGCCACCGGACGCGCCACCGGATGCGCCACCAGCGCGCTGCGCCTTCTGGCGTTCGAGCAGCTCGTGCTTGCGCGTGACCGGCAGTTGCGCCAGCGCGGCGCGCGAGGTGACGGACGCCGGTTGCACGTCGCGCAACAGCTCGGCCCATGCCGGTGCGTGGGCCTTGGCGTGGGCGATCTGCTGCACCAGGCGCGCCATCTGGTCGCCTTCGCGTCGGGCGGGGTCGCGGGTTTCGAGCGCGTCGTGATGGGCGGTCATGGTGGGGTGCAGCGAGTGCGTCGTGTCAGTCGTCGTCTCAGTCGTCATCACCGCGGCCAGCGCGGCGCTTGGCGTCGTCGACCAGCTTGCGCTGGGCCGCCGGGGTGTCGATCGGGTAGCGGTCGAAGCCCGAGCCGCCGGGCTTCTTCAGGTCGGCCATCAGCGCGCCCTGGTCGTCGTGAAAGTGCAGGAAGGCGGTGCCGCGGCAATAGAAGATGCCGGGCTTCACTTCCTTCAGGCCCAAGATGCCCCGCAACTGGCGCAGCACCGGGAGCAGCGGTTCGAGGGCCTTGGGGTCTGCGTGCGCCATGGGTGGTTTTCCGTCGGCTCGGGAAGCGAGATTCAAGCCAGCCAGCGTTTGCGCCGCTTGTAGCTCTTCACGTCCTTGAAGCTCTTGCGCCCTTCGGCGCCGGAGCCGCCGGTGCCGAGGTAGAACTCCTTCACGTCCTCGTTTTCGCGCAGGTCCCTGGCCACGCCGTCCATCACGATGCGGCCGTTTTCGAGGATGTAGCCGTAGTCGGCATAACGCAGCGCCATGTTGGTGTTCTGTTCGGCGAGCAGGAAGGTCACGCCTTCCTTGGTGTTGAGGTCTTTGACGATCTCGAACAC
>JANOQS010000697.1:0-21624 GCA_031414975.1 Methylibium sp. | reverse complement strand
CCTGGCGCTGCAGGCCTGAAGCGCGCTTGCGCCGGCTGCACCGGCTTGCACCGCGCCTGAGTCGCGCCTGAACCAGGCCGCAGTCAGTCCGGCCGCGCGTCGCAAGGCGCGCATTTGAGGGTGGTTCACCCCGCTCTTCATCCCGTTCCGGGCCCTGCCGGTCGATAGAGTTTGACGGTGGGCCTGTGCGCGCCGGGCATGCCCGCTCGCGCTGCCTGTGCCCATCAGACCCATAGCCGACACTTAGCCGCTCCTGTGAAGACTCCCGACATGAAGCTCCTCCCGCCCCTGGGCCGTGTTGCCGCCTGCGTTGCCGGGGCCGCGCTCGGCCTGGCCGGCACGGCCGGCGCCGCGCCGCTGACGGTGAGCGTGACCGACGCCGCCGGCAAGCCGCTGGCCCAGGCGGTGGTCTACGTGATGGTGCGAGGCGCGAAGGCCCAGGCCGAGCCGGGCTCGAGCGCGCAGATCGGCCAGCGCGACCGCCAGTTCACGCCGCAGGTGAGCGTGATCCAGACCGGCACGTCGGTGAGCTTCCCCAATTTCGACACCGTGCGCCACCACGTCTACTCGTTCTCGCCGATCCAGAAGTTCGAGCTCAAGCTCTACGCCGGAACGCCGGCCGCGCCGGTGACCTTCGACAAGCCCGGCACCGCGGTGCTGGGCTGCAACATCCACGACCGCATGAGCGCCTGGGTGCACGTGGTGGACACGCCGCTGTTCACCAAGACCGACGCCAGCGGCAAGGCCACCCTGGAGGTGCCCGCGGGCGACCACACGCTGCGCACCTGGCACCCGTTTCAACCCGAACCGGCGCTGCCGGTGGAGCAGGCGCTGCACATGAACACCGGCCCCACCCAGGCCGCCGTGAAGTTGAACCTGCAGGCCGCAACGCCTTGACATGAAAACTCTGCAAGCCCTGCTCGCCCCGTTGCTGAACCCGATTGCGCGGCGCCTCGACGTTCGCATCGTCGTGCTGTTCCTGGGCTTGCTGCTGCTGGTCCAGGCGGTCAGCTTCGTGGCCATCGACCGCAGCATCGCCGCAAACTCGCGCGCGCAGATCGCCGCCGAACTGCGCACCGGCGAAAACGTGCTGCACCGGCTGCTGGCGCAAGACGCCGAAAAGCTGGCCGATGCGTCGCGCCTGCTGGCCAGCGACTACGGCTTCCGCTCGGCGATTGCCAGTGCCGACCAGGCCACCCTGGTGGACGCGCTCGACAACCACGGCGCGCGCATCGGCGCCAGCGTGTCGCTGTTCACCGACGCGAAATACCGGCTGGTCGCCTCGACCCTGGCCGACACGACCGAAGTGCTGGCACTGGTGCAGGCCGGCGCCCGGCCAACCGCCGCGGCCACCCGGGAAGTTCCGATCCAGCTCCTCGACGGCCAGCCGCTGCAACTGGTGACGGTGCCGGTGAAAGCGCCGCTGCTGATCGGCCATGTGTCGATGGGCTTCCCGGTCGGCAAACAGCTGGTGCGCGACATGGAGCAGTTGTCGGGCCTGAAGATGGGCCTGCTTGGCCGCGCGCGCGGCGGCGACTGGAAGCTGCTGTCCAGCACCGATGCCGGCACCTGGCAGACGCTGGCCGGCCAACTGCATGGCGACGCCGCGGCGCAAGACGTGGTGCTCGGCGGCGAAGTGAGCAGCGCGCGCCGGGTGGCGCTGGGCGGCAACAGCACGCACGAGGTCGCGGCCGTGCTGCTGCGCTCGGTGGACGAAGCGGTGGCGCCGTACCGCCGGCTGCAACTCACCTTGCTCGTCATCACCTTGATCGGCCTGGCCATCTTCGGCGTGGGCAGTGTGCTGACGGCGCGCCGCATCACCGGCCCGATCAAGGCACTCTCGCTCAGCGCCGACCGCCTGGGCGCGGGCGACTATTCAATGCCGGTGGAGGTGACCACGCGCGACGAGGTGCGCGAACTCGCGCAGTCGTTCGAAGCGATGCGCCAGGGCATGCAACAGCGTGAAGCGCAGATCCGCCGCCTGGCCTATTGGGACGCACTGACCGGCCTGCCCAACAAGGAGCAGTTCCGCGGGGTGCTGCGCGAGCACCTGGCGCAGGCGCGCCGCGACGGCCACCCGTGCGCCGTGATCATGCTCGACCTGGACCGCTTCAAACACGTCAACGACGTGCTCGGCCACGCTTTCGGCGACCGGCTGCTGCGCCAGATTGCGCTGCGCCTGTCCGAAGGCGTGCTGCGCGCCGACGACACGGTGGCGCACCTGGGCAGCGACGAGTTCGTGGTCTGCGCGCCGCACGCCGACGCCGACACCGCGCGCACCTTGGCGCAGCGGGTGCTGCAGGCGCTGGAGCTGCCGTTCACACTCGACGACCACACGGTGGACGTGGGCGCCGGCATCGGCGTGGCCACCTTCCCGGCCCATGCCGAAGACGCCGACACGCTGCTGGCGCGCGCCGAGGTGGCGATGTACGCGGCCAAGGCGCGCCAGACCGGCGTGGTGGTGTACGACCCGGCGCTGGACTCGGCGAGCAACGAATCGCTGTCGCTGCTGAGCGAGCTGCGCACCGCGGTGGACCACGATCAGTTGCGCCTGTTCCTGCAGCCCAAGGTGGCGCTGGCCACCGGCAACGTGATCGGCGCGGAGGCGCTGGTGCGCTGGCAGCACCCGCAGCGCGGCATGGTGGCGCCGATGCGCTTCATTCCGTTTGCCGAGCAGACCGGCTTCATCCGCGTGATCACCGGCTGGATGATCCAGCAGTGCGCCAGCCACTGGCGCGAGCTGCGTGCGCAGGGTTTCGAGATCAAACTCTCGGTCAACCTGTCCACCCGCGACCTGCTCGACCAGGACCTGCCGGCCAAGCTGGAAAAGCTGCTGGCGCGCGAATCGGTGGATCCGCACGCGCTGTGCCTGGAGATCACCGAGAGCGCGATCATGGACGACCCGCAGCGCGCGCTGCAGACCCTGAAGCGCCTGCACGACATGGGGCTGCGCCTGTCGATCGACGACTTCGGCACCGGCTATTCGTCGCTTGCCTACCTGAAGCAGATGCCACTGCACGAGTTGAAGATCGACAAGAGCTTCGTGATGTCGATGGAGCGCGACCGCGCCGACATGAAGATCGTGCGCTCCACCATCGACCTGGCGCACAACCTGGGGCTCACGGTCACGGCCGAGGGTGTCGAGACCGCGCAGGGCTTTGCGATCTTGCGCGCGATGAATTGCGACGAAGCCCAGGGCTATTTCATGGCCAAGCCGATGCCGGGCGGCGACTTCGCCGGCTGGATGAACACTTGGCAGGCACCGCAGACCCAGCTGCAATCGGAGTTTGCAGCGCTGATCTGAGGCCTGAAGGCCTGCGGCCGCGCCTCAGCGCGGGCCGAAGCCCATGCGCCGCAACAGACCGTCGTGCCGGATGAAGTGGTGGTAGAGCGCCGCCACAACGTGCAGCGCGATCGCCGCCATCAGCAGCTTGGCCACCAGCCCGTGCACCGCGCGCGGCGGCAGCGCGTCGAAGTTGACCGGCAGCGCCCCCACACCCCCGAACACGATGGCCGGCAGACCTGCCAGCACCGCGGTGGCCACACCGCTGGCGGCCATCACCAGCACCAGCGCGTAGAGAACCCAGTGCATGGCCGGCGCCAGGCGGTCGAGCAGCGCATGGCCGGTGCGGGCCGGCGCCGGGTGCGCGGTCTTGAGCCGCACAACCAGCCGCGCGAGCGTCAGCAGCAGCATCAGGCCGCCGGCGATCATGTGGCTCCGCAGCGCGTCGATCTTCTCGGGCGCGCTGTTGGGCACGGTCTTCAGCCCGAATGTGGCGCCGAAGAGCGACACGATCAGCGCCACCGCCAGCAACCAGTGCAGGCTCACCAGGGCGGTGTGGTATCGGGCGGGCAAGGCCATGACGTTCTCCTGGGGGTGGGGTGCGCGCAGAGCTTGCGCCGGGGTGCTCAGTATCCCCGCGCCCGATCGACGAGGTGGTCCAAAGGCAGGCCCTGGCGCAGCGCCTGCACGTTGCGCGCTACCACTTGCGCGGCGCTGCGCGCGTCGGTCAGCGCGGCCACGTGCGGCAGCACGGTGACCTGCGGGTGGGCCCAGAAGGGGTGACCGGCGGGCAGCGGTTCGGTGCCGAAGACGTCGAGCACGGCATGGGCGATCCGCCCGCTGGCCAGCGCGGCAAGCAGGTCGGCCTCGACCACGTGGGCGCCGCGCGCCAGGTTCACCAGGTTCGCGCCGCGCGGCATCTGCGCAAAGCGCCCGTGGTTGAAGAAGCCGCGCGTGGCGTGTGTCAGCGGCAGCAGGTTGACGACGATGCGGGCCGAGGCCAGCACGTGCGGCAGCGCCGCCTCGCCGGCCAGCGCGATCACGCCATCGATCGCCGCCTGGCGCGCGCTCCAGCCGCGCACCGGGTAGCCGTTCTGCGCCAGGCGCAAGGCCACGCTGCGGCCCATGTGGCCCAGGCCCAGCACCGCCACCGGGAACTCATCGGCACGCCACTGGGTACGCTGCTCCCAGCGGCCGGCGCGTTGCTGCCCGGCATAGCTGAAGAAGCCGCGGTGCAGCGCCAGCACCGCCCAGAGCGCGGTCTGCGCCATCGCTTCGTTCATCACCGGGTCGACCATGCGGGCCAGCGGCACGTCGGTGGGCACGGTCGGATCGGCCAGCAGGCCTTCGACGCCAGCCCACAACGACTGGATCAGGCGCAGCGCCGGCAGCCCCTGCAGTTCACGGCCGCCCGGGTTGGCGACCAGCGCGATGTCGATACTCCCGGCTGGCGTGTCGCCACGTTCGCGCAACAGCGTCTCGCCCGGCAAGGCGGCTTGCAGCGCGGGCCACCAGGCGGCCCATTCGTCTTGGGAGAAGTCGGCGGCGATCAGGATGGCCATGGTCGTGCGCTGCGCTCAGGTGGACAACGCCAATTCAGCCTGCAAGCGCTGCAGGGCCTGCGCCACCGTCTGTGTGCGAACGGCGCTGCGGTCGCCCTGCAAGCGCAGCAACTCGGCCTGCGCCGGCTGGCCTTTGCGCGCCAGCGCCAGCCACACCGTGCCGACCGGCTTGTCCCGGCTGCCACCCCCGGGGCCGGCCACCCCGGTGACGGCGACCACCAGATCGGCGTGCGAATGCACCAGCGCACCGTTGGCCATCGCACGCGCCACCTCGGCGCTGACGGCGCCGTGCGCGGCGATCAGCGCGGCGTCAACCCCGAGCATCTCGGTCTTGGCCGCGTTCGAGTAGGTCACGAAACCACGCTCGAACCAGTCGCTCGAACCGGCGATGGCCGTGCAGGCCGCGGCGATCATCCCGCCGGTGCACGACTCGGCCGTGGCCAGGCGCAGGCCTTGCGCGCGCAAGGCCTCGCCCAACGCCGTCACCTGGGCATCGAAACCGTTCAGATGAACCTCCAGAGCGCGATGACGAGCAGCGCGCACAAGGCCGCCACCAGGTCGTCGAACAAGATGCCGAAGCCTTGCGCCCAACCGACCGGCTGGCCGCGCCGGCCCTTGAACAATTCGTCGGCCCAGGCCACCGGGCCGGGCTTGGCGGCGTCGAAGAAGCGGAACAGCCCGAAGGCCACGAACTGGCCCCAGAAGCCGGCCGGCGTGACCAGCCACAACACGATCCAGAACGCCACGATTTCGTCCCACACGATCGCGCCAGGGTCGGCCACGGCCAGGTTTCGGGCCGCCACGGTGCAGGCCCACCAGCCGATCAGCAGGCTCGCGCCAATCAGCGCCGCCCAATGCAGGGTCGTCAGGTGCGGCTGCAGCAGCACGAAGACCAGCCAGGCCCACAACGTGCCGACCGTGCCGGGCGCCTTGGGCGACAAACCGCTGCCGAAGCCGAGCGCCAGCAGGTGCGCCGGGTGGGCGAACAAGAAGCGCCAGCCGGCCTTGCGCGGCGCCATCGACACTGGCCGGTCCATCCCGAGCGGCGTCATCGCGTGCTCACTGGTGCACCCTACGGCAAGGGCCACGAAGGGGCCCCTACGTGGCCCTTGCCGGTCCCGCCAGGCGGGAATGAGCCCCTTCGGGCGGCCGGGCGGGGCTCATGATCTGAAGTGGTCGAACGAACCGAAATGGTCGGCCACCGGCCGATGCTCGCGGTCCACCAGGCGCAGGCCGGCGGCAGAGTCGATCACGCCGAAACGGGTGACCGCCACGCCGGCACGGCGCGCCGCAGCCAGCACCGCGTCAGCATCGCGCGGCGCGGCGGTGAAGATGAGTTCGTAGTCGTCGCCGCCGGCCAGCGTGCAGGTGCGCTGCAAGGCCTGCGGCTGGCGGCCCAGCACGGCGCTGCGCGCCACCGCATCGACGTCCACCGTGGCGCCGACGCCGGAGCGGCGCAGAATGTGCGCCAGGTCGCCGAGCAGCCCATCCGACACATCGATGGCGCTGCTGGCCACGCCGCGCAATGCCTGGCCGAGCGCGACCCGCGGCTGCGGCTGTTCCATGGCCTGCCGCACCGCTTCGAAATCATCGCGTTCCAGCGCCACGTTGCCGCGAAAGACCTCCAGCGCCAGCCGCGCATCACCGACCGTGCCGGACACATAAAGGTGGTCGCCCGCGCGCGCGCCCGAGCGCAGCAGCGCCTGGCCGCTGGGCACTTCGCCGAACACGGTGATGCAGATGGTGAGCGGGCCCCGCGTGGTGTCGCCACCGATCAGCTCGCAGCCGTGTTCGTCGGCCAGCGCGAACAGGCCGTCCGAGAAACCCTGCAGGAATTCTTCGTCGACTCTGGGCAAAGCCAGCGCCAGGCTGAAGGCCAGCGGTGCGGCACCGCAGGCCGCCAGATCGCTCAGGTTCACCGCCAGCGCCTTGTGGCCGAGCCGCTGCGGCGCCACGGTGGAGAGGAAATGCCGGCCATCGACCAGCATGTCGCTGGACACCGCGAGTTGCATGCCTGGCGCGGGGAAGAAGAGCGCGCAGTCGTCGCCGATGCCCAATTGGGCCCGCTTCACCGGGCGGGTGAAGTACTTGGCGATCAGGTCGAATTCACCGAGGGACATGGCGGCTGATTGTCGCTGGGTCGCAGCGACCCGGCGTCACCGCGTCGCCACGTCACCACGTTGCCGTGTCACTGCTCCCGGAGCACGTTCGCCAGTTCCACGGCCGATCGGACCTCCATTTTCTCGAACACCCGGGCACGGTGCACTTCCACCGTGCGCACGCTGATCTGCAGCTCGTCGGCGATCAGCTTGTTGGGCCGGCCGTCGATGACCAGGCGCATCACGTCGCGCTCGCGCTCGGTCAGCTCGCCCAGGAGGGCCTGCACGGCGTTGCGCTGCAGGCGGCGGCGGATCGCGGCTTCGCTGCGCTTCAACGCCAATTCGATGCGATCGACCAGCGCGTTGTCGGAGAACGGCTTCTCGACGAAGTCGAACGCGCCGCGCTTGACGGCGGCCACCGCGGTCGGCACATCACCATGGCCGGTCAGGAAGATCACCGGCAGCGCCTCCAGCAGGCCCGCTTCGGCCAGGCGCTCGAACAGCACCAGGCCGCTGATGCCGGGCATGCGAACGTCGAGCAACAGGCAGCTCGGCGAGCCCGGCCAGTCGGCCCGCGCGGCGGGCGGCTTGGCGGCCAGCATCGCATCGAACGCTTCGGCGCTGCCAAAGCCCTCGGACAGCAGCCGGCGCGAACGCAGCAGCCAGGCCAGCGCATCGCGCACCACGTCTTCGTCGTCCACCAGGTAGACGATCGGCAGGCCCAGCGAGGTGGGATGGGACGTGCTCATCGGGTCATCTCGACAGGCGGGATCCGGGCATCGGGGGGCTCAGGCTGTTCGGGCGGCTTGCCGCGCTCGCTGGCGGCACTCGGGAGCGTAAAGCGAAATTCGGTGCCTGTGCCGTTCGGGTGACCCTTGGGCAGATTCTCGAAGTCGAGCGCGCCGCCGTGCTGCTCGATCACCGTTCGGCACAGGCTCAGCCCCAGGCCCATGCCCTCGCTGCGGGTGGTGAAAAACGGCGTGAACAGGCGCTGCGCCACCTCGGGCGTGATGCCGGGCCCGCGGTCGAACACAGAGAAGCTGACCCAGCGCGCATGCTGCTGCTGCACCCGGATGCGCAGTTCGCGTTGCGCCAGCTCGGTGTGTTCCATCGCCTGGATGCCGTTGCGCGTGAGGTTCAGCAGCACCTGCTCGAGCATCGTGCGGTCGCACAGTACACGCGGCGGCGGGTCGGGCATGTCGACTTCGACCCGGGTGCCGCTCTTGCGCGCCTGCAGACGCACCAGGGGCAGCACGGCATCGATCAGCACGTCGGCGCGCACCGCCTCGCGCGCCTGCTCGCGCCGGCGCACGAAGTCGTGCACGCTCTTGATCACGCGCCCGGCCCGCTCGGCTTGTTCGGCAATGCGCTGGGCGGCGTGCTTCAGCATGGGCGCCGCATCGGCGTCGATGGGGCCGTCGTTGTGCCGGTTCAAGAGGTTGAGCGAGCCGGCCGCGTAACTGGCAATCGCGGCCAGCGGCTGGTTCAGCTCGTGGCTCAGCAGCGAGGCCATTTCGCCGACCGTGGCGAGCCGGGCGGTGGCCTGCAACCGCTCCTGCTGCTGGCGCGACAGCTCCTCGACCCGCTTTTGCGCGCTGACGTCGAGCACCGCGCTCATCCAGCCGGTGTGGCGGCCGAGCGTGTTGACCAGCGGCGCCTCGAAGATCAGCACCGCAAAACGTTCGCCGTTGCGGCGCATGAAGATGGTCTCGAAACCCTCGCGCGAAGCCTGCGGCGACGGCTGCGCGGCCAGCCGCAGCGGCTGGCGGCGGGTGTATTCATCGGCCAGCTCGGGCGGCCAGTAGGGCGGCACGGTCTGGCCCACCAGTTCGGCGGCGCTGAAAGCCACCATCTCGCAGAACGCCGGGTTCACGTAGGTGATGCGGCCCTTGGTGTCGCGCGCGCGCAGGCCGGTGATGAGCGAGTCTTCCATCGCCTTGCGAAACGCCAGCGCCTCGGCCAGCGCGGCTTCGGCGTCGGCGCGGCGGCGCACGTCTCGCACCAGCAAGGTCACCACCACGGCCAGCGCCAGCGACAAGCCCAGCACAAGCGCCACCGCCAGGTTCGGGATCAGCTGCGGGCTGACGGCGCGGCTGTCCAGGCGCAACTGCAGGGTCACGCCCGGCAGGTCGATCAGCCGTTCGGCCACGAACACGCCGGCGCCGCGCTGCAGGCCGGCGCGCGCCAGCCGGGTGCCGTCGGCTTCGACGAAAGACAGTTCGTGCTCGCGCCCGATCGGCCCGGTCTGCCCGCCGGCCAGCTCTTCGAGCAGGCGGGTCAGCGCGAAGGTGGCGGTGATGAAGCCGTCGGGCTCGCCCGACTGCACCAGTGGCAGGCACAGGTCCAGCACCTCCAGCCCCAAGCCGCCGGGCGAGGGCACGAAGTAGCTGCGCGAGAACACCGGCTCGGCCAGGCGCAGCGCGCTGTCGCAGGCCAGGCCGGTTTCGAGCTCCATGCCGCTGCGCGGGATCTTGGTGAACAGCGGCGCCTGGAAGGTCGAATCGACCGCGCCGGTGATGCGCCGCTGCGGGTCACGCCGCTCGATGCGCAGCAGCGCGGGCCGGGTGCGCAGCAAGGCAGCCGCTTCGACCCGCCAGGCCTGCAGCGGCGGGTCGTTCCACAGCAGGGCCTGCAGGCTGTGCTGGTCGCGCGCGAGTTGCTGCTTCAGCTGCGCGGCGGCGCTGAGCGCCACCGCTTCGACGTGTTCCTGCGCGCGCGTGCTTTCGTAGCGGATCGTCAACGCCACCAGCAGCGACTGCGCCACCACCAGCAGACCCACCAGCGCCGCCCACAACGCCACCCGTCGCCAGCGCCACGTGCGCCGATCGGGCAAGGGGATCGCGGATTCGTTCATCACACAGGCGGCGCTCGGGGCCCGAGTATTGCGGACGGCGCCGCGCACAGGGCTACGCAGTTTCGCGCATGGACCGCATGCGGCGGGCCGCGGACACTGGCAATCCAGGGGGTGGCAACGCACCCCCGGCTCCTACAATGAATTTCCGGATTCGCATGCCAGCCCCGTGAGACCGGCGCCCGGAACACCCCGAGACAACCCCGAGACCGCACCCATGAACGACTCCCAGGAAAAGGCCGCCGAGCTGCGCCGCGCCGCGCTCGACTACCACGAGTTCCCCACACCGGGCAAGGTGGCCATCACCGCGACCAAACAACTCGTCAACCAGCACGACCTGGCGCTGGCCTACTCGCCCGGTGTGGCGGCGGCCTGCGAAGAGATCGTGGCCGACCCGGCCAACGCGTTCCGCTATACCGCGCGCGGCAACCTGGTGGCGGTGGTCACCAACGGCACGGCGGTGCTGGGGCTGGGCAACATCGGCCCGCTGGCGGCCAAGCCGGTGATGGAAGGCAAGGGCGTGCTGTTCAAGAAGTTCGCCGGCATCGACGTGTTCGATCTGGAGCTGAACGAGAACAACCTCGAGAAGCTGGTCGACATCATCGCCGCGCTGGAGCCCACCTTCGGCGGCATCAACCTCGAAGACATCAAGGCGCCGGATTGTTTTTACGTCGAGCGCGCGCTGCGCTCGCGCATGAAGATTCCGGTTTTCCACGACGACCAGCACGGCACGGCCATCGTCGTGGGTGCGGCGCTGCTGAACGGCCTGAAGGTGACCGGCAAGGACATCGCCAAGGTCAAGCTGGTGGTCTCGGGCGCGGGCGCGGCGGCTCTCGCCTGCCTGGGCCTGCTGGTCAAGCTGGGCCTGCCGCGCGAGAACATCTGGGTCACCGACCTGGCCGGCGTGGTCTACGAAGGCCGCACCGAACTGATGGACGAAGACAAGATCGTCTTCGCCCAGAAGACCCCGCTGCGCACGCTGGCCGAGGTGATGGACGGGGCCGACATCTTTCTCGGCCTGTCGGCCGGCGGCGTGCTGAAGAAGGCGATGGTGGCCACCATGCGCGAGAAGCCCCTGATCTTCGCGCTGGCCAACCCGACCCCGGAGATCCTGCCCGAAGAGGTGAAAGAGGTGCGCAGCGACGCGATCATCGCCACCGGCCGCACCGACTACCCGAACCAGGTCAACAACGTCCTGTGCTTCCCTTACATCTTCCGCGGTGCGCTCGATTCGGGCGCGACCACGATCACGGTGGAAATGGAGATCGCTTCGGTGCACGCGATTGCCGAGCTCGCGCAGGCCGAACAGAGCGAGGTGGTGGCGGCCGCCTACGTGGGCGCAAACCTGAGCTTCGGGCCCGAGTACCTGATCCCCAAACCGTTCGATCCGCGCCTGATGATGAAGATCGCCCCCGCGGTGGCGCAAGCCGCGGCGGCCTCGGGCGTGGCGGCCCGGCCGATCAAGGACCTGGAGGCCTACCGCCAGAAGCTGCAGACGTTCGTGTATGCCTCGGGCACGACGATGCGGCCGATCTTCAACCTGGCCAAGCGCGCGCTGCACAAGCGCGTTGCCTATGCCGAGGGCGAAGAAGAGCGTGTGCTGCGCGCGGTGCAGATCGTGGTCGACGAAGGCCTGGCGCGGCCTACGCTGATCGGGCGGCCCGAGATCATTGCCCAGCGGATCGAGAAGTTCGGCCTGCGGTTGGCGGCCGACCGCGACTACGACATCGTCAACACCGAAAACGACCACCGATTCCGCAGTTACTGGCAGAGTTACCACGCGCTGACAGCGCGCAAGGGCGTGACGGCGCAACTCGCCAAGATCGAGATGCGGCGCCGGCTGACCCTGATCGGCGCCATGATGCTGAGCAGCGGCGAAGTCGACGGCATGCTGTGCGGCACCTGGGGCACCACCGCGATGCACCTGCACTACGTCGACCAGGTGATCGGCAAGCGCGAAGGCGCCAAGACCTACGCCTGCATGAACGGCCTGATCCTGCCCGGGCGCCAGGTGATGCTGGTCGACACGCACGTCAACTACGACCCGACGGCCGAACAACTGGCCGAGATCACCGTGATGGCCGCCGAAGAGATGAAGCGCTTCGGCATGATCCCCAAAGCCGCGCTGCTCTCGCACAGCAACTACGGCTCGAGCAACCAGCCCTCGGCCGTGAAGATGCGCGAAACGCTGGCGCTGCTGCAGGCGCGCGCGCCGTGGCTGGAAGTGGACGGCGAGCTGCACGGCGACACCGCGCTGGACGCCGGATTGCGCGCCGAACTGATGCCGAACTCGGCTCTGATCGGTGAAGCCAACCTGCTGGTGATGCCCAACATCGACGCCGCCAACATCAGCTACAACCTGCTGAAGACCACCGCCGGCGGCGGCATCGCGATCGGGCCGGTGCTGCTCGGGGCGGCCAAACCGGTGCACATCCTGACCCCGTCGGCCACCGTGCGCCGCATCGTCAACATGACGGCGCTGACGGTCGCCGACGCGAACGCCGCACGCTGACCCGGGCCCCAGGTGCACCACTCGGGTGCGCCAATCGGGGCTTGTGGGCGAAAGTGGACAGGTGGCTGCGGTTTGTCCCGGCCGGGCTGAATTGCCTGAGCTCGCCCAAGGTCATGGTGTGCGCACAAAAGCGACGCCGTGTTATCCCTGAGTGCGCGCTCCAGACCTCAGTTTCAAGCACTCAAGGGACATTACTTGAGTGTTAGCGCACACTCATAACATCATGAGGGTGCCCTAAATTGAGGCAATGGCTTGAGCTTTTGCGGCCGATTCGGTACCATCAGGGTTTCTGCATTCAGGGATTACCCGTGTTTTTCTCAGGTCGGCCGCCCCGGTGGCAAGCATCGTATAAGTTGGGACTCGCTATCACCCTGACGATGACGACGCTGCTTTCCGGCGTTGCGCAAGCCAAGGAATCACCCCAGTCGCCCCAGGTCGTGGCGCTGGCGCAACTGCCGCCCGAAGCGCAGAACACCGAGCGGCTGATTCGCGCCGGAGGCCCGTTCCCCTACCCCCGCAAGGACGGCGCGGTGTTCGGAAACCGCGAACGCCTGCTGTCCCCGAAGCCGCGTGGGTTTTACCGCGAGTACACCGTGAAGACGCCGAAATCGCGCGACCGGGGTGCCCGAAGAATTGTCTGCGGTGGCCACCAGCCGACCGCGCCCGATGCCTGTTTTTATACCGATGACCACTACGCGAGTTTTCGCCGGATCGTGCAGTGATCGCCGCCCAGAGTTTTTTATCTGACGAGAGGAGGAACGTGACCATGCTTTTGCAGACAGTCCGTCCAAACATAGTGCAATCGATCCGCGCGTACCGCGTGGAAGATCTGCTGGAGGCCGCGCGAGGGGTCGGCCAGCATTTCCTCTACGCGAACCTGACCGCGGCCCAGTCCAAACAAGACGTGCTCGAGGGCATTGCCCAGGCCTTCATGTTCCCGGCGCATTTCGGCAAGAACCTCGATGCGCTGTACGACTGCATGACCGACCTGGTCCACAAGTCCGGCACACAACCCGGTTTTGTGGTCGTGCTGGAGCAGTTGCCCGACAACCCGCGCTTCGACCGCGAAGCGCGCGAGCAGCTGCTCGATGTATTTCGCGATGCGGCCGACTTCTGGGCCGAGCGAAAAATACCATTCAGGTGCTTCTATTCTTTTCAGTAGCCCGCTCCCAGGAACAAGGGTCATGGGAGCGGGCGACTGAGGTGGCCCAGAGTGTTGCAGCCGACAAGCCCGTCAAGGCGCCGGTGAAGAGTGCAACGAACAGCAGTTTCGGCATGAACATGCCGTTGATGAGCAGCGCTTTCGACACGGCGATGTGGCTCAGCGCAGCGTAGCTGCACGGCTCGCTGCCGATACGACAGACGAAGAAAAGCGGCCTCAGGGCCGCTTTTTTTGTGCCGTCCCGGCGCAGGCCGCGACCAGCGCCAGGTACTCGGCCACACTGACCTCTTCAGCCCGGCGCTGCAGGTCGAAGCTGCCGGTGAAACCGCGCTCGCCGAGCCAGCGGCCGAGCGTGTTGCGCAGCATCTTGCGGCGCTGCGAGAACGCCACCGTCACCAGTTCACCCAGCAGCGCCGCGTCGATGTCCGCTCGCGCCGGCAACGGCTGCATGCGCACCACCGCGGAGTCGACCCGCGGCGGTGGGTCGAAGGCCTCGGGCGGCACGTCCAGCACCGATTCGATCGCATAGCGCCACTGCAGCATCACGCTCAGGCGCCCGAAGTCCTTGTTGCCGGGCGCGGCGGCCATGCGTTGCACCACCTCTTTCTGCAACATGAAGTGCTGGTCGAGCACATGCTCCACAGCGCCGAGCAGGTGGAACAGGATCGGCGTGGAGATGTTGTACGGCAGGTTGCCCACCACGCGCAGCTTCTGGCCTTGTTCCTGGCTTTGTTCCCGGCCTTGGGCCCGGGCGAGCGCGGCAAAATCGACCTTCAGCACGTCGGCCTCGATCACATTCAGTTCCGGCCGGCGCCGCAGCCGCAGCGCCAGGTCGCGGTCGAGCTCGATCACGCTGAGCCGCTGGCAGCGCTGCACCAGCGGGTCGGTCAGCGCGCCCAGGCCGGGGCCGATTTCGACCAGCGCCTGCCCGGGCCGCGGGTCGATCGCTTCGACGATCGCATCCAGCACCGCGCCATCGGTCAGAAAGTGCTGGCCGAAGCGCTTGCGCGCGAGGTGTTTCACCGCGGTGGGTACCGGCGCAAGGCGCTACAGCGGCGGCTCACGCAGCTCCACATAAGCCCGCGCGCGCAGCTCCTGCAGCCACTCGGTGTAGGCCTCGTCGAACTTCTGCTCGCGCAGCGCGTTGCGGGCCTGCTCGCGCAACTGCTTCGCTTCCAGCGTGACCTGGCGGCGCGCCACGACCTGGATCAGGTGCACGCCAAAACGCGAGACGATGGGTTCGGAGATGCCGTTCAAGGTCATCGCGTTCAGGGTCTCCTCGAACTCGGGAACGAAGCCGCCCGGCGAGGCCCAGCCCAGGTCGCCGCCCTGCGCGGCACTGCCGTCTTCGGAGTTCTCGCGCGCGAGCTGTTCGAAGGTCTTGGTGCCGGCCACGATCTGGCGCTTGAACTCCGCCAGCCGGCGCAGCGCCGCGTCCTGCGGCAGCTGGGGCGAGGGCCGCAGCAGGATGTGGCGCGCGCGGGTCTGCTGGATGGACATGCCGCCCGCGTCCTTCTTCTCGATCAGCTTGAGCACGTGGAACCCGGCGCCGGTGCGCAGCGGGGTCGGCGCCACCTCCCCGGCCTTCAGCGGCCGAACCACGTCCATGAACACATCAGGAAGACGATCGGCAGGGCGCAGACCGATCACACCGCCGGCCGCCTTGTTGGCGTCTTCCGACACGGCGCGTGCCACCGCCTCGAAAGCCTCGCCGCCGCGCACCCGCGCCAGCGCCGCATCGGCGCGCGCGCGCCGCTCGGCCAGCTGGGCCGGCGTTGCGCCCTCGGGCACGGTCACCAGGATCTGGGCGATGTTGTATTCGTCGCTGGCACCGGCCACCGCGCGGCGTTTGTCGATGAAGGCATCGACCTCGGCGTCGGTGATGCGGATGCGCGCCAGCACCTCGCGCTCGCGGATCCGCTCGGTGATCAACTGGTCGCGGATGTTGGTGCGGAAGCGCCCGTAGTCCAGGCCTTCCTGCTTCAGCTTGTCGCGCAGCTGCGGCAGGCTCAGCTGGTTCTGGAGTGCCACGTTGGCGACCGCCCGGTCGAGCTCGGCGTCGTCCACTTTTTGGCCGCTGTCGCGGGCATGGGTCACCTGCACGCGCTCGTTGATCAGCAGGTCGAGCACGCGCTGGCGCAGCTCAGGCCCGCTGGGCAGGGTGGCGTTGTTACGGGTGGCGTCTTCGCGCAGCCGGGCGATGCGCAATTCCAGTTCGGCCGCGGTCACCAGTTCGGTGTTGACGATGGCCACGATGTAGTCGGCCAGGCGGGCGCTGCGCTGCGGGGCCTGCTGGGCCTGCGCCGGGGGCAGGCCCACGCCTGCGGCCAGCAGGCCGAGTGCGAGGCTGAAGAAGAATGGGGTCTGGATCATGGAGAGAGGGTCGATGCCGGTGAGGCCTGCGGTGCAGGCGAATCGCGATCTTCCCGGAGCAAGCGGTAACCGGGGATATTGTCCTTCAAGACCTGCAGGGGATTGGAGCCCAGGCTCAGGCGCGACAGGCCCACCAGTTCGAGCTGCAGCGCCAGCCGCGTGGTGGCCTCGCTGCGGCCGGTGGACAGCCGCTCGGCCACGATCCGCCCGATCCAGCAGCCCGAGTCGTATTCGAGGCCCAGCACCGAGTCGGTGACCCGGCTGTCTTTGGTGCTGTAGTTGATGCGCCCGACGCTGTACCAGCTGCCGCTGCAGTTGCCTGCGGGGCGCAGGCGGTTGGCTTCGACGCTGTTGGCTGTCGGCCCATAGATCGGCCACTGCCAGGCCAGCTCGACCTGTTCGCTCAGCGAGCGCGCAAAACGGTAGGTGGCGCCGACGGTGCGAAACGGCCCGGGCGAATAGCGCGCGCCGACGATGGAGCGCACCGTGCGGCCGATGTCGGGGCTGTACTGCACCGAGGCGTCCAGGGTCGTGCCCGGCACCAAGGTGGTCGAGCCCAGCAGCAGCACGTCTGAGAAGCGCTGCGTGAACACGTTGCCATCGGGCGTGATGCGCTGGTCGCGGAACAGGTAGCGTTGCACCAGGCCCAGGCGCAGGGTTTCGGCGCCGGTGTCGGGGTCGAGCACGCGCGAGGTCACGCCGGCGGTGAGCTGGTGCGCGTCGGACACGCGGTCGATGCCGGAGAACGAGTTCTCCGAGAAGATCGACTCGAAGTTGAAGTCCTTCGCCGCCGCGTCGAAGTTGGGCAGGCCGCTCTGATCCTTGTAGGGCGTGTTGACGTAGAGCAGGCGCGGCTCCAAGGTCTGCCGCACGGCGCGGCCGAACCAGTTCGCGTCGCGCTCCAGCAGCCAGGCGCTGTCCAGGCTCAGGCTCGGGATCACGCGCGACGCGCTGCGACGCCCGTCGGCCAGCGGCTGGTCGAGCGAATAGCTTGCGGCGTTGAACGACAGCCGCGGCGTCAAGGTCCAGCCCGGCTCGACGAACGGCCGGCCGATGCTGCCCACCGAGTGCAGCCGCATGCCGGTCTGGCGCGGGGTCGTGACGGCATCGCTGGGGTTGGCGAAGCGGTTGAACTCGGCCTCCAGCCCGACTTCGAAACCGAGCCCGTCGCGCTGCGCATAACGCGCACCGATCTGCGGCAGGCGTTCGTAAGGCGCCTCGATGCGGCTGGCCGGATCCTGCAGCACCTGCCAGCCCTGCACGCGCGCATAGCTGGTCCACTCGCCCAGCGGGCGGCTCAGTTCGATGTCGGACGCCAGCAGCCGCGGCGTCAGGCTCAGGCGGCGGGGGAAGTCCTTCCAGTAGTCGTCGTCGGACACGCGCAGCAGGCGCATCTGCAGGTTGAAGTCCTGCGGCAAGCGGCCGTCGTGCGTCGCGTCGAGTGCGTAGCGCGAGTGGCCCGTCAAGCCGTCCTTGGGCAGCAGATTGAGGTTGAGCTTGCCGTCGTAGCGCGGCTCGAGGTAGCGGAACTCGGTCTCGAGCCCGGCCCCGCGCTTGGCGCTGACGGTGGGTGTCAAGGTGGCGTCGCGATTCGGCGCGATGTTCCAGTAGTAGGGCGCGGCCACCTGCAGGCCGCTTTTGGTGTCCAGGTTCAAGGTGGGCGGCAGCCAGCCGGACTTGCGCTCGTCGTTGAGCGGGAAGCTCAGGATCGGCGAGGCCAGGATCGGCACACCGTAGAAGCGCAGCACGGCACCTTCGGCGATGCCGGTGTTGGTGTCGAAGTCCATCCGCACCTGGTCGGCCGACAGCAGCCACGCCGGCCCGCCGGACCCGTCGCTGGGGCAACTGGAATAGGTGGCAGCGGTGGCGACGGTGCGACTCTCGTCGATGAAGTCCAGCCGCTTGGCGGTACCGCCCGCGCCGGTGCGACCGAAGAAGTAACTCGGCTCCAGGAAGTAGCCCTCGAAACGCTGCAGGCGCAATTGCAGTTCCGGCCCGCTGTAGACGTTGCCGTCGCGCAGCACCTGGACCTTGCCCTTCGCACGCGCCAGGTCTTCGGCGGTGTCGTAGCTGAGCCGGTCGGCACGAATCACCAAGCCGCCGCGGCGCAGTTCGACGTCGCCTTCAGCGAGGGTTTCGAGGTCGGGGCGGCCGCGCAACTCGCGCGCCTGCAAGACGATGGGCAGCTTGCGATCGTCCTGGCCATGCGCGTGCTCGCCCAGCGCCGGGGTCTGCTTCAAGACGATGCCTTTTGGCTCGGCCTCCTGGGCGCCCGCGGGCTGCCCGCACGCGGCGGCCAGCAGCGCGGCGATGCGCAGGGTCGTGAGCCAAAGGGCAGATCGGCGGTGGCGCGACAAGGCTTGGAAGCGGGCAAGTCGTACGCGAGAAAGCCACCGGGCGTTGCAGGTCCTCGGCCAGCGCCCGCGTGCGGCAGGGTGGTTGTGGGCAGGGTGGTTTGTAGAATCGATTATCCACGAGGCCCGTTTCGCCTTGCCTTGGCCCCCATCGACGTGAGCACCGCACCGCCCCCCTCCCCAGGTTCCTGGCCCGACGCTGCCCGCCGCGCCGCGTTCGACACCTGGCTCGCGGCCATCGAGCCCCGCCACGCACTGCAGCCCGCCACGTTGCGGCCGGCGTCCAGCGATGCGAGCTTTCGGCGCTACTTGCGTATCGATGCTGCGGCCACCCCCACTGCTGCCGGGCCGAGCTTCATCGTGATGGACGCGCCGCCCGCGCACGAAGACGTGCGGCCGTTCATCAAAGTGGCCGGCCTGCTGCACAACGCCGGCCTGAACGCCCCGCGCGTGCTGGAAAGTGACGTCGAACAAGGCTTCCTGCTGCTCACCGACCTGGGCTCGCGGCTCTGCCTGCAAGCCATGCAGGAAGCCATGGCCCGCCATGATTTCGCACACGCAGACCAGCTGATGCGCGCCGCCATCGCCGCGTTGCTTCAGTGGCAGACGCGTGCCGACGCCAGCAACTTGCCGCCCTATGACGACGCCTTGCTGCGGCGCGAACTGGCGCTGTTCCCCGAGTGGTGCGTGGGGCGTGAACTTGGCGTCGTCTGGACCGCCGACGAACAGCAGCAGTGGCAAGCCGCCTGCGACCTGCTGGTGGCCGGCGCGCTGGCGCAGGGCCGCGTGGCAGTGCACCGCGACTACATGCCGCGCAACCTGATGGTGACCGAGCCCAACCCCGGCATCCTCGACTTCCAGGACGCGGTGCACGGGCCGATCGCCTACGACGTGGCCTCGCTGCTGCGCGACGCGTTCATCTCGTGGGACGAAGAGGTCGAGCTCGACTGGGCGATCCGCTATTGGCAAGGCGCGCGCAAGGCCGGCCTGCCGGTGCCCGACGACTTCGGCGAGTTCTGGCGCCAGCTCGAATGGATGGGGCTGCAGCGCCACCTGAAGGTGCTGGGCATCTTCTGCCGCCTGAAGCACCGCGACGGCAAACCGAAGTACAGCGAAGACCTGCCACGCTTCTTCAACTACGCCCACAAGGTGGCGAGCCGCTACAACGGCCTGCGCCCGCTGGCACGTCTGCTGGAGCCGCTGATGGGCGCCGAGCGCACCGAAGCGTTCTACTGAGCCGGAGCCGCCACCCCCGCCCGGCGCGGCGTGGCGCAACCGGCCGCGAGCAGCCAGGGGTCTTCATTGCGCCCGCCGAAGGTCTTCACCAGGAAGTCGACGAACGCCCGCGTGCGCGCCGGCACGTGCTTGCGCGTGGGCATGGCGGCGTAGAGCGTGGCGGTCAGCAGGTGCCATTCGGGCAGCACTCTTTCGAGCGCGTGTTCGAGCAGCGCGTCTTCGACGACGAACGACGGCAGACCCGCAATGCCCAGGCCGTGCAGCGCCGCGGCATACATGGTGTCGATGTGGGTGGTGCTCAGCGCCGCTCGTGCCGGCGCGAGCGTGACGGCGTCGCCGGGCGGTTCGTCGTCGCCGAACGCGCCGCGGTAGAGCGTGATCTCGCGGATGAAGGGCGGCAGCATCGCGTCGTGCCCGGGCATCTGATCGGGGTGGTCGGGCCGGCCGCGCCGGTCCAGGTACTCCGGTGACGCGCAGATGATCACCTCGGAGTGCGCCAGCAATCGGGCCACGAAGTCGCCATCGGCGAGCGGGCGGCCGACCTGGATGATGCTGACGTCGAAGTTCTCGTCGACCGTTTCCACCGGCCCCGGCACCGACAGTTCGATGCTCACGCGCGGGTACTGCTCGCGGAACCTGGGCAGGTGCTTGGCGAGCTGGTGCACCGCAAAGGCCGGCGGCGCCAGCACGCGCAGGTGCCCGCGCGGCTCCGACGTGGCGGCACTGGCCAGCGCCTCGGCTTCATCGATCTCGGTGAGGATCTGGCGTACCCGCTCGAGGTAGAGCTCGCCGGTGTCGGTCAGCGCCAGGCGGCGCGTGGTGCGGTTGATCAGGCGCGCGCCCAGGTGCTCTTCCAGGTCGGCCACCAGCCGTGTCACGACGGCCGGCGAGAGGTTCAGCCCGCGCGCTGCGGAAGCAAAGCTGCCCTGCTCCACCACCCGCGCAAACACCCGCATCGAATGCAGCCTGTCCATTTCAAGACCCCCATTGTTTCTATTTTGACAACACGCAATTGAAGTCTAGGCCATTTATTGATGGTTCGACAATGTCTACAGTTCATTCCATCGATGAGCCACAGCCAACGCGGCGACTCACCGAGCAAGGACGAGACGGCCAACAAACACCAGCCGCCCTGCCCGGAAACGTCAAACCAGTCATGCAAAGGAAATCATCATGAACAGCAAGCTCCTCTACACCGCCACCGTCGCCATCGCCCTGCTCGCCAGCGGCGCCGCCATGGCCGCCGAAGCCACCCAGATCAACGTACCGAGCGGCACGCTGACCCGCGCCGAGGTGAAGGCCGAACTGGCCCGCGCCCAGGCGGCCGGCGAGCTGAACCGGGTCTCGGCGCTGCACGGCAGCGCGCAACCGGCAGTCGCCAGCCTGCGCAGCCGTGACGACGTGCGTGCCGAGGCCCGCGCCGAAGCCCGCACCGGCAAGCTGGCCGCGCAGTACCTCGGTTCGTGATCGAACCGTGACATGAAGTGACCCGAATGTGAGTCAGCGCCTGCTGCGGCAGCACGACTCATTCGGGCGGGACGAGCCAACTCGAACACCATTCGCCCGGCCTTGAACCCAACCCCGAACCAAGCCATTCACAGACATCCGTCAGACATTCATCAAACCAAGGAAACCATCATGAACACCAAGCACCTCATCGCCGCCGCCGCCATCGCCTTTGTGGGCACCGGCGCCTTTGCCACCGAAGCCACCCAGTTCACCGACACGCCCAGCACGCTGACCCGCGCCGAGGTGAAGGCCGAGCTGGCCCGCGCGCAAGCCGCCGGCGAACTGAACCAGGCCTCCGCGCTGTACGGTACGGTCCAACCGACCTTGGCCAGCGTGCGCACCCGCGCCGAAGTCCGTGCCGAAGCCGTGCAGGCGGCGCGCGACGCCAGCTTCAACCTGCTGTACGTCGGCGCCTGATTCGCGCCAGCGGGCAATCGCCACCTCCAGCAAGCCGCCTCCGGGCGGCTTTTTCATGCCCGCCGATGCCGCGACAATCGCCGAGCCATGCTGCGAATCACCGAACTGCGCCTGCCGCTGAACCACGCCGACGAGGCCGTGCGCGCCGCCGTGCTGGCGCGGCTGGGCATCGCCGATGCAGCGCTGACGGCGTTCACGGTGTTCAAGCGCAGCTTCGACGCACGCAAGAAGTCGGCGGTCGTGCTGATCTACACGGTGGATTGCGA
>JANOQS010000696.1:0-4042 GCA_031414975.1 Methylibium sp. | reverse complement strand
CCCTCGACGTCGATCACCAGCCGGCCCGGTTGGGCCACCAGGAAGTGGCGTTCGACCAGCGGCATGTCAGACTCGATCGTCACGCGCGTGTAGTCGGCCGCCGGCCAGACGCGCACGGCGATGATGCTGGCGCCGAAGGCCAGGTCGCGCGCGCCCAGCAGCAATACCAGCGCGCCCATCGAGCGCAGGGCGCGGCGGCGGTCGGCCAGCGTCGTCATGTCCGTCGTCATGTCCGGGGTCACAACAAACCCCGCCCCAGCGCGGTGTGCGCGTTGAGTTCGACGGCCCGTTGCTCAGCTTC
Source organism: Methylibium sp. (assembly GCA_031414975.1). Classification (GTDB taxonomy): domain Bacteria; phylum Pseudomonadota; class Gammaproteobacteria; order Burkholderiales; family Burkholderiaceae_C; genus LGRD01. The sequence continues at coordinate 3,741 of JANOQS010000696.1, read as the reverse complement.
GCGCGGCTCGATCCGGATCACCAGGTCAGCCACCGGCAACAAGCTCTCCGCCTTCTCGGGCCACTCGGCCAGCTTCAGGCCGGTGCTGGCGAACACGTCGCGAAAGCCGGCGTCTTCCCATTCCTGCGGGTCGTCGAAGCGGTAGAAGTCGAAGTGCCAGATCATTCTTGTCGATGACGCATCAGCCAACTCGTAGGGCTCCATCACCGCATAGGTCGGGCTCTTCACGCGGCCCGGCACGCCAAGCGCCCGCAGCAGGTGGCGCGCGAAGGTGGTCTTGCCCGCCCCGAGCGGCCCGCGCAGTTCGATGAAAGCCTGGTGGATGCCGGGCCGTTGCGCCAGCGCGGTGGCGCTGGCGGCACAGGCGGCTTCGTTGGGCCAGCGCTGGCGGCGGGTTTCTAGAATGGACAAATGACCGATGCTCGAGAGGTGGATGGACAGACCCTGTTGACGCAGCTGCGTGGCTGGGCCACGGCACTCGGATTTTCCCAGATCGGTGTGGCCGATGTGGATTTGACTTCTGCCGAGCCGGGCTTGTTGGCGTGGCTGCACAACGGTTTCCATGGCGACATGGCCTACATGGCCGCGCACGGCTTGAAGCGCGCGCGCCCGGCCGAGCTGGTGCCGGGCAGCGTGCGCGTGCTCACCGCGCGCATGGACTACCTGCCGCGCAGCACGGCCGAGGGCTGGCAGGCGGTCGAATGGAGCGGCCTGCAAGACCCGGCACGCGCCGGCGTGTCGATCTACGCCCGCGGCCGCGACTACCACAAGGTGCTGCGCCAGCGCCTGCAGCAACTGGCCGATCGGCTGGCCGACGCCGTCGGCCCATTCGGCCACCGCGTGTTCACCGACTCGGCGCCAGTGCTCGAGGTGGAGCTCGCTGCGCGCAGCGGCATCGGCTGGCGTGGCAAGCACACCTTGGTGCTCGACCGCGAGGCCGGCTCGATGTTCTTCCTGGGCGAGATCTGCATCGACCTGGCCCTGCCGCTGACGCCGCCAGTGCCAGCGCACTGCGGGACCTGCAGCGCCTGCATCGACGTGTGCCCGACGCAGGCGATCGTCGCGCCGTACCGGCTCGACGCGCGGCGCTGCATTTCCTACCTGACGATCGAACACGACGGGCCGATCCCCACCGAACTGCGCGCGCCGATGGGCAACCGCATCTACGGCTGCGACGACTGCCAGCTCGTCTGCCCCTGGAACAAGTACGCCCGCCGCAGCGTGTTGCCCGACTTCGATGTGCGGCCCGCGCTCGGCAACGCCAGCCTGCTGCAGCTGTGGGCCTGGAACGAGGCCGAGTTCCTGCGCCACACCGAAGGCAGCGCGATCCGGCGCATCGGCTGGCAGCGCTGGCAACGCAACCTGGCAGTGGCGCTGGGCAATGCCTTGCGTGCGGGCCAGAACGAGGAGATGAGGCACGCTTTGAGTGCGCGGCGTGATCACGCCGGTGCGCTGGTGCGCGAGCACATCGACTGGGCACTGGCCGAATAGCCGGGCCGCCGCGTTGCGCTGGCGACACGCTCCGTCGGCAGGCCGCAGGGTGCGCTTGACGGTGGCATGGCGATTGCGAAAGATGGGTGCGCCGCACCCCACACACACCACAACGGAGACCGTCCATGCCAAAGACCGCCAGCTTCAAGCCCGCCCGACCTGGGTTCGCGCTCGCCACGCTGCCTTGCATGCTGTTGCTGGCCTTCGGCGCGCCGCCGGCCGCCCGGGCGCAAGACACCAAACCGGCGACGCCCGGCGTGCTCGAGGCGGTGTCGGTCACCGCCGAGCGCCGCATCGAGAACATCAAGGACGTGCCCAGCGCCATCACCACCTTGAGCGGCGAAACGCTCGACGTGCTCAATTCGAGCGGGCAGGACGTGCGCATGCTGTCCGGCCGCGTGCCCAGCCTGAACATCGAATCGTCATTCGGGCGCGCCTTTCCGCGCTTCTACATCCGCGGTTTCGGCAACACCGACTTCGACCTGAACGCGTCGCAGCCGGTCTCGCTGATCCTGGACGAGGTGGTGCAGGAGAACCCGATCCTGAAGGGTTTCCCGATGTTCGATCTGGAGCGCATCGAAGTGCTGCGCGGCCCGCAGGGCACCTTGTTCGGGCGCAACACGCCGGCCGGCGCGGTGAAGTTCGAGTCTGCCAAGCCGACGCGCAACTCGGAGGGCTACGGCAGCTTCTCGATCGGCCGCTTCGGAACCACGAACGTCGAAAGTGCCGTCAACGTGCCGCTGAGCGACGCCTGGGCGGCGCGCGCTTCGGTGCAGGTGCAGCACCGCGACGACTGGGTCGATAACACCTACGCGCCCGGCCCGACCCAGAGCTTCGAAGGTTACGACGACCTGGCCGGCCGGCTGCAACTGCTTTACCAGCCGAATGCGGCGTTCAGCGCGCTGGCCAACTTCCATGCGCGCAACCTGAACGGTTCGGCGCGCCTGTTCCGGGCCAACATCATCAAACCGGGCACCAACGAGCTGGTCGACGACTTCGATGCGTCGAAGATCTCGACCGACGGCGTGAACCAGCAGAACCTCAGCCAGGCCGGCGGCAGCCTGCGCCTGCGCTGGAATTTCGGCGACATGGCGCTGAGTTCGATCACCGGGCAGGAATCGGTGCAGGCCTTCAGCCGCGGCGACATCGACGGCGGTTTTGGCGCGGTCTTCCTGCCGTCCTCGGGGCCGGGCGTGATCCCGTTCGCGGCCGAGTCGGGCGACGGCATGCCCGACCACTTGCAGTTCACGCAGGAGTTCCGGCTCGAATCCACCACCAAGGGGCCACTCAAATGGCAGGGTGGGCTGTACTACTTCAACGAGAAGCTGGCCATCGACAGCTTCAACTACGACTCGCTCGGTGGCGGCGCGCAGAACGGTTTTGCCACGCAGAGCCAGAAGAACCAGGCGTATGCGGTGTTCGGCTCGCTGAACTACGACGTCAGCGAGGCGCTCAAGCTGCGCGGCGGCATTCGCTACACGAAGGACAAGAAGCAGTTCATTGCCGACCGCATCGTCGCGCCGCCGTTCAGCCCGGTGTTCACCGGCCGGCTCAGCACCGAGACCGACGCGTCCAACACCAGCTGGGACCTGAGCGGCACCTACGCGCTGAGCAAGGCCACCAACGCCTATGCGCGCGTGGCCACCGGCTTTCGCGCGCCGGCCATCCAGGGGCGGCTGCTGTTCGGCGACTCGCTCTCGGTGGCCGAATCCGAGAAGGTCACCTCGGTCGAGGCCGGCATCAAGTCCGACCTGCTGGACGGCCGGGCGCGGCTGTCGTTCGGCTTGTTCAACTACACCATCAAGGACCAGCAACTCACCGCGGTGGGTGGCGGCGCCAACTTCAACCGCCTGATCAACGCCGAGAAGACGATCGGGCGCGGCGCCGAGATCGACTTCCAGGCCTTCGTCACCGACAACCTGCTCGTCAGCCTGGGCGGCAGCTACAACAAGACGCAGATCAAGGACCCGGCGCTGGCCGTGCAGCCCTGTGGCGGCGGCTGCACCGTGCTCGACCCGGCCGGCCCGGCAGCAGGCACCGTGCTGATCGACGGCAACTCGCTGCCGCAGGCGCCCAAGGTGGTGGTCAACATGACCGCGCGCTATGGCATTCCCACCGCCAGCGGCGGCGAGTGGTTCGTGTTCACCGACTGGGCCTACCGCAGCAAGGTCAACTTCTTCCTGTACGAGTCGACCGAATTCACTGGCAAGGCGCTGCTCGAAGGCGGCCTGCGCGTCGGCTACAACTGGA
>JANOQS010000695.1:0-5737 GCA_031414975.1 Methylibium sp. | reverse complement strand
CGGCGGGCAACTCGGCCAGGAACAGCGCGATGGCCTGCAGGTCGGCATCGAGCAGGTGCTGGGTGCTGTTGAACACCACCTCGGCCATCGGGCCGCTGGCCGTGCGATGTGGCGACCGGCCGGTCTTCAGCAGCATGACCGACCGGGCCTGTTGTTCGGCGCCGGGCGAGGCGCCGGCGCTCGGCCCCAGCGCGGGCGCGAACCAATGGAGTTGCGGGATCAGCCCGCCCGCCAGTTCCGGCGTCTCGTCGATGCCGCCGAGCGGCCCGCGCGGAGCATGGCAGGCGCTGCAGTGCCCCGGCCCGCGCACCAGGTAAGCGCCGCGATTCCATTCAGCGGTCTGCCTCGCATCGGGCTGGAACACGCCAGGCCGGAAGTACAAGGCCCGCCACACCGCCAGCGCAGCTTGCGTGCTGTACGGGAAGGCCAGTTCATGCGGGCGGTTGGCTTGCACGGCCGGCGGCACCGAACGCAGGAAGGCGAACAGCGCGTCTGAATCGGCCCGCGTGATCTGCGTGAAGCTGGTGTACGGGAAGGCCGGGTAGAGCAGGTGGCCGTCGCGCGAGCGGCCGTTGTGCATCGCGCGCCAGAAGTCGCTGGCCGTCCATGCGCCGAGGCCGGTTTGCGGGTCGGGTGTGAGGTTGCCGGCGAAGACCACGCCGAACGGCGTCGGGATGCCCAGGCCGCCGGCATACGCGGCGCCGCCGGCCAGCGTGTGGCAGCCGGCGCAGTTGCCGGCGGCTGCCAGGTAACGGCCGCGTTCGACGAGCGCAGCGTCAGGGCTTGGCGATGCGCTCGCCCCGGCCGCGTCGCGCTCCTCATCACGCAGGTTCAGCGCGACGATGACAGCGGTGCCCAGCAGCGCCGCCAGCAGCAGCCCGGCCAGCAGGCGCTTCACCGCGGCGCCCCGCCGGGCGCGGGCAGGCCGCCGCAGGCGGTCGAGGCGGCAGCAGTGACTGGGACCGGGACCGGCGCCACGGCCTTGGCATCGGCAGGCACCGGTTGCGACGCCAGCCACATCGACAGCGCCGCAATGTCCTGCGGCCCCAGCAGCGCCACCACGCGTGCCATGCAGTCAGGCGCCACGGCGCTGCGCAGACCGGTTTTCCAGGCCCCGAGCTGGGCGTTGAGGTAGTCGCGTGGCAGGCCCACCAGGCCGGGTGCGTCGGGCAGCACGCCGGTCATCGCCTGGCCGTGGCAAGACACACAGGCCGGGATGCCGCGCGCGGTGTCGCCCGTTTTCACCAGCTCGGCACCCCGCGCCAGCCCTTGTGGCGTGGTGGGGCCGGGCTGCGGCGGCGGGTAGGGAATATCGAGTTGTGCGAAGTAGGCGGCGATCTCGCGCAGGTAGTCGTCCGACAGCAGCTTGACCAGGTGCGTCATCGGCGCATATCCGCGCCGCCGCTCGCGAAAATTCAGCAGCTGCCGGTACAGATATTCCTGCGGCTTGCCGGCGATGCGCGGGTAGTAACCGTCGCTCGCGGCGCGGCCCTCGCGGCCGTGGCAGGCGGCGCAGGCCTGCATGCGCTGGGCCATCGAATCGGCCGGTGGCGGGGGATCGGCGGCGTGTGCGGGTTGAAGCAGCGCCAGGGGCAGCGCCAGAAGCAGCAAGAAGGCAAGTCGCATCGGGTCGAGATCGGAAGGCGGCCAGGAAATGAAAAACGGCGCAGAAATCTGCGCCGTTCTTTCATCAACGCAAGAAGATCAAGGAATGTAGTTCAGCCCCTCGGGCAACGGCCCGCCGATGGGCACTTCGAAGAACGGCCCTGCCGCGTCGGGGTCGACGACCATCGTGCCGCGGCTCGCGAAGAAGATCGCGATCTGCGTCTGCGCCATCACCGCGAACGGCGCGGTCTGCGCGGCGCCGATGTTGGTCAGGAAGGTGTGCGGGTTTTTCGGCACGGCGCCCGGCGCGGCCGGGTTGTTGAAGGGGTTCAGCGCGACGGCCACGTCGTTGCGGAAGTAGGTGAGACGGTCGCTCAGATCGCCTGCACGAATGATCGCCGAGCTGGTCGGGTTGGGCACGGTCGAGTCCCCCTTGGCCACCTGGAAGATCACCGGCTTGGCCGCATGGCCACGCGGCGGGTCCTTGCGGATCAGCGACGCGTACGACACCGGGTTGCCGGCCTGCTGCACCCATTCGTTGCGGTCGAGCAGTTGCTGGATCGCGCCGGCGCCAGGCACGCTGGTGGTGACGGTCGGCAGGTCGCGCAGCGGGATGTTCTCGTTGAAGTTGAACGGCACCGGCAAGGCCGCCGTCGGCGCGAGGTTCAGCAGTTGCGGCTGGCGCAAGGCGAGCGAAAGCCCCGTCAAGCCGCGGAACGCGCCGAGCCGCGCGATCTCGGTGATCGAGCCGCCCGGCACGTTGGGCACGCCGGCCTCGATGCCGTCTTCAACGCCGAGGAAGATGGTGCCGTAGATGCCGCCAAACGATTGGCCGGCGTAGTAGATGCGGTGCTTGTCGAGGTCGCGCCGGCCGTCGCCATCGACGTCGACCCCGACTTCGATCTGGCGCACCAGTTGCATCAGGTCCACCACCGTCTGGCGCAGGCCGTCGCGGCTGCCGACGATGGTGGCCGGCGCGGCGGCGTTGACGCCTTCGGTCGAGTCGATCGCGCCGTTGCCGTCCTGGTCGAAACCGCGCCCGCCGGCCGGCACCACGCTGGGCAGCGCGCCGGCGACGTTCGGGAGCACAGCCAGCGTGCCCTTTGCACCGCCGCCGTGGCCGACGACGTTGATCGCGATCGTCGCGATGCCCTTGGACGCGAACACCGAAGCCACCGTCCACGGCGCGCCGTACATGCTGTCGGTGAAGCCGTGGCCGAAGATGGCGACCGGCCAGCCGCCGGCCGGCTTGTCACCGGCGGGCACGAACAGCTCGAACACCAGCTCGTTGCTGCCCTGCGGGTGCGGGTGGCCACTGAGCGTGCCGGTGGCCGGGATGAGCTTGCCAGCGGTCTGGTAGTCGGGCGACGTGAACTTGCCGAACGCGACGCTGGCGACGGCGCCCTTCACCACATCGAGCGCCGGGGTGGGCAGGAAGGACTCGGCAAAGCCGGTCGGCGTGGCCGTGGTGACACCGACCTCACGCCGGAACTGGATGCCGGCCACACCGCTCAGCGGGAACACCGCGCGTGCCGTGCCGCCGTTGGCGATTGCGAAGTCCACCGGCGCCGGGCGCGAGTGCTTGATCTGGCGATGGATCTTGCGCAGGTCGGCGGTGGCGCTCTGCGTGGTGAACACGCTCAACGCGGCCACGCGGTGGTGCGGCGCGCGCGACGAGTGCATGCCGTCGCGCAGCGACTTGCCGTAGTCGCGGTCGCCGTCTTCGTCGTCGCGGTCGCCGTGGTTGTGGTGATCGTGGCGGTTTTTCTCGCCGCGGTGGAAGCGGCCGAAGCGGCCGGCCTCGATGCGGTCACCGGCAGCGTCACGCACGCCGTCGGTGATCACCAGCATGTAGCGCGAGTGTTCTGCCAACAACTCGTCCGACTCGAACACCAAGGTGTTGCTCGCCACGTCCCAGGCCACCTGGTTGATGCCGACCTTCTGGCCGAAGCCCCGGCCGCTCAGCGTGTCGCCCAGGTTCACGAGGTAGACGGTGTCGCTGTTGACCGTGCCCGGGTCGATCGGGCCGCTGAAAGGCACCGTGATGCGCGGCTGGGTGTTGAAGCCGTCGAGCGTGTTGATGACGTCGATGTCGGCACAGTCGGACGGCAGCACGGTGCAGTCGGGCTTGGGCAGGTTGACTCTGCGGAAGGTCTGCTGCGTCCAGTCGACCTTGGTGAATCGGTCGCTCGGGAACGGGCCGCCGTTCGGGTTGGACAGATCGAAGCGCACGCTGGTGCCTGCTGCGGTGGCCATTGCCGGCGCGGCCAACAGTAGGGCCAACCGCGCGGCCCACCACATCTTGCCTGGACGCATGCTTGTTTCTCCTGAGGTTGTCGTGTTGAACAGGCGCGCGGCGCGCGCCATTCAGGGTCGGGATTTTCTTCCCAAGGGGGTGCATGCACCACTAAGGGTTTGCCTGTGCGGGCCGGAGTTAGGGGGGGCGTCGGGCAGGGCGCCGGATCAGGGCCAACGCGGTGGTCAGCCCCAGGTTCGCGTCGTACAGTTGCGCGTCCCGAATCTGCCCTGGAGCCTGCGATGAATCACTCGACCCCCCGCGACCCCTCTGCCGTGCAGCCCGGTCGTCGCCGCTTTCATCGTCTTGTGGCCAGCGGCTCGGCGTTGGCCGCGGCGGGCTGGTTCCCAGCGCTGGTGCGTGCGCAGCCGGCCAAGCTGAAGGTGGGCGTGCTGCTGCCCAAGTCGGGCGTTTTGGCGCAACTGGGCCAATCGTGCCAGCGCGGCGCGGACATCTCGGTGGGCATTGTCAAGGAACTCTACGGCGTGGACATCGAGCTGATGAACGCCGACTTCGAATCCAACGTCGACCAGGCGCGCTCGCGCACCGAGAAGCTCATCAACGACGGCGCCAACGTGCTGGTCGGCGCGTTCGACTCTGGCGCGTCGTCGGCGATTGCGCAGGTGGCCGAGCAGCGCAAGCTGCCGTTCGTGATCAACATCGCCGCGGCCCCGCCGATCACCGAGCAGGGCTACAAGTACACCTTCCGCAACTTCCCCACGTCGGTGGACCTGATCCGCAACGGCCTGTCGCTCTACCGCGACCTGTTCCAGGCCACCCGCACCGCCCCGCGCACCTGCGTGTTCATGCACGTGAACGACACCTTCGGCATGGCCAACAAGGGCGCGATCGACCGCATCCTGCCGACCCTGAACTACCTGCCGTTCAAGGTGCTCGACACGATCAGCTACGACCCGGCCGCGCGCGACCTGTCGGTCGAAGTGGCCAAGGCCAAGGCCAGTGGCGCCGAGATCGTGATGCTGGTGTGCCGGTTGAACGACTCCATCCTGCTGGTGCGCGAGATGGTGAAGCAGCGCTACAACCCGATGGGCATCATCAGCCCGGGCTCGCCGGGCATGTACGAAGAGGCGTTCTACAAGACCCTGGGCAAGTACTCCGAATACTGCATCTCCAACGTGCCGTGGTACGACCCCAAGTCCAAGCTCACTGCGATGATCGACAAGGCCTTCACCAAGGCCTTCCCGCAGGACAAGCTGATGTTCCATGCGCTCAACGTCGGCTTCACGGTCGAGGCCATGATGGTGGCGGCCGATTCGTTCAGGCGCGCGAAGTCGGTTGACGGCACGGCGCTGGCCGACGCGATCCGCCAGACCAAGATCACCGAACGCATGATGCTCGGCGGGCCGATCGCCTTCAACGCCAAGGGGCAGAACACCGAGATCGCGTCGGCCTGCATCCAGAACCGCAAGCTGCGGCCGCAGGTAGTGCTGCCGGCGGAGAGTGCCGAGACGACGCCGGTGTTTCCGGTGCCGGACTGGAATTCGCGCAGTTGAGTTCTGACATCGCGGTGGTGGGGCAAAGGTACGTCCGGGCAGGCCGGAGGGCTTCGCTTCGGCGGTCTGCGCTGGCGCTCCGACTGCCTTCCGGTGCTCAGTCTCGTGGCCCGTCGCCGAACTCGCTCCGCTTGCTTCGCGGCGCTACGCTCAAACAGGCGGCGACAAGTCAGTTCTTGATGCGCGCAAGCGCGCCGACCCCGGCCCTGTGCTCCTCGCCGCTCCAGAAATCGCCCCCGCCGGGTACCGCCCGCCGCGAGTGCAACCGTTTTCGCTCTTGCCGCAAATACAAAAGCTGGTGCCGCAAAGGTGCGTTCGGGCA
>JANOQS010000694.1:0-4340 GCA_031414975.1 Methylibium sp. | reverse complement strand
GTGTCGGACAGGATGAAGACCTGGAAGCGCTCGCGCAACTCGTCCAGAAACTCGCGCGCACCAGCCATCGGCCCCATGCCTGCGATGACGTTCTGGATGTCGGCCAGTTTCAAGCCGTGGCGCGCCAGCAGGTCCAGGCGAAAGCGCATCAGCTTGTCGTAGTCGGGCTCGTCGCGCGTGGTGCGCGAGAACTCCGCAATGCCGGTGCGCCTGGAGAACTCGATCCAGATTTCCGGGACCAGCACACCTTCGAGATCGAGGCAAACCACCTGCATGAACGGCGACTTTCGGAACTGCGAGCGCCGGGGTGGTCTCGTCTCGGGGCGGGATGGTAACGCAAGGCTGCGCTATCGTCGCCGCGTGAGCTCAGCGTCATCACCAGACCCATCGCGCCCCGAACGCTTCGACCGCCTCGACGCCTTGCGCGGCGCCGCCAGCGTGTGGATGGCGCTGTTCCACTTCTGCTTCGACCTGAACTATTTCGGGCTGATCCGGCAGAACTTCTACACCGACCCGTTCTGGACCGTGCAGCGCGGCTGCATCGTCACCTTGTTCATGTTCTGCGCTGGTTTTGGCCAGGCAATCGCCTTCGAACAAGGCCAGCGCTGGCCGCGGTTCTGGAAACGCTGGGCGCAGATCGTCGCCTGCGCGCTGCTGGTGAGCCTGGGCTCGTGGTGGATGTTTCCGCGCAGCTTCATCAGCTTTGGCGTGCTGCATGGGCTGGCGGTGCTGCTGCTCATTGGCCGCTTGAGCGCCGGCTGGGGGCGCTGGCTGTGGCTTGCGGGATTGGTGGCGGTGGTCTTGCCGCAACTCTTCCAGCATGCATGGTTCGACACTCGCTGGACGAACTGGCTCGGGCTGGTCACCCGCAAGCCGGTGACCGAAGACTATGCGCCGGTGCTGCCGTGGCTGGGTGTGGTGTGGTGGGGCCTGGCAACGGGCCAATGGGTGCTGGCGAGGCGGCGCCACTGGGTGGCCGGCGCGCTGAATGGCGCGCTGGCGCCGCTGGCGACCCTGGGCCGCTGGAGCCTGAGTTTCTACATGCTGCACCAGCCGGTTCTGATCGGGCTGCTGATGCTGTGGACGATGGCGGCGCTCTGAATCGCGTTCCGCTTAGCACGGCGGCCACAAAAGTGCTGCGTTGCTTACAGACATTTACACATCGCACTTGAATTCCTCACGCCATCGGGCCGACAACCTTTTCACAGCGCGGCACGCAGTGGCCCGCACAGCCAAGAGGAAAAGGAGCCCGCCATGTCGATCACCACTTCGCTTTCGTTCACCTTCGTGAACACCTATGCCTCGCAGCCTGCCAAGCCGGCCGCTGCCGCCGAGCGCCCTGCGCAGGCAGAGCAGACCCACTCGCATTCGTGCGGTGAAAGCCGGCCGGCGAGCCGCCCGAACCGCCTGGTCGAAGCGATGATGTCGGCCCTGCGCGAACTCGGCTTCGGCAACGAAGCCCAGCCGGCGGCCGCCGCCGCAACCCCTTCCCCTGCGGTGGCGAGCACCGCCGCCGATGCGTCCGCGGCCATGGCCAGCGCTGAAGCCAGCGCCGCCGCCGCCGTGAGCGCCAGCGCCGCGGCCTCGGACCCCAGCGCCACCTCGAGCGCCACCACCACTGCCCCGGTCGCAGCCACCGAAGCCGCCGCCCAGCCGGCAGTCAGTCTCGAATCGGCCGTGCGCCAGTTTGCGCACGAACTGTTCAGCGCATTGCGCCAGGTCGGCCGCGGCGAGTCGTCGGAGCAGGGCTCGCGCCATCGCATCGGCGGTGATGGTGACGGTGATGGCGGGCGCCGCCACCACCACGGCCACCACGGCTGGCGCCGCGAGGGTTACGGCGACATGGCGCAGCGCCTGGACGCGCTATCACAGACTTTCGCCGCCCCGGCAGCCGTGGCCGCCGCCGGCGCTGCGCCGGTGTCGACGTCGATCTCGATCACGCTGACGATTCAGAACGGCGTAGCCCAGCAGGACGGCGCGGCCCCGCAGAACGGCGTGGCCCAGGCGCCCGCCGAATCCGTGACGACGAATGCTGCCGTTGACGCCAACGCCGCCACGGCGGAAACCGCTGCCGCCGCACAAGCCAGCGAAGCAGTGCAAGCCGCTCCCACCGCCATCGCCCCGACCACCGCGCAGGAAGTTTCCCGCAACCCGTTGCTCGACGCGTTCTCGCAGCTCTTCGGTGCGCTCAAGCCGCAAGCCGCGCAAACCGACATGGCCGACAAGCTGCGCAGCTTCCTGCAGACGCTGGCCCAGGCCATGCGCCCTGACAGCATGAACCACGCCACCCAGATGCCGCAGATCGGTGCGCTGGTCAACGTCACGGCCTGATCCGCTGCTCCCCGAACCCGCCGGGCCCTGCGCCCGGCGTTGCCATGCCCGGCGTGCCGCTACCATCGGCAGATGAGCCAGAAGATTCTGTTCGGTTTCCACGCGGTCACGGTGCGCCTGAAGGCGGCGCCGAAGTCGATTCTCGAAGTCCACGTTGATGCCACCCGGCGCGACCAGCGCATGCGCCAGTTCGTCGAGCGCGCCCGCGACGCCGGTGCGCGCCTGATCGACAGCGACGACGAGCGCCTGCTCAAGCTGTGCGGCAGCCAGCGCCACCAGGGTGTGGTGGCGAGAGTCGAAGCGCTGGCGCTGAGTCATTCGCTCGACGACACGCTCGACGCCGTCGACGGCGACCCGCTGCTGCTGGTGCTGGACGGCATCACCGACCCGCACAACCTGGGCGCCTGCCTGCGCGTGGCCGACGGTGCCGGCGCGCACGCGGTGATCGCGCCCAAGGACCATGCAGTGGGCGTGAACGCCACGGTCGCCAAGGTGGCCAGCGGCGCCGCCGACACGGTGCCGTACTTCATGGTCACCAACCTGGCGCGCAGCTTGAACGAGCTGAAGGAACGCAATATCCGGATCGTCGGCACCAGCGAAGACGCGCCGCAGTCGCTTTACGAGATCGACTTGCGTGGCCCGCTGGCACTGGTGCTGGGGGCCGAAGGCAGCGGTATGCGCCAGCTCACGCGCAAGACCTGCGACCAGCTCGTGCGCCTGCCGATGCACGGTGCCGTGGAAAGCCTGAACGTGTCGGTCGCCAGCGGCGTGTGCCTTTACGAAGCCCTCCGTCAGCGCACCCAGCGCGCTTAGCTGGCGCGCCCACCCTGAAAATTTGCCCGAAACGCCGAAGGAGACGACATGCCCGTGATCGACGTCAAGCACCCGCTGGTCAAGCACAAGGTCGGCCTGCTGCGCGAGGACGACATCTCGACCAAGAAATTCCGCGAGCTCACCAATGAACTGGCGCGCCTGCTGGCCTACGAGGCCACGGCTGACTTTCCGCTCGAGAAGACCACCGTGCAATGCTGGAGCGGCCCGGTCGAGGTCGACCAGATCAGCGGCCGCAAGGTCACGGTGGTGCCCATCCTGCGTGCCGGGCTGGGCATGCTCGACGGCGTGCTCGACATGATCCCGAGCGCCAAGGTCAGCGTGGTCGGCCTGAGCCGCAATCATGAGACCCTGCAGCCCGAGAACTACTTCGAGAAGTTCGTCGGCCACCTGGAGCAGCGCACCGCGCTGATCATCGACCCGATGCTGGCCACCGCCGGCTCGATGAACGCGACGATCGCCTTGCTGAAGAGCCGTGGCTGCAAGGACATTCGGGCGCTGGTGCTGGTGGCCGCGCCCGAAGGCATAACGGCCTTGAACAAGGCCCACCCCGACGTGCGCTGCTGGACCGCGGCGATCGACAGCCACCTCAACGAAGTTGGTTACATCATTCCCGGGCTGGGTGACGCGGGCGACAAGATTTTTGGCACCAAGTGACGGGGAGTCTGAAAGGCAATTTCGTTTACATCGCGACACAGCTTTCTTCTTGTGCCTGACACATCGGGCCACTAGCCTGTATCGGATGAAAACAGATGCGCAAAAAGCCACAGATCACCCCACCGCCCGCCCACCGTTCCGGTTCTGGATGACAGGTTGCATGGCGGTCGTGATGTCCTCGTTTGCGGGCACCACGCTGGCCCGCACGGAGTTGCGCGGGCTCACCTGCCACGCCAGCCCCTACAGCGTGGCCGAGACGGTGCAGCGCATCGAAGCGTCGGCCCAGCGCCATGGCCTGCAGATGTTCGCGCTGGTAGACCGTGGCCCCTCCGGCAGCCGGCCCGGCAAAGATGTTCCCGAAGGCACGAACTGGAAAGTGGTTGTACTGGCTTCTTCCGAAGGCGTCACGCCCGTATTGATGGACCGGCCGGGCGGCCAGCATGCCGTGCCGATGAGCCTGGTGGTGCGTGCCAACGGCCGCGGCGGAAGCGACGTGCTGGTCGGCTCCAGCGCCAGCGACG
>JANOQS010000693.1:0-9531 GCA_031414975.1 Methylibium sp. | reverse complement strand
GTCGCGACTGCCGCGGCGTTCGGCGGCGGGGCGGGCGGCGGTGCCGGCGCTGGCGCTGGCGCTGGCGCGGTCGGCGCCAACGGCTCGTCGCGACCGACCCGGGTCGCCGAATCCTGCAGCTTCTGCTCGGCGTCCACCACGGTCCGCAAGGCCGCGCCGACGGCCGCCACCGCCGGTGCGTCGCCGCCGGGTGCCGATTCCCTGGCGGCCTTGACCAGGGCTTCCTTGATCGTGGCGAGTTCCGCCGACGAGGCCAGGGCCAGCCCGCGGGCGTCGTCACGGGCGCGCTCGGCCGCTTCCGCATTCGAGCGGGCCTGCTCGAGCGCCCGCGAGACTTCACGTTGCGAGGCGAACAGCCCCACGCTCAGCACGAGCAGCAGCGCCACCGCCACCGCCAGCCCGATGCGCCAGCGCGCCAGGCGCGTCCGCTCGCTCTCGGCCTGCGCCAGCCGCTCGCGTTCGCGCTCGGCACGGGCCTTCTGCTCGGCCTGTTCGCGCTCTTCGCGTGCCGTCTGCTCGGCGCGCTCGCGCTCTTGCTGCAGCGCCTCTTGCGCGCGCCGGGCGTCGCGTGCATCGCGCACCACGCCGACCAGGCGGTCGTGGATCAGCTCCACACGCGGCTCGCCGCCTTGCGGGTCGACGCGCAGCAGGCGCCGCTGGGTCAGCGTGTTCAGCTCGTCCAGGGTCAGCTGGCCAGGGGCGAGCGCCGCTTCGCGCGGGTAGCTGTTGCGAAAGCGTTCGCCCAGGATCAGGTTCTCTTCGATGAACACCGCCACCCGGGGGTCCATGCCTTTCAGCGAGTCTTCGTAGAAGCTCTTCAGGATGTCTTCGCCGACGCCCCTGAGCAGCGCCGCGTCGATCTTGGCGGGCCGGTCGCGGCGCAGGTTCAGCTGGTAGCAGCACAAGCTCAGCAGCACCGGCTCCACCTCGGTCACGCGGCGCTTGGCGGCCTCGCCGTCGCGGCTGAGCAGGAAGTCGACGATCTGCCCGGCCACGCCGGGCTCCAGCACCGCCTTGCCGGCATCCTGGACGGCATCGACCGCGTTCTTGCGCGACATCGCCGTCAGGTGCAGCGACTCTCGCCGCGGCAGGTTGGCCTGCTTTTCCCAGGCCTCCACCTCGGCCAGGAAGTCCGAGCGGAACGACAGCACGACGCGGTACTGCTGCGCCTGCAGGTTCAACTGGCGCACCGTCTCGCGGTTGTTCGCCATCGGGGCCGGCAGCCGGTCGCCAACCAGGTCGGCCAGGCTTTCGAGCACCTTGTCGACGTGCGCGGCGGACGCGCCGCGCGAGAACAGCTCTTCGAACTGATCGAACACCAGCACCGGCGTCACGGGGAAGTTGTCGCGCGTCCAGATCGGCCAGGCGCGCCGCTGCAGGTAGGCCCACAGGCTTTCGTCGGCGGCCGGTCGGGGGGCATCGGCGCCGGCATGTTCGATCTCTTGCAGCAGCACGGCCTTGGCCTGCTCCAGCAACGGCAGGCTCGCCCGTTCGCTGTAGTCCAGCCGCAGGTACACCGGCAGGAAGCGCGCCGCACGCAGTTCAGGGAACACCCCGGCCTGCAGCATCGAGCTCTTGCCCAGCCCCGACTTGCCGTACAGCACGACGAAGGGCGAGAGCCGGATCAGCCGCAGCAGCTCGGCGCTGTCGGCCTCGCGGCCATGGAAGAAGCGCGTCGACGCTTCGTCATAGGCGGCCAGGCCAGGCCACGGGTTGTCGTCGTCGAGGCGCGGGGCGGATTTGTCGGCTTCCATGCTCAGCCCCCGGCGCTCGAGAGTCGAACCTGGCGCACCAGGCCCTTCAGAAAGTCCCTCAACGTGTCGCCGGGCTTGCCGGAGGGCGCGTGGCCGAAGTTGATGTTCCTGTCCTGCCATGCCACCAGCGACCTCGGCCTGCGCAGCAGGTGAGGCTGGTTCTCGGCGTCCACCACCACCGGCACCAGGAAGGGCTGTTCGGGCGGGCGATTCAGCTTGGGCAAGCGGTCGGTGGCAGCCTCCCATTCGCTGAACACGAAGCCCTCTTCGCGCTCGGTGGCGCTGCGCGACACCAGCGGCAGGAAGTGCTTGCAGCCGGCGATGCCGTCGAAGATGCGCTGCTTGTACTCGTCGCCGGGCTTGAGCTCCTCCATGTCGAACCAGATTTCGTGCTCCCGAACGCCCAGGTCCAGCAGTGCCTGGTGCAGTTGCTGGGCGCAGGCCAGGTCGCCGCGCGAGTAGCTGATGAAGAACAGCGCGCTCTGCGGCCGGCCATCCGGCATGGCCGCCGGCCGCGCATCGGCAGCGGCCTCCGGTGCCTGGGCCTTCCAGCGTCCGTGCAACTCGGCGACGAACTGCACCGGGTCCATCTCGCCCAGCACCTCGGTGTACGGGCTGTAGGCGCCGAGGAAGCCGACAAACGGGTCTTCCTTCTCGAACCGCTCGACCAGCCACTGCTTGGGCTCGTTGTCGCCCTGCTTGGTCAGGCGGTCCTTGCGCGTGGTGCGCAGCACGAAGCGGCTCAGCCATTCGGGAAAGTTGCAGCCGATCAGCAGCAGGTCGCGCTCGCGCAGCGCACCCAGGAAGTTGTCCGGCGCATGGCTGCCGTGGGCAATGATGTTGTGCGCATACTCGAGCACGTCTTCGTCGTGGATCGCGAACAGCGGCGTCTGCGCGGCCTTGCCGAACAGGTAGAGCAACTGCACCGGGCTGCCGGGCGACTTCCAGTCGCCAATGTCCGAACCCTCTTCGGTGGACAGCTTGGGCGCGTGCACGATCGGATTGACGGCACGCTTGCGGTCCAGCAGCGCCCGTGCCAGCAGGTCGTCGGGGGTCAGCGTCACCATCAGCTTGAAGTCGGTGATCTCCGCCAGCTGCTGCAGGGGCAGCGGTACGCCCAGGCCCTCTTGCCGGATCTCGTTCAGTGCGTCGTCGACGTCTGCGTACAGGTCCTGCGCCTTGGCGGGGGGCAGCGTGGCCTTCAGGCGCGTGACGGCCGCGTTCAGTTCCCGAAACTGCGGCAGCGGCTTGTCGCCGACGACCTGCTTGTTGGCTTTGAGCACCCTTTCCGCCACTCGGGCGTACAGCGAGGTGCTGCCATCGCTGTCCAGCAGCAGCCGGGAGCCCACCACCGGCACCACGTTGCCTTCGCGCATGCGCCCGAGCAGCTTCTTCCAGTCCCTGTCGTTCATCGGTCTGTCTCCCCTGCGGCGAACCATGGTGGTCCCGCCGCGACCCTCGGTGTATCGAGGTTTGCCCGGGGGCACGCTGCGGTCGCCGTCGATCGCTTGACGGAGCCTCCAATATATTGGAGCATTCCTCCATCATGAAGGAGCAGCCCGTTGCAAACCTGAATCACCGCATCGCGCAGCGTGTGCGCGGGTTGCGCGCCGCACGCGGCCTGTCGCTCGACGCACTGGCCGCCCACGGCGGCATCAGCCGTTCGATGATCTCGCTGATTGAGCGCGGCGAGAGCAGCCCCACCGCCGTGCTGCTCGAAAAGCTCGCCACCGGCCTGGGCGTGCCGCTCGCGTCGCTGTTCGACACGCCCGAGGAGGGCGCCGAGCCGGTGGCGCGCCGAGCCGACCAGCCGCACTGGAAAGACCCGCACTCGGGCTACCTGCGGCGCAACGTGTCGCCCGGCGGCGTGGTGGGGCACGCGGGGCGCTCGCCGATCCAGATCGTCGAGGTTACGTTCCCCGCCCAGGCGCGCGTGGCCTACGAAACCGGCACGCGCCAGCCGCAGGTGCATCAGCAGGTGTGGGTGCTGGACGGCGCGATCGACGTGACGGTCGGCGAGCAGCGCCACCGCCTGGCCAGCGGCGACTGCCTGGCGCTGGTGCTCGACCGGCCGGTGAGCTTCCACAACCCCACGCGCAAGGCCGCGCGCTACGCCGTCGTGCTTGCCACTTTGGCCGGGAGATGACATGCCGACTGAACCTGCCATCCGAACCGCGCATCGCATCCGCCGCCTGAAGACGGTGACGGATGCCGAGCTGCAAGCACTTGCCGACGTGCTGATCGACTGCGTCGCCGGCGGCGCGTCGGTCAGCTTCATGCACCCGCTGGTGCCGGCCAGGGCCTTGGCGTTCTGGCAGAACGTGGCCGATGGCGCGGTGCGCGGTGAGCGCGCGCTGCTGGTGGCCGAAGACGAGACCGGCATCGTCGGCACCGTGCAACTCGTGCTCGACCTGCCCGAGAACCAGCCGCACCGCGCCGACCTGTCGAAGCTGCTGGTGCACCGACGCGCCCGCCGCCACGGCGTGGGCGACGCCTTGATGCTGGCCGCCGAACAGCTCGGGCGCGACTGCGGCAAGTCGCTGCTGGTGCTGGACACGGCGAGTGCCGATGCCGAACGCCTCTACGTTCGCCACGGCTGGCAGCGCTGCGGAACGATCCCCGGCTTTGCGCTACTGCCGATGGGCGGCCTGTGCGCGACCACGCTGTTCTACAAGCAGATCGACGCCTGAGTCTCGCCGATCATTCGGTCGGCTGCCGATACCGCTGCCAGGCCTGCGGCGTCGGCGTGGTACCGGCGCCCGGCGCCTGCGGCAGGCGGAAGTGCCCGTCCACCACCTCTGCCGGGTCGGTGAAGCAGGCCTTGATCCACGGGATGTATTCGAGCACGGCGATCGCCGGGTGCGCGTGCGCGAGGTGCACATGCACCTGGCTCATGTCGCCCGCGTGCGGTGCCACCGGCAGGCGCATCGACAAGGCGGTGTCGCACACGCGCAGCACTTCGGTGATGCCGGCCAT
The DNA here is from genome assembly GCA_031414975.1 of Methylibium sp. Lineage (GTDB taxonomy): Bacteria > Pseudomonadota > Gammaproteobacteria > Burkholderiales > Burkholderiaceae_C > LGRD01. The sequence continues at coordinate 4,801 of JANOQS010000693.1, read as the reverse complement.
GCGCGTCACGTCGGGCTGGACCCAGTGGATCGCCTGCTGCGCGAAGAACTCGGCGAACGCATCGGTGCTGTAGAGCTGCTCGCCCAGCGCCACCGGGATGGAGGTGGAACGCGCCAGTTGCGCGTGCCCCTTCACGTCGTCGTACCAGAGCGGCTCCTCGAACCAGAACACGTCCTGGTCTTGCGCGGCATGGCAAAAGCGCAGGCAGGTCGGCAGGTCCCACTTGCCGTTGCCGTCGATGGCCAGGGTGATGCCCGGGCCGATCGCGCGGCGCACGGCGGCAAGCCGCCGCAGGTCGCGCTCGACGCCGGAACCGACCTTGATCTTGATGCCGGTGAAGCCTTCGGCCACCGCACGCAATCCGCCGGCCACGAGCGCGTCGTCGTCGATGCTGAGCCAGCCGATGTCGGTGTTGTAGGCCCGCACCGCGCTGCGGGCCTGGCCGCCGAGCAGCTTCCACAAGGGCTGGCCGGCCGTCTTGGCTTTCAGGTCCCACAGCGCCACGTCGACCGCAGCGTGCGCCAAGGTGGTGATGCCGGCACGGCCGATCCACTGGAGCGCCGGGTGGCGCGCGAGCTTTGTCCACAGCCGCGTGATGTCGCGCGGGTCTTCGCCCACCAGCAGCGGCGCCAGGCAGGTGGTGATGCAGCGGGTGATCAACTGGTCGCCCGGCAGAAACGCGTGCGTGCCGGTGAAGCCGAAGCCCGAGAGGCCGTCGTCGGTGTCGATCTGCGCGCCGACCACGCCCCAGTGCGACACGGTGTGCGTGCTGTCGGCGATCTGCGCGCCGGTGACCGGCACGTGCAGGATGAACGGCGTGACGGCCTTGATCTTCATGGTGACTTCTTCCTGCTCTGCGGTTGCGCGCGAGTCTAAGGCGACCTGAAGCGACCTGAAGCGACGCTGGACCAGCGCCGCGCATTCAAGTCCACGCCATGCCGGCCGAAGTTACAGGTGTCCTGCCAACCGATCGGGTTTCCCGGTGAAGGCATGGACACCACCTTCGCTTCATCGCTCCAGGGAGAACACCATGAAATACCTCTTGATCGTCGCGCTCGCTGCCGCGTTGCCGCTGCAGGCCACCACCGCTTCGGCTGCGGGTGTCAAGCCGGTCGCCTCTACCGTGACCGGCCAGAAGATCGACAGCGGCCTGGGCGAGTTGCCGCACTACCGCCTGTGGACCGACCCCTCGGGCAAGAACCCGATGGGCAAGGCCAAAGCCGGCAAGACCAGCAAGGCCGCCAAGGCTGCCACGCCGGCACCGATGCGCGTCGCCGGGCTGAAGTAAACGGCCTCCTTTACGCCGCATTGACTCCTCGTCGGCCAGCCGCTCGGGTGCGGGCGACGGATTTCAGAACCGCGAGCCGGGTTCCTTCAGGAACGCCAGTTCCTGCTCGGTCGACACGCGGCCGAGCAGCTCGTTGCGGTGAACGAAGCGGCCGAAGCGGGCGATCACGGCGCGGTGCTTGTGGGCGTAGTCGAGCATGTTCTGCAAGGCCGGTGCTTCGGCAGCCAGCGCGGTGAACAGGCGCACGCTTTCGTCCTGCATCGCCATGCTTTCGTCGTGCTCGAAGGGCAGGTAGGCGAACACGCGCTGCTCCGGGCGCAGGGCGGTATCGCTGCCATTGGCCACCAACGCGCGCGCCGCGGCCAAGGCCAGCGCATCGCCGACGAAAGCGCGCGCGGTGTCGCGGAACATGTTGCGCGTGAACTGGTCGAGCAGCACGATGCGAGCGAGCGCACCGCCGGGCTGCGCGGCCCAGTGTGTCAGGCCGCCCGCCAGCGCCTGCTCCACGAGGGGGCCGAAGCGCTGCGCGATCTGCGCGTCGAACGCCGCGTCCTTGCGGAACCACTCGGCGCGCACCTGACGGTGCTGGGGCGAGCCCTCGGCGCCGAACCAGAAGTCGAGCACTGCCTGGGCGTCGGGGTCGAGGGAGATGGGTGTACTCATGGGGGTCGGTGTGCCAGGTTCGTTCACTGCTTCCAGCGGCCGAGTTGCTGCCACAGGTAGCTGAACTCAAGCGCCTGCAGGTGCGCGCGCTGCGCGTTGTCGGCCGCGCCACCGTGGCCGCCTTCGATGTTCTCGTAGTACATCACCTCGTGCCCCTGCGCGAGCATGCGCGCCGCCATCTTGCGCGCATGGCCGGGGTGCACGCGGTCGTCGCGCGTGGAGGTGGTGAACAGGATCTTCGGGTACTTCACGCCTGGTTTCACGTTCTGGTACGGGCTGTACTTCGAGATGACCTCCCACTCGGCGGCGTCGGCGGGGTTGCCGTATTCGGCCATCCACGAGGCACCGGCGAGCAGCAGGTGGTAGCGCTTCATGTCCAGCAGCGGCACCTGGCACACCACCGCGCCGAACAGCTCGGGCCGCTGCGTGACCACCGCACCCACCAGCAGCCCGCCATTGCTGCCGCCCTGGAAGCCCAGGTGCGCCGGGCGGGTGATCTTGCGCTCCACCAGGTCTTGGGCCACGGCGATGAAGTCGTCATAACTGCGCTGCTTGTTCGCCTTGACGGCGGCCTGGTGCCAACCCGGCCCGTACTCGCCGCCGCCGCGGATGTTGGCCACCACCAGCACGCCGCCGCGCTGGTACCAGGCGGTGCCGAACGCACCCGAATACCACGGCTGCAGCGAGAGCTGAAAGCCGCCGTAGCCGTACAGCAGGGTCGGGTTGCTGCCGTCGGCCTGCGCGCCTTTGGGCCAGACCACGAAGTAGGGCACGCGCGTGCCGTCGGCGCTGGTGGCGAAGAACTGTTCGGCGCGCAGGCCCTGCGCGTCGAAAAAGGCCGGGCGCGACTTGAGCGGCTCGCGCGCGTCGCTGCCGCTTTGGCCCAGTTGCAGCGAATCGGGTGTGAGGAAATCGGTGTAGCTCAGCAGGTACTGCTCGGCGAGTGCGTCCTTGCGCAGCAGCGGGTCGCTCAGGCCTTGCACGCCCAGCGTGCCGGGGAAGGGCGCGGCGATGTCACGTTTGGCAAACCCTTTCGGGGTGCGGCGCCACTCCTCGAGCCGGCTCGCCACGTTGTCGAGCACGCTGACGATCACGTGGCTGCGCGTGGTGGTAAAGCCGGCCAGCGAGCGCGTGGCGGTGGGCGTGAACAGCGGTGTGAAGCGGCGGTCGCCCTTCAGCCAGGCGGCAGCGTCGGACGCCAGCAACGAGCCGCGCGGGTGGGTGATGCCACCCGCCGTCAGGTCGCTGCGCAACTCCAGCAGCAAGGTGTCGCTCTTGCTGCCCGCGTGGTTCCAGAACGACCAGCGCGCGTCGCTGGGCACGTCGAAGTCAACGAGTTTCCCCTTGCGCAGCAGAAAGCGTTTCTCGTTGTAGAAATCGGTCGAACGGCTGAACACCACGCGTTCGAAACCGGGCGTGTCGTCAACCGTCACGCCGGCCGCTACGTCTTTCGACTCACCCTCGAACACCGTGACCGCCGCCGACAGCGGCGTGCCGCGCTTCCAGCGCTTGACGATGCGCGGGTAGCCCGAGTCGGTCATCGAGCCCGGGCCGAAGTCGGTGCCGACGTAGAGCGTGTTTTCATCGGCCCAGGCGACATCGGACTTGGCCTCGGGCAGCTTGAAGCCGCCGGCCACGAAGGTCTTGCTCACGGTGTCGAACTCGCGCACCACCTTCGCATCGGCGCCGCCGCGCGACAGCGAAACGAGGCAGCGCCGGTAGCTCGGCCCCAGGCAGGTCGAGCCGCCCCAGACCCAGTTCTCTTTCTCGGCCGCACCGAGCGCGTCGAGGTCGATCACCGTTTCCCACGCCGGCTGCGGTTTGCGGTATTCGGCCAAGGTGGTGCGGCGCCACAGGCCGCGCTGGTTGCGCTCGTCCTGCCACAGGTTGTAGAGCCAGTCGCCGCGCCGCGCGACCATCGGGATGCGCTCCTTCGAGTTCAGGATCTCGAGCAGCCGCGCGCGCGTGGGCTCGTACTCGGGCCGCGCCTGCAAGACCTTCTGCGACTCGGCATTGCGCTCGCGCACCCAGGCCAGCGCCGGTTCGCCCTGCACGTCTTCGAGCCACAGGAACGGGTCGTCGGAAGCGGGCGTGGTCTGGGCCATGGGGTGCAGCAGAGGGAAGAGCAGGGCAGCGGCGAGGAGGCGTCGAAAGAGAAGGCGACTCATCGCATGCCTCACGCCCGCAAGGCCGGAGTGTCCGGGTGCCTCTGCAGGTAGCCGCGCACGTACGAACAGAGCGGGTTGATCTTCAGCCCGTGGGCCTGGGCATGGGCCAGCGCCGCCGCCACCAGCGCCGCGGCGATGCCGCGGCCTTCCAGCTCGGGCGCCACTTCGGTGTGCAGCATGTGCATCACCGAACCGGCCAGGCGGTAGTCGCACACGCAGAGCAGGCCGTTGACGGTTGTCTGGAAACGGCCCTGTTGCGGCAGGTGTTCGATCGTGAGGGTCGTCGCCGTGGTGGACATCAGTTCATCTCCAGCCGCGCGGGCGTGATCTCGACCGTGCTCGTGCCGTCGCCGATCCACACCGCGCCGTCCTGCACCGTCACCTGCAACTGCATCGTGCGCTGTGCCAGCGCCGCCAGCGCCTGGCTCTGGTCGGAATCGACCTGCCACACCTGCAGGTTGCGCGCCCGTGTGAGCCGGGTCTTGATGCCGTTCCACCAGATCAGCGCACTCTGGCTGAAGACGAGCACGGTCACGCGCTCGGCGCGCCCGCTGGCCTTCATCAGCCGCTTGTCATCGGGCTGGCCGACCTCGACCCAGTGGATCAACTGGCCCGTCAGGTCCTTGTGCCACAGGTCGGGTTCGTCCGGGTCCCACAGCCCCTTGGCGAATTCGAGCGTGCC
>JANOQS010000692.1:0-15361 GCA_031414975.1 Methylibium sp. | reverse complement strand
CGGTCAAGCTGCCGTGGCCTGCCGGCCAAGCCGTGCTGAATGTGACGCAGGAAGGCAGCGGCAAACCCTGGCTCGCGGTGCAGAGCCTGGCCGCCGTGCCATTGAAGGCGCCGATCCGCGCCGGCTACGCGATCACCCGCGGCATCACCGCGGTGGAGCAAAGAGACAAGGGAAAGTGGTCGCGCGGCGACATCGTGCGCGTGCGCCTGGAAGTCGATGCGCAGAGCGACATGACCTGGGTCGTGGTGAGCGACCCGGTGCCCGGCGGTGCGACGATCCTGGGCTCGGGCCTGGGGCGCGACTCGGCGCTTGCCACGCGCGGCGAACGCAGGGAAGGCAGCGCCTGGGCGGCTTATGAAGAGCGCAGCTTCGAGGCCTTCCGCAGCTACTTCGAATACCTGCCGCGCGGCAAGCACGTGGTCGAGTACACCGTGCGGCTCAGCAACCCGGGCCGCTTTGCCTTGCCGCCGACGCGCGTAGAGGCGATGTACGCGCCGGAGAGTTTTGGCGAAGCGCCGAATGCGGTGGTCGAGGTCGGCCCGTGAACACACGCCGGGTACGCGCGCGCATGTTGTTTGGCAAGGCACTGGTCGCCGTGATCGTCGGCGTGATCGTCGACGCCCACGCCGCGCCGACCTTGCAGGCCGTGCCGACATTCAACGAGGTCCGGGCCGCTCATCGCCCGTCCGACCTGAGCCTGCTCGACCGCCACGGCGTGCCGATCCAGACCTTGCGCACCGACAAGACCGTGCGCCGCCTGCCGTGGGTGGCGCTGGCCGACATGTCGCCCGCCCTGCTGCAGGCCGTGGTGCTGAGCGAAGACCGGCGCTTCCACGAACACAGCGGCGTCGACTGGGCCGCGGTGGCGCGGAGTGCCTGGGGGAACGTGTGGAACACGCGCACGCGCGGCGCGTCGACCTTGACGATGCAGCTCGCCGGGCTCATCGACGACGGCCTGGCGCGCCCGCCCGAGGGCCGCAGCCTGGCGCAGAAGATTGGCCAGGCCGTCACTGCGACAAGGCTCGACGCGCGCTGGAAGAAGAGCGAGATCCTCGAGGCCTACCTGAACTCGGTGGCGTTCCGCGGCGAGGTGGTGGGCATCAACGCGCTGTCGCAGACGCTGTTCGGCAAACACCCGAGCGGGCTCGACGCCCAAGAGGCCGCGCTCGCCGCCGCGCTGGTGCGCGGCCCGAACGCAGCGGCGCAGACGGTGGCCATGCGCGCCTGCGGGGTGCTCAAGCTGCAAGCACTGTCTTGTACCGGCGTGACGGCGCTGACCGAAACAGCGCTGGCGCGCAAGGGCGGCATGCCGCTGGGCGAACAACTGGCGCCGCACTTCGCGCGGCAAGTATTTGCAGCGAACACCTTGCCCGCGCAACGCAGCAGCCTGGACGCCGGCCTGCAGCGCGTGGCCATTCGCGCATTGCGCAGCCAACTCGCCGAACTGAATGGCCGCAACGTCGAAGACGGCGCCGTGCTCGTGCTCGACAACGCCAGCGGCGAGGTGCTGGCCTGGGTCGGCTCCAGCGGCGAGCTGTCGGATGCGCCGCAGGTGGACGGTGTGCTCGCTCGGCGCCAGCCCGGCTCCACCTTGAAGCCCTTCGTGTACGAACTGGCGTTCGAGAAGCGCCTGATCACGCCTGCCAGCCTGCTCGACGATTCACCCGCGCAACTCGCCACCGCGGGCGGCCTGTACCTGCCGCAGAACTACGACCGCAATTTCAAGGGCTGGGTCAGCGCGCGCACCGCGCTGGGGGCCAGCCTGAACGTGCCGGCGGTGCGCGTGGCCGCGCTGCTCGGGCCCGACGCGGTGCATGCGCGCCTGAACCAGCTCGGTTTCGCGCTGCCGCACAGCGCCGGCCACTACGGCCACGCGCTCGCGCTCGGCGGCGCCGAGGTCACCTTGCTGGCGCTGACGAAGGCGTACCGAAGCCTGGCGAACGGCGGGCGGCTCTCGCCCGTGACGCTGCGCGCCGATGGGCCCGCACCCGCACCCGCACCCGCGCCGAGCCGCGCGGTGGCCGACCCGGCGGCGGTGTTCCTTGTCACACACATCCTGGCCGACAACAACGCGCGGGTTCGCACCTTCGGACTGGACAGCGCGCTTGCCACACGCGGTTTCGCGGCCGTGAAGACCGGCACCAGCAAGGATCTGCGCGACAACTGGTGCGTCGGTTTCACCGATCGATTCACCGTCGGCGTGTGGGTCGGCAACGCCAGCGGTGCGGCGATGCACCAGGTCAGCGGCGTCAGCGGCGCGGCGCCGGTGTGGCAGGCGCTGGTGCGGCACCTGCACGAAGGCCGGCCTTCGCTGCGGCCGGCCGCGCCGCCGGGGGTGAGCAACGCCCGGGTTCAGTTCGATGCGCAGCTCGAGGCGGCGCGCGACGAGGTGTTCGTCGCCGGCACCGAAGTGGCGTCGAAGCGTGCAGGCACAAATGCAAGGACAAGCGCAGGCGCAGGCGCAGCCACAAGCGGGTCGCGCACCCAGGCGGCCTTCGGCATCACCAGCCCGCGCGACGGCAGCGTCTTCGCCCTCGACCCCGACATGCCGCCGGCCGCGCAGCGGATTGATTTCGAGGGCGAGGCCGGCGTGTGGGTGCTGGACGGAAAGCGCTTCGGTTCGGGCGCGCAACTGTCGTGGGCGCCGTGGCCCGGTCGGCACACGCTGGAGTTGATCGGCCGCGACGGCAAGCCGTTGCAGCGCATTCGCTTCGAGGTCCGCGGCGCCGGGCTGAAGACTGCGCTCGCTCCGCGTTGAAGGAAGCGCCGGGGGCGGGCGCTCAGCCCTTCGAGAACACCCGTTCCATCGCCACGTCGATCACCATGCCGCACAGGCTGTAGATCAGCGAGCCGATCAACGCGGCGCCGAAACCCGCGACGGTGAAACCGTTGAGCAGGTGCGCGGCGAAATAGAACATCAGCGCATTGATGACGAACAGGAACAGCCCCAAGGTGATCAACGTGACCGGCAAGGTCAGCAGCACCAGCAGCGGTCGCAACAGCGTGTTGAGCAAGCCCAGCACAAAGGCCGCGATCATTGCGGTGCCGAAGCTCGCGACGCTCACGCCAGGGTAGAGGTAAGCCACCAGCAGCAACGCGGCAGCCAGCAAAAGCCAGCGAACGATGATCTTCATCGCGCCAGCATACTGCGCGCCGCCGGCCGGGGCGGTGATCCGTTGCGGCGAAGAAACAGCGTGCATACCAGCGCTTCAGAAATAGGAATCATTCGCATTCGTGTTAGTCTCCACGGAGTTGCTGAACGATTCCATGTCCAAGACACTTCCTCTCTCTGCTGCGAGTGCTCGGCCTGCCGCTGTCACTGCCGCTGCATCCGGCGTTTCCATGCCCGGCTCGCCGGCCGCAGGACGCCCCGCGTTGTTGCACACCCGGCCGCCCACCGCCACGGTCGATGCGCTCACGCCGCTGCAGCGGCGCTTCATGGTCGCGGCCATCCTGGCGGCGCACGGCGCGGCCGGCTGGGGCCTGCTGCAGGTGCGTGAAGTGCGCGACGCGGTGGCTCTGGCGGCGCCGATGTTCGTGGACCTGATCGCGCCGCCTGCGCCGCCGGAGCCTGTTCCGCCGCCGCCGCCGACACCGCCGAAGCCGGCCCTGAAAGCGCCGCCGCCACCCGCGCCGCTGATCACCGCTGCGCCGACCCCTGCGCCAGCGCCGTTCGTGGCTCCGCCGCCGCCCATGGAGCCGCCGCCACCGTCCGAACCCGCGCCGCCGGCACCGCCGGTGGTGTTGGTCACGCCGCCTGCGCCGCCGGCTCCACCGCCGGCCGCACCGGCGCCCAAGCTCATTCCCGCATCGGCCGTGCAGTACCTGGAACCGCCAGCGCTGGAGTACCCGCGCACCTCGCGCCGCCTGGGTGAATCGGGCCGGGTGCTGCTGCGTGTCTACATCGACGAAGCCGGCCTGCCGCGCCAGGTGCTGTTGGCGCAGTCGTCCGGCTTCGCTCGCCTTGACGAAGCCGCGCTCGCCGCCATGAAGAAGGCGCGCTTCAAGCCCTACACCGAAAACGGCCAGCCCACCGCCGGCTGGGCCCCCGCACCGATTGATTTCGAACTGGAGAAGTGACCGTGAACACAGCAGAAAACGCACTCGGCTTCGGCCACTTCATCGCGCAAAGCGACGGGGTCGGCAAGACCTTGCTCGCCATCCTGGTGCTGATGTCGGTGGCCTCGTGGGCCATCATCGCGATCAAGGGGCTGACCTTGATGGCGCGCCAGCGCCGCAGCCTGAACTTCCTGAACTTCTTCTGGAACGCCACCTCGCTCGACGCGGTGGCCGCCGAGATCAGCACCCACGGTGCGCGCGACCCGTTCTCGCACCTCACCAGCCACGCCATGCACGCACAGGCGCACCACGCTCGCTACGGTGCGGCCAAGCTCGAAGAGGCGGGCTCGTCGAGCGAATTCGTCACCCGCACCATCAAGAAGGTGCTGGACGAAGAGACGACCCGGCTCGAAAACGGCCTGGCCGTGCTGGCGACGGTGGGCGCCACGGCGCCGTTCGTCGGCCTGTTCGGCACCGTGTGGGGCGTGTACCACGCGCTGGTGGCCATTGGCATGAGCGGCTCGGGCACGCTCGACAAGGTGGCCGGCCCGGTGGGCGAGGCGCTGATCATGACCGGCCTGGGCCTGGCCGTGGCGATCCCCGCGGTGATGGGCTACAACTGGCTCACGCGCGCCAACCGCGTGATGGTCTCCAAGCTCGACGCCTTCGCCTACGAGCTGCACACCTTCGTGTCGATGGGCCAGCCGCTGGGCACCGAAGGCACCGGCCAGGCCAGCGTGCGTGTGCTTCCTTCGTCGCGCCAGACCCCGGTTGCGGCCTGAGGAGGTCAGCATGGCCTTCGCAAGTTTCGACGCCAAGAACGCCAACGCACCAATGGCGGAGATCAACATGGTGCCGTTGATCGACGTGATGCTGGTGCTGCTGGTCATCTTCATCGTCACCGCGCCGCTGCTCACGCAGGCGGTCAAGCTGGAGTTGCCCAAGGCGAGCTCTCAGGTCAACGACCTGAAGCCCGAGAAGATCGAGTTCGCGATCGACGCGGCCGGCCTGCTGTACTGGAACGGCGAGACCATCCCGCGCGCCGAGGCGGCGCGGCGCTTCGCGCTGGAAGGCAAGCGCCAGCCGCAGCCCGAAATCCACTTGCGCGCCGACCAGAGCGTGGCCTACCGCTTCGTTGCGCAGACCTTGGCCGATGCGTCCAAAGCGGGCTTGAGCAAGGTCGGCTTCGTCAGCGAACCCGACGTCCCCCAATAGCTGCACCACCGTCACTCTCATTCCTCTTATTCACCGCACCAGCCCGCCGACGCCAGCCCCGTGCTTCAACCCTCCGCCAAGGAAGCACCATGCCGCGTCGCATACCCTCACCTCGTTCGTCACCCCTCACTCCATCCGGCGCCGCGCGCGCGCCGGCATTGCTGCCGCTGGGTGCCCTGGCAGCGGGCTTCGGCCTGATGCTGTCGCCCGCGCACGCCCAGACCGCAACCCCGGTTGCCCCGCCAGCGCCGGCCGCCGCCGCATCGGCCGGCGAAGCCGCGCTGCCGCAGATCAAGGTCAAGGCCACCGCCGAGACCACCGGCAAGAGCAGCTACCAGACCACCACCACCGGCATCGGCAAGGGCAACCAGGAACTGCGCGACATTCCGCAGTCGGTCACCGTGGTGACCGAGCGGCTGATCGACGACCGCAATCTGGACACGATGAAGGAGGCGCTGAAGAACACCGCCGGCATCAGCTTCCTGGCGGCCGAAGGCGGCGAAGAAGACATCCGCCTGCGCGGCTTTTCGCTGCAGGCCACCGGCGACGTGTTCATCGACGGCATGCGCGACCCGGCCTTCTACGAGCGCGACACCTTCTTCCTCGACCGGCTGGAGCTGCTGCGCGGTTCGGCCTCGCTGCTGTTCGGGCGCGGCTCCACCGGCGGTGCGGTCAACCAGGTCACCAAACAACCGCGCCTGATCAACGAGCACCAGGTCGACTTCACGCTCGGCAGCCACAGTTACCTGCGCGGCGTGGGCGACTTCAACATCCGGCTGGGCGAGAGCAGCGCGTTGCGCATCGGCACCATGGTCACGCGTGCCGACAACAACGGCGCCGGCTCCAGCATCGACAAACAAGGTGTTGCTGCCGCCTACCGCTGGGGCATCGGCGAAACGGACGAGTTCTCGATCGCCGGCTACTACCTCGACAACAACAACGGCATGAACTACGGCATGCCGTGGATCCGCTCGACCCTGCTGAATCCGCCGGCCTCGGAGTCGGTGATGCTGCCGATCTCGCCGACCGCGTACTACGGCATGGCCAGCGACCGCAACGCGGGCGGCGCAGAGACGGTGACCGCCTCGCACACCCACCGTTTCGGCTTCAACACCGAGCTGGTGACGAAGCTGCGCACGGCGTCCTTCACCCGCGACCAGCGTGCCGGCACGGTGCGGTTTGCCGCCGCGGCGCTGCAGCCGGGCGGCGTGGCCGCCAGGCTGGGGAACTTCGGCCCGAACACCGTGCTCACGCGCGGCACGCAGCTGAAGATCCAGGACATGGACATGATCAATGCCCAGAGCGACCTGAGCACCCGGTTCGAAGCCGCCGGCATGAAGCACGAGGTTCAGGCCGGCGCCGACTACTCGCGGGAGAAGAAGTACGTCTACGCGGCGCGCAGCGCTGCGCAAGGCGGCGTCAACCTGACCAAGCCCACCACGACCGTGGGTTCGCCAGACGATGGCGCGTCGATCAACGAAGGCTCGCGCGTGCTGCGCTTGTCGAACCAGTACGTCTCGAAGGCGGCCGGCGTCTACGCGCAGGACCTGGTCGAGGTGGTGCCGAACTGGAAGCTTCTGGCCGGCTTGCGCTACGACTACCTGGTGGGCGGGTACGACACCTTTGCCATTCCCAACGCCGCGGCGGGCCCGACGACCCAGACAAGTTATGGAATGAAGGTCTCCGAGGTGAGCAAGCGCCTCGGCCTGCTGTACCAGCCGTCGCCACGACTGTCGATCCACCTCGGCGGCGGGACCTCCTTCAACACCTCGGGTGACGCCTACTCGCTGAATGCGGGCAACGCCAGCATCCCGCCAGAAGAGTCGATCAACGTCGAACTCGGAGCGCGCATCGACTCGGCCGACGGCAACTTCACCAGCCGGGTGGCGGTGTTCCGCACCACCAAGCTGCACGAGCGCAACCAGGACCCGCTGGTGACGAACCTGATCACCTTGTCGGGCAAGCGCCATGCGGCGGGCGTGGAGCTCGACCTCACAGGGCGCATCACCCCGGCCTGGGAGGTCTACGGCTCCTACCTGTGGATCCCGGTGGCCAACATCGACATCGGCGTGGCCGGCTCTGAAGGCCAGGGCACACGGCCGTCGCTGACGCCGGTGCATTCGGGCACGATCTGGACGACCTACAAGGTGCTGCCGCAACTGCGCGTCGGCGCCGGCCTGAATGCGCGCGGCGGCATGCAGCCGATCCGCAATCCGGGCTTCTACGCCCCGCGCTACGTGATCGGCGACGTGATGGCCGAATACACTGCGGCGCAGGACCACGTGGTCTTCAAGCTGAACATCAGCAACGTGGCCGACAAGCTTTATGCCGACCAGCTGTACGACGGCCACTACATCCCCGGCCCGGGCCGCCTGATCCAGGGGACGATGAGCTTGAAGTTCTAGGCCACGCCCCTTCCCTCACCAGCAAAGCCATCGCCATGCTGATCCGCATCCCCGACGTGCTCGGGCCCGAGGCCCTGGCACGCGCGCAGCAACTGCTCGCCGCGGCGCCGTGGGAAGACGGCCAGGTGAGCGCCGGCCGCCAGGCCGCGCAGGTCAAGAACAACCAACAACTGCCGCCCACCTGCGCGCAAGCGCAGGAGCTGCAGGCGCTGGTGCTCGGCGGGCTCGAGAAGCACCCGCTGTTCTTCTCGGCCACCTTGCCGAAGAAGGTGTTCCCGCCGATGTTCAACCGCTACGGCGGCGCGCACAACGCCTACGGCGACCACGTGGACAACGCGGTGCGCTACGCGCCCGGCAGCGGGGCGCGCACGCGCACCGACATCAGCTGCACCGTGTTCCTGGCCGACCCGGCCAGCTACGACGGCGGCGAACTGGTGGTGCAGAGCAGCGTCGGCGAGCAGCGCGTCAAGCTCGCCGCCGGCGAGGCGGTGGTGTACCCCGGCACCAGCGTGCACCGGGTCGAGCCGGTGACGCGCGGTGTGCGGCTGGCGAGCTTCTTCTGGATCGAGAGCATGGTGCGCAGCGACGAGCAGCGCCGCTTGCTGTTTCACTTCGACATGCAGTTGATGCGGCTGCGCGAACGCCACGGCGAGACCGCCGAAGCCGTGGCGCTGACCGGCACGTATCACAACCTGTTGCGACTCTGGGCCGACACGTGAGCGCCTCAGGTCGTCCAGGCGAGGCGATCCCGCCCGACGTCGTCGCGCTGGCCGACTACGAAGCCCACGCCCGCGCGCGGCTGGACGACAACGCCTGGGCCTACCTGGCTGGCGGCGCAGGTGACGAGATCACCCTGCGCGCCAACCGAAGTGCGTGGGACGACATCCGGCTGCTGCCGCGCGTGCTGCAGCCGCTGGCCGGCGGCCACACGCGCGTCGAACTGCTCGGCCGCACGCTCGCCCACCCGGTGCTGCTGGCACCGGTGGCCTACCAGCGCCTGGTGCATCCGCTCGGTGAGATCGGCAGCGCGCTTGCCGCGTCGGCGCAGGGCGCGGGGCTGGTCCTGAGCGCGCAGTCCAGCGTGGCGCTCGAAGAGGTGGCGGCAGCGGTGCGCGACGATGCATCGCGCGGGCCGCTGTGGTTCCAGCTCTACCTGCAGCCCGACCGCGGCTTCACGCAAGCGCTGGTGCGGCGCGCCGAAGCGGCCGGCTTCGAAGCGCTGGTGCTCACGGTCGATGCGCCGGTGCATGGCGCGCGCGACCGCGAACGGCGCGCCGGCTTTCGCCTGCCGCCGGGCGTGTCGGCGGTGAACCTGCAGGGTGCCCCTGCGGTGGCTGCGCATCCGCTGGGGGCCGGCCAGAGCGCGCTGTTCGACGGGCTGCTGAGGCATGCGCCGACCTGGGCCGATGTCGAATGGCTGCTCGGCGCAACGCGCCTGCCGCTGCTGATCAAGGGTGTGCTGCACGAGGCCGACGCGCGCCAGGCGGCTTTGCTCGGCGTGGCCGGGCTGATCGTCTCGAACCACGGCGGGCGCACCTTGGACACCGCCGTCAGCACCGCGTGGGCATTGCCACGCATAACGGAGGCCGTGGGCAATGGGGCGGGACAAGCGTTGCCCGTGCTGGTCGACGGCGGCATCCGCCGCGGCACCGACGTGCTCAAGGCGATCGCACTCGGGGCGCGCGCCGTGCTGCTCGGCCGGCCGTACGTGCACGCGCTCGCGGTGGCCGGCGCGCACGGTGTGGCGCACACCCTCAAGCTGCTGCGCGACGAGTTCGAAATCGCGCTGGCGCTCACCGGCTGCGCCACACCGGCCGCGTTGTCGCGTGCCGTGCTCGTGCATCGCATCGACTGAAGCGACTCGCTCGCGCGTCGCGCATTGATGTGCAGGCACGACAAAAGCCGACTTCTCCTCGAAAGAAAGCGGCTTTTACCTATGAAAATTGCTTCTCAATGCTGCATTCAGGCATTACCATTCGCACCGCGCGGGGTATTGGAGAAATGAGAGTCCATGCGGCTCTCGCCCGACCCGGGCACATCAACAACTACTTTGTGATGGAGAAATTGAAATGGCAACTGCGAAAAAGGCTCCCGCGAAAAAAGCGGCGCCAGTGAAGAAGGTTGCGGCCAAGAAGGCTGCACCGGCAAAGAAGGCGGCTCCTGCAAAGAAGGCTGCTCCGGCGAAGAAGGTAGCGGCCAAGAAAGCCGCCCCCGCCAAGAAGGCCGCTCCGGCCAAGAAGCGCACTCCCAACGCCGCCTTCATGAAGGCCATGACCCCCAGCGCCGCGCTGGCCGCCATCATCGGCTCCACGCCGGTGCCGCGGACCGAGGTCACGAAGAAGGTGTGGGACTACATCAAGAAGAACAAGCTTCAAGATGCCGCCAAGCGCACCATGATCAATGCCGACGCCAAGCTGAAGGAAATCTTCAACAAGGCCCAGGTATCGATGTTCGAGATGACCAAGCTGATCAACGGTCACCTGAAGTAAGCAGCACGCGCGCATTCAGCGCGTGTTGTCTGCGGAAGAGCCGGCGCCTCGCGCCGGTTTTTTTTCGCCTGCGCAGCAGCGCTACCGCGGCGCGGGGTCGGGAATGCCGAACAGCGCAGCGCCGTTGCCCCAGGCAATGCGGCGCGCGACGGCCGGCTCCAGCTCGCCGAGCCAGGCCCGCGCTTCCTGCATCAGCGCTTCGTAGCCCTGCCAGCGCGCATTGATCCAGGTGTCCGAGCCGACCAGGAAGCGGCCCGGGTATTCGGTGAAGAGCGCCTTCCATTCAGGGCTCAGCCGGCCGCTGCCTTGAGTCAGGCCGGGCCGGTACGACAGCTCGCCCATCAGCGTGGGGTGGCGCACCAGCAGCGCACGCACGCGCTCGACCGGCGCGCCGCCGATGCCGGTGTGGGCCCAGATCAACTTCGCCTTCGGCGCGTGCGCCATCAGCAGGTCGATGGCCGCGTCGTCCACATGCGCCAGCACCACCAGGTCTTTGGCCTGCGCGAGTTTCATCAACTGCACGGCGATCGGGCCGTTGGCATTTGCGCTGTCGTAGAGGTGAAATTCGCCCAGGCCGCGGTACGGGCCGGCCGCGGTGCCGGCGGCCAGTTCGGCCTGCACCATCGCGGCGATGCTCGGGTCGTTGAACCAGCCGGTGTAGTCGGCGCGGTTGCGGTACAGGCGGATGAACGGCACCACGTAAACGCCGGCCGCGGCGGTCTGCGCCTTCGCGCTGGCGAGCGACTTGGTGCCGTCGTTGGGCCGGCTGTTGGCAACGATCGCGCGCACACCGCTGCGCTGCATGCGGCCGAGCGCGTCTTCGACCGGGTGGGCCGACATCCAGGCCTCGTCGTTGTAGTGCAGGTGGGCATCGAACAGCGGGCCGGTGTAGGGCTCGGCGTTCGCGCCGACGGTTGCCAGCGCGAGCGTCAACGCCGCGGCGAGGCGCGCCAGCAAGCGGTCAGCCCACATGTTCGCGCAGGAAGGCAAGGGAACGGGTGCGCGCCTGGGCTGCGCTGGGCGCGTCGAACGAGCCGCGCTGGTCGCAGTTGAAGCCGTGGTCGGCGGCATAGACGTGCACGGTGACGCTCGGCTGGGCGCGGCGAAAGGCCTCGACCGTGTCGAGCGGGATGATGGAGTCGCGCTCGCCGAAGTGCGCCATCACCGGGCAGCGCGGCTTCAGTGCAGCCTGGCCCGGCACACCGCCGCCGTAGTAGGGCACGCTGGCGGCCAGGCCGTCCAGCTCGCAGGCCGCGAGCCAGCTCAGCAGCCCGCCCCAGCAGTAGCCGACGATGCCCGTGCGGCCAGCGTGCTTCACGTGCGCCATCGCCGCGGCGATGTCGAGCAGCGGCCTGGCGTTGCCGCTGGCCTCTTTCAGCGCACGGCCGCGCACCACGTCGTCGGCGCTGTAGCCGAGTTCGATGCCGCGTTCGATGCGGTCGAACAGCGCGGGCGCGATGGCCAGGTAACCGTCGGCGGCGTAGCCATCGGCGACCGAACGCACGTGCGGGTTGAGGCCGAAGATTTCTTGCACCACCACCAGCGCGCCGCGCGGCGCGCCGGTGGGGTGGGCGATGTAGGCGCTGAAAGTGTGGCCGTCGGCGGCGCTGAGCGTCGTGGTCGATGAGGGCATGGCGGTGCTGCTGAGGGTTGATGTTCAGCCGCGCGCCAGGCGCCGCTGCACGAAGTCGAGCCGGTCCTGGCCCCAGAAGATCTCGCCATTGATCACGTAGCTCGGCGAGCCGAACACACCGGCGTCGATCGCGGCCTGCGTGTTCGCCTCGTAGCGCGCGAGCACGGCAGGGGACTGCGCGTCGTCGAGGCGCTGCGCCGGCAGGCCGGCCTCGGCCAGCAGCGCGGCCAGCTCGCCAGCGTCGGCGATGTTGCGCTGTTGCGCCCAGACCGCCTTCAGCACTGCGCCGGTGATGCGCATCGCCGCCGCATCACCGTCGTGCAGGCCGACCGCGATGATCAGCTTGGCCGCCGGGTCGCCAGCGACAGGGAAGAACTTCGGCTGGATGTTGAGCGGCATCTTCAAGTGCTCGCCGAAGCGCTTCAATTCCACCAGCCGGTAGGCCTGGCGTTGCGGCGCGCGCTGGCCCAGCGGCAGCCCGCCGGACACCGGGAACACCTTGCCGCCCAGGTCCATGGGCAGCACCTTGATCTGCGCGCCCGCGGCGTTGGCCATGTCGGCGAAGCGCTGATGCCCCAGGTAGGTCCAGGGTGATTGCGGCGCCAGGAAGTAGTCGACGGTCAGGCTCATCGGTGTCTCCATGAGGTTGGTTGGCGCCGAAGTCTAGCCACTGTGGCCCTGGCCCGCCGTTGGCCCGGCGATGATCCGAAACAATGCAGGGGCTCGTCGAGGCTCCTAAAGTAGCAGTGCGCTACCGAAGTAGCCGACGGAGATGCCATGACCGCATTTTCAAGTCTGATCGACCAGCGTCTGGAGCAGTTGCCGCGCAGGGTGGCGCTCGACTGGCCCGGCGGCCATGCCGGACCCGGCCATCCCGACCTGCGCCTGCACTTCCACGAACCGCGCTGGCTCGGCGCACTGGCGCGTGGCCAGATCGGCACCCTGGCCGACGCCTATGTGCGCGGCCAGCTCGACATCGAAGGTTCGATGCCCGACCTGATGGCCATCGCCGCCGACCTGGTGGGCGACCCGCGCCAGGCCCGCGGCGCGCGCTCCTGGCGCCAGACCGTGGCGGCACTGGGCTCGCGCTGGCGCGATCTGCACGGCCTGCGCGAACGCGACGCGCAGCGCATCCGGTTCCACTACGACGTGTCGGATGACTTCTACGCGCTCTGGCTCGACCCCTAGCGCGTCTACTCCTGCGCCTACTTCCGTACGCCCGAGGCGACCCTGGCGCAGGCGCAGGAAGCCAAGCTCGACCATGTGTGCCGCAAGCTGCGGCTGGCGCCCGGGCAGCGCTTCCTGGACATCGGCGCGGGTTGGGGCGGCCTGCTGCTGTGGGCGGCCGAGCGCTACGGCGTGCGCGGGCTGGGCATCACGCTGTCGAAGAACCAGCATGCGCACGTGAACCGCCTGATCGATGAGCGCGGCCTGAAGGGGCGCGTGGAAATGCGCCTGCTCGACTACCGCGACCTGCCCGAGCACGAACCGTTCGACCGCATCGCCTCGATCGGCATGTTCGAACACGTCGGCCGCGCGCGCCTGCCGGCCTACTTTGCCAAACTGCACCGGCTGCTGCGGCCGGGCGGCCTGGTCATGAACCACGGCATCACCGCCGGCGGCCTGCGCTACGCGCAGCTCGGCGCGGGCCTGGGCGATTTCATCGAGAAGTACATCTTCCCCGGCGGCGAACTGGTCCACGAGTCGCGCGTGTCGCAAGACCTGGCCGAGGCCGGGCTCGAACTTCTGGACGCCGAGAACCTGCGCCCCCACTACGCCCGCACCCTGGGGGCCTGGTCCGACGCGCTGGAGCGCCAGCTCGACGAAGCCCGCAAGCTGACCCCCGAGGCCACGCTGCGCGCCTACCGCCTGTACCTGGCGGGCTGCGCAATGAGCTTCGAGCGCGGCTGGGTCTCGCTGTTCCAGCTGCTCGCGTCCCGGCCCGATGGCGACGTGGAAAGCGGTGCGATGCGCGGGGCGCAGTCGGCGTATCCGTTCAACCGGGAGTACATCTACTGCGGGGCGTGAGGCGCGCCGCCACTGATGAGGGCGTGTTGAAATGCGGCGGAGTCGTGAGACCCTCACCGCATGAGCCAAGTCCTGATCCACCAGTACCTTGCCGACCTGAGCCGTCTGAAGAAGGTTTCGGGCGAAGCACGCGAAGGCATCGTCAGCGAAGCCTTCAAGGCCATCCGCGAGAAGTTCGACACCTCCCGCTATGTCGACCACAAGGAAGCGGTGATCGACCTGCTGATGCGCGTGACCTCGGTGAGCGTGAAGACGGTGCGGATCGTCGGCGCGATGAAGCAAGCGGTGAGATGACGACGCCGCCGCCAGCCCGCCGCCACTACTTCGTTGACGAAGCGGGCGACCCGACCTTGTTCGATGCGCGGGGCCGCGTCTTGGTCGGTCAAGAGGGCTGCTCGCGCTAATTCATGCTCGGCGTGCTCGATGTGGCAGACCCCGTGGCCCTCGGTGCGGACCTGAATGCCCTGCGCCAGACACTCCTCACCGACCCGTACTTCAGCGGCGTTCCATCCATGCAGCCGGAACGCCGCAAGACGGCCGTTGCGTTTCATGCCAAAGACGATCTGCCGGAAGTCCGGCGCGAGGTGTTTCGCATCTTGCTGCGTCATGAGCTTCAATTCGTCGCCGTGGTGCGCGACAAACAAAGCGTTCTGTCGTATGTGCGGCAGCGCAATCAGGTCGATGCGGCCTATCGCTATCAACCGAACGAGCTCTACGACTCGCTGGTGGCGCGGCTGTTCAAGAATCGGCTGCACCTGAGCCCGGAAGTAGACGTTTGCTTTGCCGAGCGAGGCCGCTCGGACCGCTCGGCTGCGCTGATGCAGGCATTGGACAGGGCGCGTCGACGGTTCGAGGTGAAGTGGGGGCGAAGCGTCGAGTCGGCAATTTCGGCCCGCCAGTCTTCTCCGGCACATGAGGCTGCGCTACAGGCGGCCGACTATTTTCTGTGGGCGCTTCAGCGCCGGTATGAACGCAGCGAGGGGCGATTTCTGGAGTTGTTGTGGCCGAAGATCGGGTTGGTGCACGCCGTGGATGAGATTACGCGCGCCGCCTATGGCACCTACTACACAAAGAAAAAGCCGCTGGTTTGACGCAGCGGCTGTTCGGTATGAGGTGTCGGGAATATAGGTGCTGGGCACTGGGCCTTGGTACACACGGCATGGAGCCGAATTTTGTCCCCGACAGCTGGAAGTTTAGCCTCTCGTGCACCGCTTATCAACAGAGTTGTGCACAGCAGATGACGTTCATGCCGATCGTGGCCGTTGTCAGTCGGTCAGCAGGGCTTTCAAGTAGCGCCCGGTGAAGCTCATCGCATTCCCCGCCACCTCCTCCGGCGTGCCGCACGCCACCACCGTGCCGCCGCCCGAACCGCCTTCGGGGCCCATGTCGATGATCCAGTCGGCGGTCTTGATCACGTCGAGGTTGTGCTCGATCACGACGATGGTGTTGCCGGCGTCGCGCAACTGGTGCAGCACCTTCAGCAGCAGCGCGATGTCGGCAAAGTGCAGCCCGGTGGTCGGCTCGTCCAGGAT
>JANOQS010000691.1:0-10903 GCA_031414975.1 Methylibium sp. | reverse complement strand
CTCTTGTGCGCGCAGGTGCTTTTTCACCGTCATCGGGAAGTAGGTGCCGCCTTTGACGGTGGCGTCGTTGCACACGATCAGGCAATCCACCCCGCTCACGCGGCCGATGCCGGCGATCAACCCCGCGCCCGGCGCGGCGTCGGTGCCACCGCGCTCCTTGTACATGTCGAGCGCGGCCAAGGGCGCGATCTCGAGGAACGGCGTGTCAGGGTCGAGCAGCATCTCCACCCTGTCCCGCGGCAGCAGCTTGCCGCGCGCCAGGTGTTTGGCGCGCGCTGCTTCGCCGCCGCCCAGCGCGATCTGCGCCAGCCGCGCGTTCAGGTCGTCGACCAGCGTTTGCATCGCCGCGGCGTTGGCCTTGAAGTCCTCGGATCGCGGGCTGAGCTTGGAAGCAAGAACGGGCATGGCAACTCCGAGGGGCGGCCGATGGGCATCGGTCCGCGGTGGGCATTGACGTATACGTCAATCGGGCATTCTCGCTCTCTTTCTCAGGACTTCTTTTCTGCCTTGGCCTTCTTGGCCTCGGTCGGCGCGCCGGCCTCTTTCCAGGCCGTGAAGCCGCCGCCCACGTGCGCCACGCGCTCCAGGCCCATGTCCATCAGCGTCTTGGTGGCCAGCGCGGAACGCCAACCGGCGGCGCAGAACAGCACGTATTCCTTCTGCTGCGCGAACACGTCGCGGTGGTACGGCGACTCCGGGTCGAACCAGAACTCCAGCATTCCACGCGGCGCATGCACCGCGCCCGGGATCACACCCTCGTGCTCGAGCTCGCGCACGTCACGGATGTCGACGAACTGAACCCCCGCGTGGCCGTGCATCGCACGCGCCTGCTCCACGGTGTACGTGGTCACCTGGCCCATCGCCTCTTCGACCAGGGATTTGGCGGTCTTCTTCATGGCGGGTCTCCTCGACTGGTGTCTTCAGAACGGCCCGGCTTCGAGCCAGCGCTCCATCTGCGCGCGCCGGTCGTTGCCCCAGAACGGCTCGCCGTCGATGACGAAAAACGGCGCGCCGAACACGCCGGCGGCGATCGCCTCGTCGTTGGCCTGGCGCAGGCGGTCTTTCCACGCCGCCGCCGTCCACACACTTTCAGCCAGGTCGGGCTCGATGCCGAACCCGGCCGCGTGCGCCTTCAAGGCGGCTGCTTCGCTCAGGTCCACGCCGCGCGTGAAATACGCGCGCAGCCCGGCACGGGCCCAGGAGGCAGCGCGATCGGCGTCGGTCGATTGCAGCCACCAGAAAACGCGCGCGGCGTTCTGCGACGAGATCGGGAACTTGGGTGGCATCACCAGCGGCACGCCGGCAAAGCGCGCCGAACGCTCGAAGTCGAGCAGCGAATACTCGCGCTTGATCGGGTGCGACACCGGGCTCTTCAGCTCGGCCGCCTGGAACACCGCGCCGAGCATGACGGCATGCCAGTGCACCGTGCGCCCATGGCGCGCCGCCAGCGCCTCGACCCATTCCGACGCGATGTACGAATAGGGCGACGAAAAGTCGAAGTAGAACTGGATGCTGCGACGAACGCTGTTCATGCGAGCAGCCTACACGCAAGCCCGTGCGCCGGCCCGCGAAGAATCCCCTAGTCCACTGAATCACTGAAATCGGATCGGTGCTGTCCACGCGATACGGGCGCGATGCCGCGTTGCGAATGCTCGCAATGCCCGCGGGCATTGCTGTGCTTCGCGCCTTGCATCGCATCCCATCTCGCGCGTCCCTCACCGTCCATTTCAATGATTCAGCGGACAGCCGCGCGGCGCTCACTTGCGCCAGAACTGGGGCGTCAGCAGGACCAGGATGGAGAACAGCTCGAGCCGCCCGAGCAACATGGTGGCCGTGCAGACCCAGGTCTGGAAGTCGCTGAGCCCCTGAAAGTTGCCGGACGGGCCCACCTGCCCGAGCCCCGGCCCGGTGTTGTTGATGCAGGCGATCACGGCGCTGGCGGCGGTCACCAGGTCCAGCCCGGTCAGCAGCAGCACCAGGGTCATGAACATCACCGTGGCGCCGTACACCAGCATGAAGGCCAGCACCGAGAACAGCACCGTGGTGTCGACCGCGGTGCTGCCGATGCGCACCGGGTTGACCGCGTGCGGATGAACGATGCGCACCAGCTCGCGCCGCGCCTGCTTCACCAGCAGCAGCGCGCGGACCATCTTGATGCCGCCGCCGGTGGAGCCGGCCGAGGTGGCGAAACAGCTCAGCAGCAGCATCAGCGCCGGGGCGAAGGCCGGCCACAGCGCGTAGTCCACGCTCGCGAAGCCGGTGGTGGTGGCCACGCTGACGACGTTGAAGGCCGCATGCCGCAGGCTTTCGGCCAAACCCGGGTAGGTGCCGCGCCAGAACAGCACCAGCGTCACCGCCAGCACGGCAAACAGCATCACGGCCAGGTAAGTGCGGGCTTCCACATCGCGCAGCAGGAGCGCCGCCGAACGCCGCTTCCAGACCATGAAGTAGAGCGCAAAGTTCACGCCCGACAGCAGCATGAACAGCACCGCCACCGCTTCGATGGTGGGGGAGTTGAAGGCTCCGAAGCTGGCGTCGTAGGAAGAGAACCCGCCCAGGCCCATGGTGGAACACATGTGCATGAACGCATCGGCCCAGCCCATGCCGGCGGCGGCAAAGGCCACGAAGCACGCCATGGCCATGACGAAGTAAACCACCCACAGGCCACGCGCCGTCTCGGCGATGCGCGGCGTGAGCTTGGTGTCCTTCATCGGCCCGGGGGTCTCGGCCTTGTAGATCTGGCTGCCGCCCACCCCCAGCATCGGCAGAATCGCCACCGCCAGCACGATGATGCCCATGCCGCCCAGCAGCACCAGCAGGCAGCGCCACACGTTGATCGAGAGCGGCAGCGCCTCCAGCCCGGTCATCACGGTGGCGCCGGTGGTCGTGAGGCCCGAGACGGTTTCAAAGTACGCGTCGGTGAAGCTCATGCCGGGCAGGTGGAACATCAGTGGCATGGTTGCGAACGCCGGCAACACGGTCCACACCAGAGTCACCAGCAAGAAGCCGTCGCGCGGCTGCAGCTCGCGCCGGAAGCGCCGCGTGCCCAGGTACAGCGCCAGCCCGCAAGCGGCCGTGATCAGCAGTGCCTTGTCGAAGGCGAAACGCGCGCCGTCCATGCCGCCCCAGGCAAAGGCCAACGGCACCAGCATCGTCAAGGCGAAGATGCCGACGATCACGCCGATGATGTGCAACAGGGGAAGCACACTGCGCATGTCAGCCCCAGCCTCAGAAGAAGGTTGCGCTGACCTGGAACAGCTTTTCCACCTCGCGCACCATGCGCTTGCGCGGCAGGAACACCACCACGTGGTCGTCGCGCTCGATC
The DNA here is from genome assembly GCA_031414975.1 of Methylibium sp. GTDB lineage: Bacteria > Pseudomonadota > Gammaproteobacteria > Burkholderiales > Burkholderiaceae_C > LGRD01. The sequence continues at coordinate 7,578 of JANOQS010000691.1, read as the reverse complement.
AGCGTGTCGTGGTGCGCCATCACCACCCGGGTCGGCTCTTCGTCGTTTTCGAGCCCGCGCACGATGGCGCCGATCTGCGCGCCGCGCGGCAGCGCGATCTGCTCGATGCGTTTGCCCACCACCTTGGAGCTCTTCACGTCGCCACGCGCCACGATCTCGAGCGCCTCGGCGGCGCCGCGGCGCAGGCTGTGCACCGCCTCCACGTCGCCGCGCCGCACGAAGGCGAGCAGCTCGCCGATGACGGTTTGCGAGGGCGAAATCGCGATGTCGATGGTCGTGCCCTGCACCAGGTCGGCATACGCACGCCGGTTGATCAGCGCGATCACGCGGCGCGCCCCCATGCGCTTGGCCAACAGGCTGGCCATGATGTTGTCTTCGTCGTCGCTGGTGAGCGCGATGAACAGGTCCATCTCGCGCACGTTCTCTTCTTCCATCAGCTCTTCGTCGGTGGAATCGCCGTTCAAGATCAGCGTGGTCGACGGCAATTGCGAGGCCAGGTAGTCGCAGCGCGTCCGGCTGGTCTCGATGAGCTTGATCTGGTGCGAGCCTTGCAGCTCGCGCGCCAGCCGCAGGCCCACCTTGCCGCCGCCAGCGATCATCAGGCGCTTGACCGGCCGGTCCATCTTGCGCAGCGCGCCGAGCACGGTACGGATGTCTTCGGTGGCGGCCAGCACGAACACCTCGTCGCCGGCCTCGATGCGCGTCTTGCCCTCGGCCAGCACACGTTCAGTGCCGCGGTAGATGGCGACGATGCGCATCTCGGCCCCCGGCACGAGCTTGGGGATCTCGGCCAGGCTGTGCTGCACCATCGGCCCGCCAGCCACTGCGCGCACCGCAATCAGGCTCAGCATGCCGCTGGCAAATTCGAGCACCTGCAGCGCCTCGGGGTATTCGATCAGCTTGCGCACGTACGACGTGACCGACTCTTCGGGGCAGATCACATGATCCACCGCAAAGCCGCTGTCCTTGTTCAGCAGCGGCGAGCCGTTGACGAACTCGGGCGAGCGCATGCGCGCGATCGTGGTCGGCACGTTGAAGGTGTCGTGCGCGACCTTGCAGACCACCAGGTTGGTTTCGTCCAGCGGCGCGCAGGCGATCAGCATGTCGCAGTCTTGCGCGCCGGCTTCTTCGAGCACCGAGGGCTGGATGCCGTTGCCGGCCACGCCGCGCAGGTCGAGCCGGTCTTGCAGCGCGGCCAGGCGCTGCGGGTCGGTGTCGACCACGGTGATGTCGTTGCGCTCGGAGACCAGGCTCTCGGCCACGCTCTCGCCCACGCGGCCGGCGCCAATGATGATGATGTTCATGTCGGGGGGATTGTGACGTTGGCGCCGACGCCCAGCATGCCGTCGGCCGGCTGCAACGCATCGAGCGCCTCGGCGCCCGGGTACAGGCGCCGCAGCGCCGCCAGCGTGAGCTCGCTCAACAACGGCAGCAGTTCACCGGCGAGCCGCTCGACCTCTGCCGCCTGCGCCGCAGCGTCGCCCTGCGCGCTGCGGTCGCGCCACAACTCGTCCAGCGCATCGGCGTAGGGCGCGACGGCCTCTTCGACCACCACCTTCCAATGCGGCGGCGACTCACCCTGCGTCCATTCGCCGCGCCCACGGCCGAAGTGCGCGACGGCCAGGTAGCGCAGCAGCGCGGCGTCGAGCATGCTGTCCAGCGCTTCGGCGTTCCACGTCAGCCACGACTGTTCGGTGCCGCGCACCAGGTTGTAGGCGCGCGCCAGGCCGGCTGCGCCGAGCGCGCCGAGAATGCCGCCCGCCAGCATGCCGCCGCCCAAGGTGAGCCCGCCAGTCAGCACATCGGCCTTCAGCCCGGCCAAGGCACCGGTCAGCATGCCGCCCAGCGCGGCGGCATTGCCTTCGTTCAGGCGCAGGCGCATTTCATAGTGGTTGGCCAGACGCTGCAGGATCTCGCCCTGCGCCTGGCCGTCCAGGCCGTGCAGAGAGATCAACTGGGCGGTGCTGGCACGCACCTCCGTGTCCATCGCATCGGCCAGCGCGCGTTGCGCCTGCGCCTGCGGGCCGGCTTCGGATTTGCCCAGGCCCAGCGCGGCGCGGGCCTGGCGCAGCCGCGCGCCCAGGCCGGCCGCCTCGGGCACGGGTGCCCGCGTGGTGGCGATGCGCGCCAAGCTGCGCGCCAGTGCCAGCATGGCCGCGTCGAAGGTCGCGCGGCGTTGCGCGAGCCAGGCGTCGGCCAGGCGTTGCATCGTGCTGCGCCGCTCCGCGGGCAGCGCCTGCTCGATCGCCTGCAACAGCGTGTACTCCTGCACCCAGCAGCGCGCGAATGCGTCGAGTGGCAACACCGCGCGCACCTGGGTTCGGGCGTGGGCATCTGAGGCCAGGTGGTCGCGCCAGCGCTGCACGTCGGCCTCTTCCAGCGCGGCCTCGCGCGGCGCGCCGAGCTGGTTGAGCAACACGATCACCGGCTTGCCGACCCACGCGAGCAGCTCCATCTCGGGCGCCACATAACCCGCGGCGGCCGGCTCTTCCGCCGCGTTGACGAGGTACAGCACCACGTCGGCCTGCTCGCGCACGTTGCGCAGCGCCTGCTGGCTGGACCAGAACGGCCGGTCGCGCCAGCGGTCCCACACCTCGCTCAAGAACCAGCCCAGTGGGTTGCCCGCCTGGCGCATGCGTTTGGCCAGGCGCACGCTGTCGCCGAAGCCGGGGGTGTCCCACAGGCGCAGGCTCTCGCCTTCCGAAGTTCCGCCTTCCAAAGTTCCACCTTGCGGCGTTTCGAGCAAGGTGAACGCGTCGGCGAACTCGGTCACGTGCGGCACATCGCGCACCGTGCCCACGTCGCGCGCGAGCAGCGTGCGCGCCAAGGTGGTCTTGCCGGCGTTGGTGTGCGAGACCAGGCTCAGCGCGATCGAGTTGGGCGCCGTCATGCAGGGCTCCGAGCCTGGCCCAGCGCGGCCTGCAGCGCCTGTTCGGTGGCCGGCAGGTCCGGTGCGCTGAGATCAACGAACACCGGCACCGTGTCGAGCCCATGTGCAAACGCCTGCCACGCCGCGCGCCGCTGCGGCAGCCGCTCCGACTTGGTTCCGAAGCGGCGCACGAAGGCTGCCTCATCAACCAGCACGAGCACCGCGGCCGGCGCCGCCTGGCGCGCCAGCAGCTCGACCAGGCGGCCCTGGTTCTCGGCCTCGGGCGTGGCCGTCAGGTCGAACAGGGCGGCCGCGAGCGTGGTGCCAGGCGGCACCAGGGCCTGGGCGGCTGCTTCGTCCTCGCTGCCGAACGCCAGCATTGGCGCCACGTGAACGTGTGCCGCGTCGCCATACAAGCGCCCGAACACCGCACGCAGGCCCAACTCGGCTTGCGCGCCGGGTGCCTGCGCGTAGGGCAGCACCTGCACGCGCACCGCGCCACCCTGGCGGTGGCGCAGCAGGCGCTGGAAGTAGGCATCGTCCAGCGGCAGAAAGAAGTGCCGCGCCAGCCGCCGCGCGCGCCAACCGCTCCACAGTGCCAGCGCGCTGCGCGGCAGCACGACGAAGATCGCCAAGGTCAGCGCATACAGATGGATCCAGAGTGCTGCCGGCGCGCCGGTGCGCGGCGCGTCGACAGAGAACCGCAGCGCCTGCAACGCTGGCACGTCGGGCAAGCTCTGGCCCGATGCGGCCAGCGCAGGCGCCAGCAGCACCGACAGCCACGCATGCACCTGGCTGGCGTCGAGAAAGGTGCTCTCCCAGCCAGCGCGGTAGTCCAGCACCAGGCCACGCAAATACATACCGGCCAGCAGCCCCAGCGCCAGCGCCGCTGCCGCGGCGTGCAGCAGAGCGCTGGCGCGCGCGGCCGACAAGGGCGCGCTCAGGCGCACCCAGTGGGCCGCGAAGGCCTGGAACACCGGGCTGCGATCAGCCAGACCACGCGCGCCCGACAGGCCGAGCAGGCGCTGCAGGCCACGGGCCAGCACGCCGGGCGGGCCACCGCGGCGCGAGCGCAGGCCACGCACCGCTCCCCACACCAACACCGCATAGACGATCAGGTTCCACGCCACCACGCCCCACACCGGCGGCGCAAGCAGGTTGATGCGCTGGCCGCTGCCGATCGCGTCGATCAACACGCCCGCCAGCAGGCCCAGCACTGCCGCACCGACCCACCACGCGGCGCGCCACACGCGGCGCCGCAACGCATCGGCCACCACCGCCTCGCGCGGCGCGAGCCGCTGCATTGCATGGTGGGCACGCTCGGCGATGAAGCGGTCTGCAGGTGCATCAGCAGGCACCGACTCGAGCGCCGCGCGGCTGGCCCAGGCGCCGTCTTGCGCGCTCCAGCGCGCGCCCGCATCGGGCGCGGTTTCGAACGCCTGCAACAAGACGGCCTGGCGCGCGGCGGCTTCGTTCATCGAGGGCGCAGCATCAGGCCCCGAGCTTCGCCGCCAGGTCGAGAAAGTCGGTGGCGGTGAGGTCGAAGACGAGATCGCCCACCGGTTCACCCGGCACCCCCGCGCCGTATTCGAGCGGCCGCTTCACATACGCCGTGCGCAGCCCGGCGCGCTGCGCGCCGGCCAGGTCGCTCGGGTGCGCCGCCACCAGCATCAGCTGCGCCGGCGCCACGCCGAGCAGCCGCGCGGCCATCAAATACACCTCGAGGTCGGGCTTGTACTTGTGGATCAGTTCGCCCGACAACACACAGTCCCACGGCAAGCCGGCGTTGCGCGCCATGTTCATCAGCAGCGAGACGTTGCCGTTCGACAAGGTGGAGATCGGAAAGCGCGCGCGCAGCCGGTTCAACCCCGACACCGTGTCCGGCCACGGCATCAGCCGGTGCCACACGCGGTTGAGGTGGTCCAGCTCGTCGGCCCGCAGCCCTTGCAGGCCAAAGCGCGGCAACAGGCTGTCGAGGATGCGGCGATGCAAGCTGTCGATGTCCACCCACGCCGCGCCTTCGCCGCGCGTGCTGTCCATCGCCGGTTTGTAGCCGGCGCGCCAGGCATCGGCAAACGCCGGCCAGTCGACCTTCAGGCCTTTGGTGGCAGACAGCAACTCGCCTTCGCGAACGATCGAACCACGCCAATCGACGACCGTGCCGAACACGTCGAAGGCGAGCGCACGAATGTCGAGAGAGTGGGTAGCCATGGCGAGCAGCAGGTTGGACTCGGCCCGCGATTGTGGCAGCGCCCCGCGACCGCGCCGCCGCAGCCCGGCCCGCGCCGCCTACCCCGGCCGGCCCGAGCCCAGCCAGTGGTCGGCAAAGTCCGCCAGGTCCTGGTGCACCGACTTCGCGAGCACCAGCTCGTCGCCCGTGTTCGGGCTGCCGTTGGGTGCGCGCAGCACCAGCGCCGTGTGCACGTCGGCAGGCACGCCACGCATGTACACGATGTAGTCATCCACGAACGCCAACGGCCGCAGCGCCGCGATCGCATCCGCCTTCGGGCTGCGCTCGCCCTCGTGGTGGCCGGTGGCGATGACGCGCTCGATCGGAAACCCCAGGTCGCGCAGGTTGCGCAGCCGCGCCGCCTCGAACTCCGCGTCCAGCGCCGTCACGCACACCAGGTCGAAGCCGGCGTCGTGCAAGCGGTGGCAGGCGTCCACCGCCCCGCCGATTGCCGGCAGCGAGGTCCAGAATTTCTCGTCGAACTGCGCGCGCAGGTGCAGGCGCTTGTCGCCTTCGAGCCGATCCACGTGCCAGCGGTCGATCGGCCAATAAGCCAGCGGGTCGCGCTCGGCCGGGTACACGCCGAACGCGCGCTGCCAGGCGGTGGCGTAGCCGATGTGCAAGTCAACAAGGACGCCGTCGGCGTCTAGGGCGAGGATGGGGCGGGGCATGGGTGAACTGTAGCGGGCGACTGCAGGCACTTCTGGACTGCTGAAATATGCGCTGCCGGAAGCCACCCCGAGGCGGACCACGGTTGCTCCATTTGCTGGGATCTCCGTGACAGCAATTGACAGCAGTGGCCAGGCGAGCAAGGCCGCCGCGGTGGCCCGGGCGGCGAGCAGTCTTGTGAGTTTCATAGCTCCGTCTCCTTTGGGTTGGAACGCGATAAATAGTGACGGCGGCTCGCCGCCTCAACGAGCACCAACACCAGCACGCCCCAAGATCGATGCAGTTCCCGCGTTGGTCGGCGTTGGCGATTGGGTGCGCAGGAGCTGCCAAATGTGAGGCGGTTCCGTGCCCGCGTTGAGCTGCTCGAGGTACTGGAGCAAAGCTGTCGAATCGGCGACCTCCAGCTCCACTCGCGAACCGCCATCTTTTGGAACCATGTCGAGCGAGGTCACCTTGACTCCGACAACCTGAACCGCCTCCAGCACCCGAAGCACCATGCCCGCGTCGAAGGCCGCCAGTTCGCTCAGTTCGAGCGCATCCTTGAAGTAGGCCGGTTCCGCCGCAGCCTGTGCTGGTGCTCCAACGCTCGCCTGCTTCCGCTTCTCGTCCAAAGCGAGCGTGAGCCTGACCACTTCGCTCTCTACCGTCCGAACGTCATTCACGATTGCCATTGCTGACCAAGCCTGGTGCATGGCAGCAACCGCAAAGGCGGTCGACGCCGCGATGGCAAGCCAACTCCAGATCGGTCGGCGCCAAACGAAGTTCACATTGAGCGCCCTCATGGGGAAACCTCGAGCAAGGAGCCAAGGGCGCTGCCCGGCGACCTGACAGCCATGGCTCCTCCCAGCACCAGGCGGCCAAAGGTCTGATGGCCTGGCGCCACATCCGCGGACATCAGCGCGCGTGTAAATGCCGAATCGGCCGAAGCATCATCCACCACGGGGCTAACGGTCAGGGCCACCTCAAAGCCGCCAACGGGTCCAATCAACACTGTCAGCGAGTCGCAGTCTTGAACACCCACGGCCACGGGCGCGGCCTTCTGAAGAAGCGCGACTCTGAGGACATCAACCCACCAAGGGCCTATGGAGTCAACTCGGAAGCGATTGCCGACCCCTTCCTGCAGCCGATCGAGGGTCTGAACTGCGACGGCAATGGCAACCCTTGCTTCGCCACGCCTCGGCGCATCGAGCCACACCCGGCAAGCTCCTGCGAGCCCGGTGCGCTCGTTCGCCAGCATGGTGGCCACACGCAGGGTTTCGTGCGCACCGTTGACTCCCGGCAGCGCGGGCAAAATGAAGGGGCGACAGAGCCCACCGCTCAACCAAGCCCGAATCCGCCTCTTCCCGAGTTGGCTTGCCAGCCTCTTCTGAACCGCTGCCACACCTGCCTCGAATCCGTTCGTCGGCTCCGCGAGCAACACTTCCATTCCGTCGCAAATGGCAGCGGCACGAGTCCCGAAGTACACGTCGAGTGCCCTACTGCCAGCCAACAACACGTTTGACCTCTTCTGGCGTGGTGACCCCGGCCACGATCATCCCGGCAGCGCGCATGCTGAGTGAAGGCACACCGCCACCGGCGACATGCTCACGCAGCTCGGACAAGCTTCCCCCGGACGTCACCAAATCGCGAAAGCGATCTTCAATCGCATGCACTTCAGCGATCACGGAGCGTCCGCGATAGCCGGTGTCGTTGCACGCATGGCATCCCACGGCTTGGGGCACCAACTCAGCATCCTTGCCAAGCTCCGATAACCAACGCCGCTCGCGGGGGTCGCTCTGTCGTGTTCCAGCGCAGTTCGGGCAAAGGCGCC
>JANOQS010000690.1:0-7775 GCA_031414975.1 Methylibium sp. | reverse complement strand
GACCACCATCGAAGGATTGTTTTGCATTTTTGCCAAAGCTGGATAAAAATACAGATACTGGATGAATTGCCAGCGCCGCTGATGTTCACGAACGCCAAGCCAAGGAACCGCCGTGCAAGAAACCCCCAAGCTCACCGACCGACAGCAGCAGATTCTCGACCTGGTGCAAAGCGCCATCGAACGCACCGGCGCGCCGCCCACGCGGGCCGAAATCGCCAACGAACTCGGCTTCAAGTCGGCCAACGCGGCCGAAGAACACCTGCAGGCGCTGGCGCGCAAAGGCGTCATCGAACTGGTGGGCGGCACCTCGCGCGGCATCCGTTTGAAGTCTGACACATTGCGTGCATTGAACGAAGCGCGCGGCCGGCAGTACAGCCTGCCCTTGCCGAGCCTGGCGCAGCTCACCTTGCCGCTGGTCGGCCGGGTCGCGGCGGGGGCGCCGATCCTGGCGCTGGAACACATCGAACAAAGTTACCTGATGGAAGCCAGCATGTTCCCGCGCCGGCCCGACTACCTGCTGAAAGTGCGCGGCATGAGCATGCGCGACGCCGGCATCATGGACGGCGACCTGCTCGCGGTGCAGAAGGCCAAGGAGGCGAAGAACGGCCAGATCGTTGTGGCCCGGCTCGGCGACGAGGTCACCGTCAAGCGCTATCGCCGCACCAAGACGAGCATCGAGCTGCTCCCCGAAAACCCCGACTTCAAGCCCATCGTCGTGCCGCTGCCGGGCCATGGCAGCGAAGGCGACAGCGAGGTCGAGTTCGAGCTCGAGGGCCTGGCCGTCGGGCTGATCCGCAACCACATGCTGATGTGAAAAGCGCAGCCATGGCTTCCATCAAATCCCCCAAAGCAGCCAGCGCGGCCGACTGCAAGGCGCTGGAGCAACTGCCCAACATCGGCCCGGCGCTGGCGGCCGACCTGCGCCTGATCGGCATCCACGAGCCGCAAGACCTGCGCGGCAAAGACGCCTTCGTGCTCTACCAGCGCCTGTGCGCCGCCACCGGCCAGCGCCAGGACCCGTGTGTGCTCGACACCTTCATGGCCGCCACCGACTTCATGCGCGGCTCACCGGCTGCGCCGTGGTGGCACTACACGCCCCAACGAAAAGCGCTGTTCGGGCAGGTGTAGCGGGCTACTTCGGCGTCAGCACCAGCGTCTGTTCGGCCGGCGCACCCCACAACGGCACATATTCCACCGCGGCCCAAGGCTTCACGAAACTCCGGTACAGCGGCGAGAACACGTTGCCCGACTGGCCGCTCGAATGCATGACGCGTGACTTGGCCGGGTCGCCCAGGTCGTACAGCGCGCGCAGCGACGGGCCGTGTTCGTCCAGGTACAACTCGCCGGTGGCAGCGTCGGGCCGCATCGCCACGCGCGACACGTTCACCGTGAAGGTGTCGCCGCCCACCGGCGTGCGCAGTTCGAACCACGGGGCCAGGGCCTTCACACGGCTGAACGGCCGGTGCTCCGAGCGCGCCTGGTGGGCGCGGCCCCATTGCCAGGCCGACACATCTGCGCCATGCACCGCCTGCAGTTCGTCGAGCGCGTGGGTGAAGGCGGCATCGATCTGCTGGGCGCAGGTTTCGGTGGCGGGCGTGGTCTTGTTGTCGCACCAGAACCCGTCGTTGCGTTCGAGCACGCCTTCCAGCGCGTCGCGGAAGCTGCGCCCGCCGAGTGTGCGGTCCAGCATCGGCTGGCCGAGCTCGTCGCCGAAGACGGCCAAGGTGAGCTGGCGCGCCCAGGCCCAGAAGATCAGCGGGGCCGCCCGATCGGCGGCCATCGTGCCGTCGAAGGCGGCCAGCTCGCGTTGCGCCGCGGCGGCCAATGGGTGGGGCGACTGCGCCTTGCGGATGACGGGCAGCAGCCGCAGGGTGGCGAGCGACAGCACATCGGCCTGGATCTCGCGCAAGCTGTCCAGGCTGTGGGCGGGCTTGGCCGCGAGCAATTGTTCGATGCGCTGCATGCGGTAGGGCACGGCCCATTCGCTGGTCAGGTAGTGCGCGTAGTCGGGGGCGTGGATGCGCTGGTTGGCGGTGGCGATCCAGCCGCGCGGCGGGTCGGTCTCGCGCGGTGTCTGGGTGGGCTCGACGAAGCCGGCCCAGTCGTAGCGGGCGTCCCAGCCGGGCGACGGCACCTGGCCTTTCAAGTCGTTGTCGGGCTTGCGCACCGGCACCCGCCCGGCCGACACCACGCCGATGTGACCGGCACGGTCGGCCACCACCATGTTCTGCATCGGCGCCATGTAGGTGCTCGATGCGGCAATGAACTCGGCCACCGACGTGGCGCGGCTGAAGCCCAGCCCGGCTTCGAGCGTGCCGGGGTCGGGGTCGAGCGCGGTCCAGCGCAGCGCCAGCGCGTAGCTGGCTTTGTCGGCCGCGCCGATCAGCCCCTGGGCGTTGCCCGAGTCCGAGATCACCGGGCCGTGGCGAGTGGCCCGCACACGCAGGCTCACATCGGGCCGGCCCTTGACCTGGATCGTCTCGGTGAAGGTCTCGAACGCTGCCCAGCCGTCGGGCGTCTGGTACTGCGTCGGGTCGTCGGGCTTGATGCGCTCGAGGTACAGGTCCTGCACGTCGGGCGCGGTGTTGGTGAAGCCCCAGGCGATGTGCTCGTTCTGCCCAAGCACCATGAGTGGCAGCCCGGGCATCGTCGCCCCGGCCACCTTCAGCCCCGGCGCTTCGAGGCGGGCGAAGTACCACAGCGCCGGTGTGCTGAGCTTCAGGTGCGGGTCGTTGGCCAGCAGCGGCTTGCCGGTGTTGGTGCGCGAGCCGTGCACCACCCAGTTGTTCGAACCCACGCCCTCGACACCCGACGGCGGCGCGGCGTGGAGCGCCTGGTTGCCGAGCCGGCCGTCGAGCTTGAGCTCGCGGAACAGCGTGGCGTAGTCGGCGGTGGCCAGCGGCGCATCGCCGGGGTACGGCGGAATCAGCTCGTTGATGCGCGCCACCGGCAGCTTCAGCGCCAAGCGCATGCGCAGCATTTCAGTCGACCAGTTGCCGCCCAGGTCCCAGGCCATCATGATGGCCCAGGCCATCGTGTCCTCCGGTGTCCAGGGTTCAGGCCGCAGCCCCAGCACCACGAACTCGGGCGGACGCGCCGTCATCGACTCCTTGATGAAGGCGTTGATGCCCGCTGTGTAGGCCAACACCGCCGCCTGCACTTCGGCACTGGCCTGGGCCCACTGTTTCGCTGCGGCGCGCTTGACGCCGAGCGCGCGCAGGAACTTGTCGTTCTCGAGCGCCGGCTCACCGAAGGCCTGCGCCAGCCGGCCCGAGCCGATGCGCTTGTGCGTCTCGAGTTGCCACAGGCGGTCCTGCGCATGCGCGAAGCCCAGGCCGAACATCGCGTCGTCGATGCTCTTGGCCCGGATGGTGGGGATGCCCAGCGGATCGCGCTCGATGCTGACCTGCGCGTGCGGCCCGGCCACGCTGAGCGCCCCCTCGGTCTGCGGCAACGAGAGGCGGCTGTACAGCCACAGCGCGGCCACGGCCAGCCCCAGCAACAGCAGCAGCGCGAGCAATGAACGTCTGAACCACTTCATGCTGATCGGTCCCGTTGTTTGGCCATCGGTCGCCCAGTGCGCGGGCCCGATCTGGCCGGTTTGTGTGCACCTTATCGGCGCATCGGGCGACGAACGCCTTGAAACAATCGTCACCGGTCTTGCCATTGTGGCGCGGCCAGGTCAAGCTGAAAATTCACGCTATGTTGAAGAGACTGCTCATTTCGTCGGTGTCGGCGGTATTGCGCCACCCGGTCGACACCGATCACCCCGTGTGCCCGCCGCGCGAAAGCGAATCTGCATCCATGCCCCGCGGCGGCCTGCGCGACTGGCTCACGAACTCCCTGCCGCCGATGTTCGGCGCCGCGGTCCAGCGCGAGGCCGGCATCGGCTTCGGCCGTGCGCGGCCGCTGGAGCGCGCGCGCCAGGACTTCATCGACAGCCTGGCCGACATCCGCACCCAACAGGCCGGTGACCTGCTGCGGCGCATCCGCCTGGCGCGCTCATTGCGCGAACTGTGGTTCCTGCGCGCCGAGGTGTTCCATCTTGTTGCCCACCATCGCGACCAGGCCGAGGCCAACCACCGCATGGCCATGCTCGGCGCGCACTTCCCGCGCCAGGTCGCGCGCGCCTCGGCCAGCCGCCTCGGCGCCGGAAGGTCGTGAGCGCGTCATGAATTCAACTCTTTCCTCGGAGCGCCCGGCGCCGTTTTCGATCTTGCCGCCCGGCCTGGGCGCCGGCCTGCCACAAGAGCGCCTGGCCCGCATTGCCGCACGCCGTGCGTTCGTGGAGATGAAGCAGGCCTACATGAGCGCCGCATCCGACATTGCCAGCGACACCGCCCCGCTGCTGCAGCACAAGGTGCGCCGCGCCAGCGAAGCGTGGGAGTTGTGGAGCCTGCGCGCCGTGATCCTGGCCTCGCTGCCGGCCGGCCACGAACGCACCGGCAGCCACCGCATGAAGCTCGAACGCGAGTTCGACAGCATCTTCAGCAACTCGCGTCTGTGATCGGGCGCGCCTATTGCAGGGCGCCCAGAAAGTCCTTCTTGCCCAGATCGACGCCGTTGTGGCGCAGCAGCGCGTACGCCGTGGTCACGTGGAAGTAGAAGTTGGGCATCACGAAGTGCTTCAGGTAGAACTCGCCCTTGAGCGTCAAGGTGCCGTCGCGGCGCGGCAGTTCCACGTCCTTGGCCTCAGTCCCGTCGATATTCGTTGCCGGCACCGACTGCACGTACGCCACGGTCTTGGTTATGCGCTCGCGCAATTCGGCCAAGCTGCTTTCGTTGTCCTCGAACTTGGGCGACTCCACACCGGCCAGCCGTGCCACGCCGAACTTGGCGCCGTCGCAGGCGATCTGGATCTGCTTGCTGAACGGCAACATGTCGGGCGCCAGGCGCGTGTTCAGATAGACGCTGGTCTCGAACTTCTTTGCGCGGGCATGGGCCTCGGCCTTTTCGAGCCAGGCGTCCAGGTTTCCGAGCATGCGAACAAATACCGGCACGCTGGCCGAATACATCGAGATGGACATGGGGGTCTCCTTGAAGGTTGAACCGAAGCAAGGCGCGCATGCTAGCGCGACTTTCGCGAGCCTGCAGCGCGTGCACGGGCAACGACAGGCGAGTGCACAATGTCCGCCATTTCATCGCTGTCGCCCTTCGTGAACATCATCATCCTCGACGATTACCAGGACGCGGTGCGCAAGCTCAAATGCGCTTCGCTGCTGGAAGATCTGAACGCCAAGGTCTTCACCAACAACGTCAAGGGCATCGGCCAGTTGGCGATCCGGCTGCGCGATGCCGACGTGCTGGTGCTGATCCGCGAACGCACGCAGTTCCCGCGCCAGTTGCTCGAGAAGCTGCCCAAGCTCAAGATGATTTCGCAGACCGGCAAGGTCGGCTCGCACATCGACGTGCCCACCTGCACGCGGCTGGGCATCGCGGTGGCCGAAGGCGTGGGCTCGCCGGTGGCCACCGCCGAACTCACCTGGGCGCTGGTGATGGCCGCGATGCGCCGGCTGCCGCAATACATCGCCAACCTCAAGCACGGCGTGTGGCAGCAGTCGGGCTTGAAGGCGGCGTCGATGCCGGGCAATTTCGGCGTCGGCCAGGCACTCAGCGGGCGCACCCTGGGCGTGTGGGGTTACGGCCGCATCGGCAAGCTCGTGGCGGGTTACGGCCGGGCTTTCGGCATGCAGGTGACGGTGTGGGGCAGCGCGGCCTCGCGCGCCAAGGCCGAACAAGACGGCTACGTGCCCGCCCCCAGCGCCGAGGCGTTCTTCGAGGCCTGCGACGTGCTGTCGCTGCACCTGCGGCTGAGCGATCGCACCCGTGGCATCGTGCGGCTGGACGCGCTGTCGCGCATGAAGCCGACCGCGCTGATCGTCAACACCTCGCGTGCCGAGATCATCGAAGACGGTGCGCTGGTCTCGGCGTTGAACCGCGGCCGCCCCGGCATGGCTGCGGTCGACGTGTTCGAGACCGAACCCATCCTTCAGGGCCACCCGCTGCTGCGCCTGGAAAATGCCATCTGCACGCCGCACATCGGTTATGTGGAACAAGACGGTTATGAGATGTACTTCAAGGCCGCGTTCGAGAACGTGGCGAACTTCATCAAGAGCGAACCGACGAACATCGTCAATCCCGAGGCGCTGCGGGTGATTCGATGATTTGCGCCGAATGAGCGACGCTGCGGACGCGCTTGCATCGGCCGATGCGCTGAGCCGTGCCCGTTGGGCGCTGCTGTTCGGCAACTTCGTGATCGGCTGCGGCGTGTTCGTGGTGGCGGGCACGCTGAACGACATCAGCCGCTCGCTCGACGTGTCGGTGCCGCTGGCGGGCCAACTCATCTCCATCGGCGGCGCGATGATGTGTTTCGGCGCGCCGCTGCTGGCCGGCTGGGTGGCCGGTTTCGACCGCCGCCGGCTGCTGGCCTGGACGCTGCTCTGGTACGCCGCCGGCCATGCGCTGTGCGCGCTGATGCCGAGCTACGCGGCGCTGTGGCCGCTGCGTGCGGCCACCGTGCTGGGCGCTGCGGTGTTCACGCCGCAGGCCGCCGCGGCCATGGGCTTCATGGCGCCGCCCGAGCAGCGCGGCCGGGCGATCACCTTCATCTTCCTGGGCTGGTCGGTGGCCTCGGTGCTGGGCATGCCGCTCAGCGCCTGGCTGGGCGAAGTGCACGGCTGGCGTGTGGCCTTCGGCGCCGTGGCCGTGCTGTCGGTGCTGGCGGCCTGGGCGGTGTTCACATCGCTGCCCGACGGGGTCAAGCCGGCGGCGCTGTCGCTGAAAGCCTGGAAGGAGGTCTTCACACACCCGTTGCTGATGTTCATCATCGCCGTGACGGCGCTGCAGAGTGCTGGCCAATTCACGGTGTTCTCGTACATGGCGCCGTATTACCGCCAGGTGCTTGGCGCCAGCCCGGCCCAGGTCACCCTGCTGTTCGCCTGGTTCGGCGTGTTCGGGCTGATCGGCAACCTGCTGCTGACGCGCCACATCGAGCGCACCGGCGCGAACCGGGCGGTGGCGCTGGCCACGCTGGCGATCGCGCTGTCGCTGCTGCTGTGGCCGCTGGCCACCAGCGTGATGACGACCGGGCTGGTGATGATTCCGTGGGCCCTGGGCTGCTTCTCGGCCAACTCGGCGCAACAGGCGCGCCTCAACGCCGTGGCGCCGGCACTGGCCTCGGCCCTGATGGCACTGAACAGTTCGGCCATGTACCTGGGCCAGGCGCTGGGGGCCAGCGGCGGCGGCTGGCTGATCGCGCACGAAGGGTATGCGCCGCTGCCCTGGATCGGCCTGGTGTGCGTGCTTGCGGCGCTGGCCCTGAGCCTGTGGGTCGGGCGGCGCAGCGTGGCGGGAGCCTTGCAGTGAGTGCCGTGCCGGCTGGCGCTGCGGAGCTGCAGCGGCCGAACTCGCCGACCGCACTGTTCTTCGCCTTCAACCGGCTGGCGCTGCAAGGCTTCGGCGGCGTGCTGGCGGTGGCCCAGCGCGAGCTGGTCGAGCACCGACGCTGGCTCACGCGCGAAGAATTTCTCGAGCTCGTTTCGGCCGCCCAGGTGCTGCCGGGGCCGAACGTGATCAACCTGTCGCTGATGCTGGGCGACCGCTACTTCGGGCTGCGCGGCGCTTTTGCCGCGCTGGCCGGCATGCTGGCTGTGCCACTGGTGATCGTGTTGCTGATGACCACGCTGTACACCCAGTTCGCGCAGGCGCCGGCGGTCAGCGGTGCGCTGCGCGGCATGGGCGCGGTGGCTGCCGGGCTGATCGTCGCCACGGCCTTC
>JANOQS010000689.1:0-7767 GCA_031414975.1 Methylibium sp. | reverse complement strand
CTGGTGCTGGCGCAGATGGGGCTGCGCCCGATCGTGCTGGAGCGCGGCCGGCCGGTGCGCGAGCGCACGCAAGACACCTGGGGCCTGTGGCGCCGCGGCGTGCTCGACCCGGAATCGAACGTGCAGTTCGGCGAAGGCGGGGCCGGTACGTTTTCGGACGGCAAGCTGTGGAGCCAGATCAGCGACCCGCGCCACCTCACACGCAAGGTGCTCGACGAATTCGTCAAGGCCGGCGCGCCAGAGGAGATCCTGTATGTCGGCAAGCCGCACATCGGCACCTTCCGGCTCGTCGGCGTGGTCGAGAAGATGCGCGCCGAACTGCAGGCGCTGGGCGCCGAGGTGCGCTTCGGCGCACGCGTGAGCGACCTGGCTGTCGAGGCCGGCCACGTGCGCGGCGTGACCCTCGCCACCGGCGAACAACTGCGCGCCGACCACGTGGTGCTGGCGCTCGGCCACAGCGCGCGCGACACCTTTGCGATGCTGCACGCGCGCGGCGTGTTCATGGAAGCCAAGCCGTTTTCGATCGGTTTTCGCATCGAACACCCGCAGTCGCTGATCGACAGGGCGCGCTTCGGCCCCAGCGCCGGCCACCCGATCCTGGGCGCGGCCGACTACAAACTGGTGCACCACGCCGGAAATGGGTCAGCGCGCGGCCGCTCGGTCTACAGCTTCTGCATGTGCCCTGGCGGCACCGTGGTGGCCGCCACGTCGGAGCCCGAACGGGTGGTGACCAACGGCATGAGCCAGTACTCACGCAACGAACGCAACGCGAACGCGGGCATCGTGGTCGGCATCACACCGCAGGACTATCGCGCGGTTGTCGGCATCGACGGCGCCGCCGACGGCCCGGTGAACCCGCTCGACGGGCTGGCCTTCCAGCGCCACTGGGAGTCGCGCGCGTTCGAGCTTGGCGGCGGTGGCTACCGCGCGCCGGGGCAGCTGGTGGGCGACTTCATTCGCGGCCAGCGCTCGACCGAGTTCGGCGCCGTGCTGCCGTCCTACCAACCGGGAGTGCGGCTCGGCGACCTGGCCACGAGCCTGCCGGCGTACGTGATCGCGGCGATCCGCGAGGCGCTGCCGGCCTTCGAGCGCCAGATCAAGGGGTTTTCACTGCCCGACGCGGTGTTGACCGGCGTCGAGACGCGCACGTCGTCGCCATTGCGCATCACGCGCGGCAAAGACCACCAGAGCCTGAACGTGCAGGGTCTGTACCCGGCCGGAGAAGGCGCCGGTTATGCGGGCGGCATCATGTCGGCGGGGGTTGACGGGATCGAGGTGGCCGAGGCGGTCGGGCGCTCGATGCTGGGCCTGCCGCAGTAAGACAAGCGCTTCGGGGCTGGGGCCTCAATCGTCGCGGTCGGTGTTCGCGCCGGTCAGGTGCCACGGAACACCGGCGGCGATGGCCTCGCTCAATGCCGCATCGCGGCTGCGCACGCTCAGCGTTTCGGCATCGGCCCGGTGCGCGAAGAAGCCGAGCCGGCGCAGCAAGCGCTCGTTCTCGGGGTGGCAGGCAATTACCGTGATCCGCTCGCAGCCCTGGGCCGAAGCTTCGTCGAAGGCCCGGCACATCAGCGCCCGCAGCACCGCCGCGCCCGGCGGCCCGGCCGGCACCAGCAGGTCTTCGATGACCAGCACCTGCCTGCCACCCTGCGACGCCTTGGTGCGAACCGCGATGTAACCCACCAGCGCAGCCCCGTCGCGCGCGGCCCACACGGTGTAGGCCGAGCGCGGGTTGCCGAACAGGCGCCAGTTCAGGAAGCCTTCGTTTCGGTCGACCGAAATCTGTTGCTCGCCGCGCGATTGCGCCACCAGGGCGTTGACGGACTCGTCGAAGCGCAGCAGCGGTTCGATGCGCAGCGAGCGGTCGCGTGTGAGCGCCACCGCGCCGCGCCACACCGCCATGCCCCAGCCCGCCAGCGCCGCCGCCGCCGCGGCCAGCGCACCGGCTTGCCAACGGCGTTGCAGAGCCGGACCGAATTCGAACAGGTGGGCATACGAACGCCGGTCCGGCAGGCGTTCGAACACGCGCGTCACGAGCGCGCGCGAATTCGCATTCGAGCCGATCGCCAGCACGCAGTCGAACCGTTCGCACAAATGCATCGCCATCCAGACGCCGAGCCCGACGCCCTCGAACTCGGGCCGCACTGCGATGTCCATCACCGACAGCCCATCCACCGAACGGCCCCGGTGCAGCACGGAAATGCGCTCCGAGCCGAGCATGGCCAACACCTCGTCGCCACGCTTGACGACCCAGCATTCACCGCCGCCGCGGGCCGGCGAGCCCAGGTCGTAGCGCCAGCTCAGGTAGCGCGGATCGTCCCAGGTCAGTGCCGCGCCGATCACCTGACGGCGCAATTCGACCAGCTGCGCCAGATCGGCTTGCACTGCCGGCACGAAACCGGCCGCCAGCGCCTCGGGGCTGAACGTGAGCGCCCTGGAAACGAGCGCGGTGGTCTTCGGGTAGGACGGAACACGCGCCATGAAATGCGCAGCGGGGCGGTCAGTCGGCCAGCGCGCCGTGGCGGCGCAGCAGCTCGATGACGTCGGCCACGCGCGCCATCGAGCGCGAGGCCTCGGCGGTGAGTTCGATGTTGAAACGTTCATCGAGCTCGGCCATCAGGCTCAAGGCACCCATCGAGTCCCAGCCGGCAATGGCGTCGCGCGCGGTGGCGGGCGCCAGGCGCTCGACCGGCTCGTCGAAGGTTTCGGCCAGCAGGTGCAGCGCCTCTGAGGTTGATATCGGCTTCATTCGAGTCGTTCCTGGATTCGGGGAGGCGATGTTCATTGCAAAGAATAACCACCATCGATCACCAGATCGGCGCCGGTGATCCAGGCGTTGAGCGGATCGAGCAAGAAACTCGCGGCGCGTGCCACGTCTTGCACACTTCCTGCGCCCAGCGGGTGCAGCGCTTCGATGCGGGCCCACTGCTCGGCCGTCATGCGCGAGCCGGCAGACGCTGTCATGGCGGTCTTCACCAGCCCCGGCGACACGCAGTTCACGCGCACCCGGCGCGGCGCCAGTTCCAGCGCCATCGCACGCACCGCGGCGGCCACCGCGCCCTTGGTGGCGCAGTAGGCAATCTGCCCCGGCGCGCCGACGTGGGCGTAGACCGACGAGATCCACAACAGGCTGCCGCCGTCTTCGCGCAGCACCGCGCGCTCGACCAGCGCGCGCGCGAGTTCCAGGCCGGCCTGGAAGTTGATGTCCATCAGCGCACGCACCCGGTCTGGCCGGGTCGCGGCCAGCGGCAGCGTTTGCGCCAGGCCAGCCGCGTGGCACAGGCCGTAGAGGCGGCCGGTCTGCTCGGCCAACGCGCGCAGCGCCGGGGCAATGCCGTTCAGGTCGGCCAGGTCGATCGGGCAGACGCGCGTGCGATCGGCCGGGCCGGCGAGTTGCGCGGTCTCATGCAGGCGATCCAGGTCGCGCCCGATCAGCGCAATCCGCGCTCCCTGCGCCACGAGGTGAATGGCGATGCCCCGGCCGATGCCCGAGGACGCGCCGGAAACGGCGATCCAGCGATCATCGAACGACACCGAAACGCTCATGCTCGCGGCACCTGCCCGGTGTAGCTCGAATGCAGCAGCAGCGCGTCGGCATCGAGCCGGGTCAGCGCCGCGGCCCACGACAGGCCGACGCCGTAGCCCAGCATCATCACCGTGGCCGGAGGGCCGGTTCGGGTGCCAGTGCCGGTGCCGAGCGCCTGCGTCAGCGCCACCGCCACCGACGGCCCGCCGCAGTTGCCGAAGTTCTCGAGCACGATCGGCGTGCGCGCTTCGGGCAGGCCGCACTTCTTGGTCAGGTGCTTCATGATGAAGCGGTTCGACTGGTGGAACAGGAACCAGTCGATGTCGGCCACGGTCTTGTCGGCGAAGGCCAGCGTGTCGCGGATCAGCGCCGGCACGCGCTTGAGCGTGAAGTTGAAGACCGCCGCGCCGTCCATGCGCACGAAGTTGTCGCGCGGGTCGGCCGGAAAGCGGTCGCGGAAACCGCCGCCGCGGATGATCAGGCTGTCGCTGCCCGCACCATCACTGTGCAAGGTGTAGACCGAGGGCGTGTGATCGCCACCCAGCTCCAGCGCGGTGGCCGAGCCGGCGTCGCTGAACAGCAGCGAGGTGGCGTGGTCGTCGGGGCTGGTGAAGCGGCTGGGGGTGTCGCCGTTCAACATCAGGATGCGCTGGTGGCCGCCGGCCTTCAGCATCGTCGAGGCGATGTACAGGCCATACGGGTAACCCGAGCAGCCCTGGCCCATGTCGAACGAAGCGCAGTGATCGCCCAGGCCGAGCCACTTGTGCAGCATGCTGCTCGACGAGGGCAGCACATAGTCGGGCGACTGCGTGACCATGATGAGCCCGGTGATCGACTCGCGCGCCCAGCCCAGCCGGTCGAGCAGTTGCACCGCTGCTTCGAAGCACAGGTCCGACGCAGTCACGCCGGCATCAACGACCGGGCGGTGCTTGACGCCGGCCATCGACACGACCTTGCGCACTTCGTCGACGCCGAAGTCCTTGCCGAAGTCGAGGTTGTCGACCGATCTCGGCGGGACGCAGGTGGCGACACCCGCAATTCGTATTCCTTGCAGCCGCGTTTGGCTCAACGTTTTCTCCCTGAGCCCGGCAGGCGCAGGGCGGAAAGAGATGCTATCGGCAACACCCGGGCTTGCGCCGCTCGCGCGGCTTCAGCAAATGAATCCCTTGTGTCAAAAATGTCAAAAATGTCAAAAGCAGGCGCCGCGTCATCAGCGTTGCGCCAGCACCGCGCGCGGTTCGCCGTGCTGGTTGTCCAGCGCGCGGACTGAAGCGTAGTGGCCGGTGCCCTGCATGCGCTTGACCATCGCCGTCGCCTGCCCCAGGCCCACCTCGACCGCCAGCCAGCCGCCCGGCCGCAGGTAGAGCGGCGCCTCGCGGATCACGCGGTTCAAGATCGCAATGCCGAGGGGTCCGCCATCGAAGGCCAGGCGCGGCTCGAAGCCACCGATCTCGTCGGTCAAGGTGTCGACCTTCTTGCTCGAGATGTAGGGCGGGTTGCACACCAGCAGGTCCACCCGGCCGTGGAAGGCCGGCTCGTTGAACGGCTCCAGCAGGTCACCGCAGCGCAGTTCGACGCGCGCGCTCAGGCCCAGGTGCAGTACATTGCGGCGCGCCAGATCCACCGCGTCGGGCGACAGGTCGGCGGCGTACACACGCGCCGTCGGTTCGTGGTGCGCCAGCGCGAGCGCCAGGTTGCCCGAACCGGTGCAGACATCCACGACGGTGACGGCGACGCCGTTCGCAGCGGCGATGAGTTCGCGCAGCACGTTCAACGCCGCGCCGCCGAGCAGTTCGGTCTCAGTACGCGGGATGAGCGCGTCCTTGCCCGCCAGCATCTCCAGCCCCATGAAATGCTGGCGCCCGCTCAGGTGGGCCAGCGGAATGCCGGACAGGCGTTGTTCGATCAGCGCATCGAGCCGGGACTGGCCGGCGGCGTCCAGCGGCACCAGCGCGGTGCGCGCGGCCGCATCGACCGACAAGCCGCGGCCGGCAGCCAGGTGCCACAGGGTGCGCAAGGTCGCCTCGACGGTCTCTTCGGGTTTGTCGGGCAAGGTCCTGAGCTGCTCGGCGAGCGCGGCGCAGCGCGTCAGGAAAGGCTCGTCGCGGGCCAGGTCGCCCATCTCAGCCCCCGGCTTCATGAACCGGCTCGACCAGCATCGGCCGCGCGTGCAGGTAGTGCGTGGTGCGGCGCTTGGCCTCGATGTCGGCGTAGATGAACGCGGCGTGTTCAGCATCGATCTTCAGCGCCGCCGCCAGTTCGGCCGCCGGCACCTGGTGGTTGTGGGCCCACAGCGCCACGTCCATCTGCTGGTAGGGCAGCGCAAAGTAGAACTCGTCCTGGCCCTGCGCCATGCTGTAGGTGTCGGTCGTCGGCGTGGCATTGCAGACCGCGTCGGGCAGGCCAAGGTGGCGTGCCAACGCGTAGACCTGGGTCTTGTACAGGTGGGCGATGGGCTTGATGTCGGCCGCGCCGTCGCCGTTCTTGACGAAGAAACCCTGGTCGTACTCGAGCCGGTTCGGCGTGCCGATCACCGCGTAGTTCAGCCGGTCGGCGTGGAAGTACTCGACCGTCTTGCGGATGCGTTGTTTGAAGTTGGTGGCCGAGACGATCTGCAGGTATTCGCGGATCGGCAGGCGCTTTTCGAACACCTCGCCGGCCGGCGACTGCACGACCAACTTGAAGAAGTTGACCCGGCCCTGTGCGCCGCCGGCTATTCGGATCTTGCTCTTCCAGCCCGCCGCGTAGTCGGGGAACACTGCGCGCATCGCGTCGTCGCGCCAGCGGTAGCAACCGATCGCCTCCAGCGTCGGGCCGATGTGTTCGAGCTGGTACTTGATGCCCAGCTGCTCGGCCACCTGCGTGCCCAGGTCGGCGCTGCTGCTGCTGGAGTCGTGCTCGGGCAGCAGCAGGCCGAAGACCTTGCCCGCGCCGAGCGCACGCACCGCGAGTGCACCGCAGACGGAGCTGTCCACCCCGCCCGACAGCGCGATGATCACGCCGCGCTTGTGCAGTTGCGTGCCGACCGCATTCACCATCCAGCGCGAGATCTTCTCGACCTCGGCGGCGCAGTCGATGCTCAGCGTGTCGGCATTCAGCCGGTCGGACCGACTCTCGTTCATCACCGCGGCCATCGCTCAGGCCGGCACGAGTTTGCGGCGCACGTACGCGTCGATGTTGTCCAGGCTGTCCAGGTTCTCCGGCACCATTTCGTCGTCGTCCACCGCGAAGCCGTAGGTCTCTTCGATGAAGCTCACCAGTTCGAGGAAGCCGGTGGAGTCGACCACGTGCGTCTCCATGAACGAGTCGGCGTCCTTCAGGTGGTCGGCATTGCCGCCCATGATGAAGTTGTCTGTGATGTAGGCGCGAACCTTGGCCTTGATGTTGTCTTGCATGGTGGGTTTGTCCCTGTGAAATGAATGTGTGTGGCGTCAAGCCAGCCCGGTCTTCTTGATCTTGCCCGTGTCGGTCTTCGGCAGTTCGGCTACGAAGGCAACGTACTTCGGCGCCATGAAGCTTTCGAGCTTGGACGCGCAGTACTTGATGACCTCGCGTTCGGTCAAGGTCGTGCCGGACTTCAATGTGACGAAGGCCTTCACCGCTTCGCCGAGCACCGGGTCGGGCACGCCGACGACCGCCGCTTCCAGAATGCCGGGCATGCCGTACAGCACGTTCTCGACCTCGCGCGGGCTGACCTTCTCGCCGCGGCTCTTGATGATGTCGTCCTTGCGCGCGACGAAGTAGAGCCAGCCTTCAGCATCGGTGCGGAAGATGTCGCCCGAGTGCAGCACCATCTCGCCGGCGATCGGGCCGGGCTTCAGGCGCTTGGCGGTCTCTTGTGGCTTGTCCCAGTAGCCACGCATCACGTTGCTGCCGCGAATCACGAGCTCGCCGGTGGCACCAAACGGCAGGCGTTGGCCGTTCTCGTCGGCCAGCCAGACCTCTTCGTTCGGCATGCCGCGGCCGACGCTGGTGGGGCGGATGTCGAGCTGGTCCGGCGGCAGGTAGGTGACGCGTTTGCACTCGGTCAGGCCGTACATCGAGTACAGCTTGGCCTGCGGGAACAGGTTGCGCAACTGGCGGATGTGCTCTTCAGACAGCGCCGCCGCAGTGTTGGTGATCTTGCGCAGGTGCTCCAGCGGGTGCTCGCGCAAGGTCTTCAGGTTCATCAGCAGCGAGAAGGCCGTGGGCACGCCGGGGAACACGGTGACGCGTTCCTTGGCACAGGTTTCCAGCACCTT
>JANOQS010000688.1:0-10072 GCA_031414975.1 Methylibium sp. | reverse complement strand
CGCACGCTGCCCTTGTAGACCATGCCGCCCAGGCTGATCACGCCGACCTCGGTGGTGCCGCCGCCGATGTCCACCACCATCGAGCCGCTCGCCTCGCTGACCGGCAACCCGGCGCCGATCGCCGCGGCCATCGGCTCTTCGATCAGGTAGACCTGCGCCGCGCCGGCGCCCAGCGCCGACTCGCGGATCGCACGCCGCTCGACCTGCGTCGAGCCGCAGGGCACGCAGATGATGATGCGCGGGCTGGGCCGGAAGATGGAGCGCGGGTGCACCATCTTGATGAACTGCTTGAGCATCTGCTCGGTGACGGTGAAGTCGGCGATCACGCCGTCTTTCATCGGGCGGATCGCCTCGATGTTGCCGGGCACCTTGCCCAGCATGGCCTTGGCCTCGGTGCCGACGGCCTGGATCGTCTTCTTGCCGTGCGGGCCACCTTCGTGGCGGATGGCGACGACCGAAGGCTCGTCGAGCACGATGCCTTTGCCGCGAACGTAGATCAGCGTGTTGGCGGTGCCGAGGTCGATGGCCAGGTCCGTCGAAAAGTGACGGCGAAAAGATCCGAACATGGTGTGATCGTGGCAAAAGCAGTCGTTGACTACCTGCTGGGTGCGTTGGGGGGCTGACCGGACTGGTGTGAAGCGTTGGCGTTGCACAAGCCCGGCCAGAGCCTTGCGCGGGGCGTGCGATCCACCCTGCGAAGGGTTGTGGATAACCGGGGATAATAACGCATGCCCTGCGGCTATCGCCCTGCGGGAACCCCACACAGCGTAACGTTCTGTCCATGGCCCTGACCCTTGAAGAAGTCAGCCGCATCGCACATCTGGCCCGGCTGGAGCTCGGGTCGGCGGAGCAGGCGGCGATGCTGTCCCAATTGAACGGCTTTTTCTCCATCGTCGAGCAGATGAGCGCGGTCGACACCAGCGGCGTCGAGCCGCTGTACACGCCGCTGTCGGCGGTGCAGGAAGTGGCGCTGCGCCTGCGCGACGACGCAGTGACCGAAGCCGACGAGCGCGCGCTCAACCAGCGCAGCGCGCCGGCGGTGGAGGACGGGCTGTTCCTCGTGCCCAAGGTGATCGAGTGAAGGCGCTGCACCACCTGGGCGTCACCGAGCTCGGCAAGGCGCTGGCCGCCGCTGAAATCTCCAGCGTCGAGCTGACGCAGCATCTGCTGGGCCGGCTGGCCGACCACCAGACGCTTGGCACGGTGCTGCACAGCGACAGCGCGCTGGCACTCGAACAGGCCCGAGCCGCCGACGCGCGCCGGGCCCAAGGCGAACGCGGCGCCTTGCTCGGTATTCCGCTGGCCCACAAAGACATCTTCGTCACGCGCGACCTGCCCACCACGGCCGGCTCCAAGATGCTCGCCGGCTACCGCAGCCCGTTCGACGCCACCGTCGTGCAGCGCCTGAGCCAGGCCGGCGCGGTGACCCTGGGCAAGCTCAATTGCGACGAGTTCGCAATGGGCTCGAGCAACGAGAACTCGGCCTTCGGCCCGGTGAAAAACCCGTGGGACACCACGCGCGTGCCGGGCGGTTCGTCGGGCGCCTCGGCCGCTGCCGTCGCGGCGCGGCTGATGCCGGCCGCCACCGGCACCGACACCGGCGGCTCGATCCGGCAGCCGGCCAGCTTCACCGGCGTCACCGGCATCAAGCCGACCTACGGCGTGTGCTCGCGCTATGGCCTGATCGCGTTTGCCTCCAGCCTCGACCAGGCCGGCCCGATGGCGCGCAGCGCTGAAGACAGCGCATTGCTGCTGGGCGCGATGAGCGGCTTCGACGCGCGCGACGCGACCAGCGCGGTGCGCCCGCCGCAAGACTTCAGCCACGCCTTGCACTCCACGCGTGAAGGCGCCAGCGCCGCGCGCCCGCTGGCCGGCCTGCGCATCGGCCTGCCGAAAGAGTTTTTCCCCGCCGCGCTCGCGGCCGACGTGAACGGCGCGGTGCGCGCCGCGCTGGCCGAGTTCGAACGGCTCGGCGCGACCTTGGTGGACGTGAGCCTGCCGCGCACCGAGTTGTCGATTCCGGTCTACTACATCATCGCGCCGGCCGAAGCGTCGTCGAACCTGAGCCGCTTCGACGGCGTGCGTTACGGCCACCGCGCGCCGCACTACGCCAACCTGCAGGACATGTACAAGAAGAGCCGCGCACAAGGCTTCGGCCCCGAAGTCAAGCGCCGCATCATGATCGGCACCTACGTGCTGAGCCACGGTTACTACGACGCCTACTACCTGCAGGCACAGAAGCTGCGCCGCATGATTGCCGACGACTTCCAGACCTGCTTCAAGCAGTGCAACGTGATCGCCGGCCCGGTGGCCCCGAGCGTGGCCTGGAAGCTCGGCGCCAAGAGCGACGACCCGGTCGCCAGCTACCTCGCCGACATCTTCACCCTGCCCGCCAGCCTGGCCGGCCTGCCGGGCATGAGCCTGCCGGCCGGCATCGGCGAAGGGGCGATGCCGGTCGGCCTGCAACTGATCGCCAACTACTTCGAGGAAGGCACCTTGCTGCACGCGGCGCACGCCTTCCAGCAAGCCACCGACTGGCACCAGCGCGTGCCGGCGGGCTTCTAGAACCATGCCCAAAGCTACATTGATCCGCGGCTTCGAAGTCGTCATCGGCATCGAGACGCACGCCCAACTTTCGACCCGCGCAAAGATCTTCAGCGGTTCGTCCACGCACTTCGGCGCTGCACCCAACACGCAGGCCTCGGCGGTGGACCTGGCGCTGCCGGGCACCCTGCCGGTCATGAACCGCGGCGCGGTCGAACGCGCGATCCGCTTCGGCCTGGCGGTGGGGGCCACGGTGGCGCCGCTGTCGATCTTCGCGCGCAAGAACTACTTCTACCCCGACCTGCCCAAGGGCTACCAGATCAGCCAGTACGAAACGCCGGTGGTGCAGGGCGGCGCGGTGGAGTTCTTCTGCGGCGACGAGCCGCACAAGGTGAACCTGACCCGCGCCCACCTCGAAGAAGACGCCGGCAAGTCGCTGCACGAGGACTACCAGGGCCAGACCGGCATCGACCTGAACCGCGCCGGCACGCCGCTGCTGGAGATCGTCACCGAGCCCGACATGCGCTCCAGCCTCGAGGCGGTCGAATACGCCAAGGCACTGCACGCGCTGGTGGTGTGGCTCGACATCTGCGACGGCAACATGCAGGAGGGGAGCTTTCGCTGCGACGCCAACGTGTCGGTGCGCCGGCCCGGCGCCACCTTCGGCACGCGGCGCGAGATCAAGAACCTGAACAGCTTCAAGTTCATGCAGCAGGCGATCGACTTCGAGGTGCAATGGCAGATCGACCTGATCGAAGACGGCGGCACGGTGCAGCAGGCGACCGTGCTGTTCAACGCCGACACCGGCGAGACCCGCGCGATGCGCAGCAAGGAAGACGCGCACGACTACCGCTACTTCCCCGACCCCGACCTGCCGCCGCTGGTGATCGCGCCCGAGTGGATCGAGCAGGTGCGCGCCGCGATGCCCGAACTGCCGCGCCGCATGGCGCAGCGCTTCCAGGGCGAGTACGGCCTGCCGGTCGATGACGCGGCGATGATGACGCAGGGCAAGGCCTTTGCCGCGTACTTCGAGACGGCGGCCAAGGCCAGCGGCCAGCCCAAGTGGGTCGCGAACTGGCTGATGGGCGAGGTGTCGCGCCGGCTCAACGCCGAGGGCCTCGCGATCGAGAACAGCCCCGTGGCGGCGCCGGTGCTGGCGCAACTGGTCGGGCGCATTGCCGACGCCACGATCTCGAACAACGGCGCGCGCCAGGTGTTCGAAGCGCTGTGGACCGGCGCCGGCAGTGAGGTCGATGCCCTCATCGCCTCGCTCGGCCTGAAGCAGATGAGCGACAGCGGCGAACTCGACCGCATCCTCGACGAGGTGTTGGCCGCCAACCCGAAGTCGGTGGAGGAATACCGCGCCGGGAAGGACAAAGCCTTCAACGCGCTGGTCGGCCAGGCCATGAAGGCCAGCAAGGGCAAGGCCAACCCGACCTTGGTGAACGAACGGCTGAAGCAGAAGCTCGGGTGAAGCGGCTCGGGTGAAGCGGCTCGGGTGAACCAGCGTCGGCCTACTTCGCTGCCGCCTTGCGCGGCGCCGGCGCCGAAGCCGCCGTGGACGGCACCGGCGCACCCACCGACCCCGGCTGCGCGCCGCCCCACAACAGCTTGAGCCGCTCCAACTCGGCGTCATACAGTGCATTGATGCGCTCCAGCTCGGAACGCTGGTCCTGGATCAGCGTGCGCTGCGCTTCGGTAGACGCATCGTTGGCGTCGAGCAGGCGCTTCAGCTTGGCCGGCAGCGCCTTGCCGACGTAGAACTCGGTCTCGTCGATCAGCGGCTTGCGTTCGGTGGCGAGCAAGGTCAGCCGCGCGTCCGAGGTCTTCATGGCAGTGCGCACATCGTTCAGTGCCGCCTCACGTGCCTTTTGATGCGCGGCCGGGTTCGGGAACCGGATCATCAAGTTGCGGTCGCGCCGGACCGCGTCTTGCCGGGTCAGGTTCTGCGACGACATCTCGCGCTCGCGAGCTTCTTTCTCGGCCCGCTCTTCGGCGGTGAGGGTGCGGCTGATGGTCTGGCGCACCGAACCGTCGGCGTTCAGCACGCGCTGGTCGCGGTCGATGCAGTCGACGATCGGCCGGTCGGACGTGAGCCGTTTGCCGCTGGCGTCGGTGCAGGTGTAGATGCCGGCCGCCCAGGGCATGCCGCAGACGAGCAACAGCCCGAGGGCCACGCCGATCCGAGATGCCTTGCCTGTGCTCATGCGCTCACACTCCGTAGCGTTGCCGGTAGGCCGCCACCGGCGCCAGGTACGCGTCGAGTGTCTTATCGGCACCATCTCCCAGATATTGCAGCAAGTCCGCCAGGCTCGCGATGGCCGCCACCGGCATGGCCAACTTTTGCGTGACGAACTGCACCGCAGACAGCGCGCCCTCGTCGCCTTTGTCGCCCTCGGCGCCCACCCGCTCCTGGCGGTCCAGCGCAATCAGCACACCGCAGGGCACACCGCCTGCCGCCTTGATCATGTTGATGGATTCACGCACCGAGGTCCCCGCCGACATCACGTCATCGATGATCAGAACGCGCCCGGCGACCTTGGCGCCGACCAGCGTGCCGCCTTCACCGTGGTCTTTGGCCTCTTTGCGGTTGTAGGCAAAAGGCGCGTTGCGGCCGAGCCGCGCCAGCTCGATGGCCACCGCCGCGGCCAGGGTGATGCCCTTGTAGGCCGGGCCGAACAGCATGTCGAAGGCCAGGCCCGAAACGAGCAGGCGGCGCGCATAAAATTCGGCCAGGCGGCCCAGCTTGGCGCCGTCGTCGAACAGGCCGGCGTTGAAGAAGTACGGCGACAGCCGCCCCGCCTTGGTCTTGAACTCACCAAAACGCAGCACCCCCGCGTCGAGCGCAAACCTGACGAAATCTTGAGCCAGCGTGTCGCTGGGGCTTGCGGTGTTCATTCTTTGGAGGCCAGGTGTTTCGTCTTGTTACATTGAACCTGAACGGCATCCGGTCGGCGGCCAACAAGGGCTTCGAAGCCTGGGCTGCCGGCGTGGCTGCGGATTGTATGGGCGTGCAGGAGGTCAAGGCCCAGGCCGACGACGTGGCCGGGCGCTTCGAGACGGTGGCCGGCCTGAAGGGCCATTTCCACTTTGCGCAGAAGAAGGGTTACTCAGGCGTCGGCATGTACGCGCGCAAGAAGCCCACCGAGGTCATCACCGGGCTGGGCAACGAAGAGTTCGACGCCGAGGGGCGCTATGTGGAACTTCGCTTCGACAACCCCAAGCGGCGCGCCTTCCAGAAACTGAGCATCATCAGTTGTTACTTTCCCAGCGGCTCCAGCGGCGAAGAGCGGCAACTCGCCAAGTTCCGCTTCCTGGCCGCGATGACGCCGCACCTGCAGCGGCTGCGTGCCGAACGCGAGTTCATCCTGGTGGGCGACGTGAACATCGCGCACAAGGAGATCGACCTGAAGAACTGGCGCAGCAACCAGAAGAACAGCGGCTTCACGCCCGAGGAGCGCGCCTGGGTCACGCACACGCTCGACGAGGTGGGCCTGGTGGACGTGTTCCGCGCGCTCAACCCGCACCCCGAGCAATACACCTGGTGGAGCAACCGCGGCCAGGCCTGGGCCAAGAACGTGGGCTGGCGGCTTGACTACCACCTGGCCACGCCGGGTGTGGCCGCACTGGCCAAAACCGAGCACATCTACCTGGAGCAGCGCTTCAGCGACCACGCGCCGCTGATGATCGATTACGCCTTCACGCTTTGACGCGGAGCAGCCACGGACCAGGGCGAGTGATGGCGTCGGTTTTCGTCGCGCTCACCGCGTCTTGCCGAAGACCGCCAGGCGCAGGCTGTCGATCAGTTGCAGGCGTTGTCGCACCAGGTCGGCGGTCTGGGCCAGGTTCAGCGGCGCAGGCTCGATCGAGGCCTCGCCGTGGCCGCGCAGAGCGTCGTACTGCAGTTCGTGCTGCCCGCGCTGCTGGAGCGCTTGCGGCTGGCTCACCGACGATCACCGCACCGCTCTCGACGCGCCGGTATTCGGTGGCCAGATCGTGGCGCGCCTCAACGACCTGACCACTCGCGAGGGACTGGCCGCCGGCACGCTGCAGCCCGTGCTGCTCGACTGGGTCGGCGTGAGCTCGCCGCCGCTGAACCTGCTGATACGCAAGGCGGTGTCGCGCCAGGTGGTTGAGGGCGCAACGCGCGAGCCGGCCATCGGGCTTAAGTAGTTCCCGCTAGGGCAAGGCAGGCGCAAATGCGCAAAATGGCGCCTCTCGCACTTCTCGTGCCTTTGCAGCCACCGAAAGGATTCCTGACCATGAAACACCTTCTGATCGCCAGCGTCGCCACGCTTGTTGCCGCCGCTGCGTGGGCTGACTACCCGGACAAGCCGATCACCATCGTCGTGCCGTTCGCGGCGGGAGGGCCGACCGACAAGGTGGCGCGTGACTTTGCCGAGGCCATGCGCAAGCCGCTGGGCGGCGCCACGCTCGTCGTCGAGAACGTCGGTGGCGCGGGTGGCACGCTCGGCGCCGGCAAGGTCGCCAAGGCCGCACCCGATGGCTACACGCTGATGCTGTTCCACGTCGGCATGGCCACCACACCCGGCCTGTACCGCAAGCTGCCGTACAACTCGGCCGAAGACTTTGAATACCTCGGCATGGTCAACGACGTGCCGATGACCTTGGTCGGCCGCTCCACCTTGCCGGCCAACAACTACGCCGAACTCGCCAAGTGGCTGGGTGACAACAAGGGCAAGATCAATCTCGCCAACGCGGGGCTTGGTTCGGCATCGCACCTGTGCGGGCTGATGTTCCAGTCGAGCATCAAGATCGACATGCAGACCGTTCCGTACAAGGGCACGGCGCCGGCCATGAACGACCTTCTGGGCGGTCAGGTCGACATCATGTGCGACCAGACCACCAACACGACCGGCCAGATCGAGGCCGGCAAGATCAAGGCCTACGCCGTGTCGACCGACAAGCGCCTGACCACGCCGGCGCTGTCCAAGCTGCCGACCCTGGACGAATCGGGGCTGAAGGGTTTCTACGTCAGCATCTGGCACGGCCTGTACGCCCCCAAGGGCACGCCCAAGGCCGTGGTGGACAAGATCAACGCGGCGCTGAAGGTGGCGTTGAAGGACCCGGACTTCATCAAGCGCCAGGAGGCGCTGGGCGCGGTGGTGGTGACCGACGGTCGCCTGGATCCCGCGGGCCACAAGAAGTTCGTCGCGGCAGAGATCGACAAGTGGGGCGCCGTCATTCGCGCCGCGGGCCAGTACGCCGACTGACCCCACGGCCAGCGCGGCTCGGCCCGGGCCGATCAGGCCACCAGCCTGATCGGGATCGTCACCGGGCCGTCGTTGATCAGTTCGACCTGCATCTCTGCGCCGAAACGGCCGCAGGCCACGACCGGGTGCAGCGCCTGTGCCGTGGTCACGGTGCGCTCGTAGAGCCGGCGCCCCGCCTCGGGTGGCGCTGCCGCGGTGAAGCTGGGGCGGTTGCCGCCCGACAGATCGGCCGCCAGCGTGAACTGGCTGACGATCAGCAGCCCGCCGCGCACATCCACCACACTGCGATTCATCTTGCCGGCTGCGTCGGCGAAGATGCGCAGCTTCAGCAGCTTGTGGACGAGCTTGTCGGCGAGCGCCTCGGTGTCGTCGGGCTCGGCACACACGAACACCAGCAAGCCAGGGCCGATCTTGCCGGCGATCTCGGCAGCGCCTGCCGCGCCGACCGTGACCTGGGCGCGCGCCACCCGCTGCACGAGCGCGATCACAGCGGATCCTTCACGTCGTCGAAATGCGCTTCAACGTTCATCGGCAGCAGCTGGATCGAGGCCCGCAGCCCCGGCACTTCGCTCATCAGCGCTTGTTCGACGCTGGTTCGCAGCGCAGCCGCGCGGCCCAGGGTCCAGGCCGAGGGCATGTGCATGTGCACGTCCACGAACAGGCGCTGGCCGGCACGGCGCGTGACGATGTGATCGAAGCGGATCGCGGCGTGCTCGAACTGCGCCAGCGTCTGGTCGATGCGCGCGCGCGTCTGCGGCTCGATCGCACTGTCCATCAAGCCCTGCACCGAGCGCCACACGAGGTGCGCGCCTTCGCGCAGGATGTTCAACGCCACGCCGATGGCCAGCACTGGGTCGAGCCACAGCCAGCCGGTGAAGTGCACCAGCACCAGGCCTACGACGACGCCGGCCGAAGTCCACACGTCGGTGTAGAGGTGGCGTGCGTCGGCTTCGAGCGCGATCGAGCGGTGCTCTTTGGACGCCGCCATCATTCGCCAGGCGAGCAGCCCGTTCAGCGCCGAGCTGGCAACGGCCAACGCAAGGCCCAGGCCGAGCGACTCCAGCGCTTGCGGATGGGCAAAACGCTGTACCGCCGCAATAACGATGCCGACCGCGGCACCGGCAATCAGCAGGCCTTCGAAGCCGCTTGAGAAATATTCGGCCTTGGTGTGGCCGAACGGGTGGTCGTCGTCGGCCGGGCGCATCGCGATGGTCACCATCGCGATCGCGAACAGCGCCGAGGCCAGGTTCACGAACGACTCCATCGCGTCGGACAACAAGCCCACCGACCCGGTGATCCACCAGGCGAGCGACTTCATCGCGATGGTCGCGACGGTTGCCGCCACCGACAGCTTGAGCAAGGTCTTGACCTGCATGCGAAGGGCTCGCGATCAGGCCTTGGGGTTGGCCGCGCTCAGCTCAGCGTGACACGCGCGAACTTGCGCTTGCCGACCTGCAGCACATACGTGCCGGCGCCCAGCTTGAGCGCCTTGTCGGTCACGGCGGCCGAATCGACACGCACGCCGTTGCCGTCGATCAGCCGGTTGGCTTCGCTCGTGGACGGCGCCAGGCCGGCCTGCTTGAGCAGCGCGGCGATGCCCAGCGGTGCGCCGCCCAGCGCCACCTCGGAGATCTGATCGGGCACGCCGCCTTGGGCGCGGTGGTTGAAGTCACGCTCGGCAGCGTCGGCGGCCCCGGCGTCGTGAAATCGCGTGGTGATCTCGCGCGCGAGCAGCACCTTGGCGTCCTTGGGGTTGCGGCCGGCATCGACCTCGGCCTTGAGCTTGGCAATCTCGGCCTCGGGGCGGAAGCTCAGCAGGGTGAAGTACTTCCACATCAGGGTGTCGCTGACCGACAGCAGCTTGGCGAACATGTCGTTCGCCGGCTCGCTGATGCCGATGTAGTTGCCCTTGCTCTTGGACATCTTCTCGACCCCGTCCAGCCCTTCGAGCAGCGGCATGGTCAGGATGCATTGCGGCTCCTGGCCGTACTCGGTCTGCAAGGCGCGGCCGACCAGCAAGTTGAACTTCTGGTCGGTGCCGCCCAGTTCGAGGTCGCTTTTCAACGCCACCGAGTCGTATCCCTGCATCAGCGGATACAGGAGTTCGTGCACGCTGATCGACTGGCCGGTCTTGAAGCGCTGAGCGAAGTCGTCGCGCTCCATCATCCGCGCCACGGTGTAGCGGGCCGCCAGTTCGATCATGCCGCGCGCGCCCAGCGGATCGCTCCATTCGGAGTTGTAGCGAATCTCGGTCCTGGACGGGTCCAGTACCAGGCTGGCCTGGCGGTAGTAGG
>JANOQS010000687.1:0-6483 GCA_031414975.1 Methylibium sp. | reverse complement strand
TCGATGTACTGCGCCTGCAGCACGCCGACCTGGAAGTTGTCGAAGGTGGCGTAGTAATCGACGTTCTTGCTGCCGACGATCAGGCGGTCGTAGGCGATGACCTTGACGCCTTTGTCAGCGGCCTTCTGCAGCGCGTTCGACAAGGTGGTGCCGTCGATCGCGGCGATGACCAGAACCTTCACCCCCTTGGTGATCATGTTCTCGACCTGCGCGAGCTGGTTGGGGATGTCGTCGTCGGCGTATTGCAGGTCGGCCTTGTAGCCCTTGTCGGCCAGGCTCTTGACCATGCTGTTGCCGTCGGCGATCCAGCGCGCCGAAGTCTTGGTGGGCATGGACACGCCGACCAGGCCCTTGTCTTGCGCCACGGCGAAGCCGCTTGCAGCCAGGCCCAGTGCCGCACCCACGATCATTGATTTAACCAGTTTCACTGTGTGTCTCCTCAGACAGGTTTTGCGTAGTGCCGATCTTGACCCCCGGGGGGCCAAAGGCCGCTGATGATAGCGACCGGAAGGCTGGGATTCGATGCCAATCGGTGGGGCTCGGGATACGCGGATCAGGATCGGTGAAAGCCCGATCAACCTTTCGCACCCAGCCGCGTTTGCAGCCAGGTTCGTCAGGCGATCTTTCGTTGCAGGCGGATCTCTTCGACCTTCACGCCGCCCATCTCGACCGTCTTGGCGCTGGCCATTTCGCGCTTGAAGCCGGCCAGATCGAAA
Organism: Methylibium sp.; assembly: GCA_031414975.1. Lineage (GTDB taxonomy): Bacteria > Pseudomonadota > Gammaproteobacteria > Burkholderiales > Burkholderiaceae_C > LGRD01. Next base: position 5,767 of record JANOQS010000687.1, on the reverse strand, counting down.
AAGCGCAAGGAGCGCTCGATGCGCATCGGCAACCACACCGTGACCTTGGTGCAGCCCTCTTCGATCAGTGCGTCGCGCGCGCCGTCCCACAGCGCCAGCCCGGCGCCGGTGGACCACAGCGTGGGTGCCGCACCGATGGCCCAGATTTCACCCGTGGTGGGCGGCGTGCCCTTGTCGCGCGAGCGGTCGAAGGCGACCAGGCCGACCACCTGCTCGGCTTCGGTGGCCACCAGCACCTGCGGTTCACCCATGTCGATGGCGTCGCGCCAGAACGCCTGGCGCTTGTCGGTTGCCATGGCGGCCAGTTGTTCGTCCGGCAGCACGCCCTTGAACGCACTTTGCCAGGCGGCAACGTGAACTTCGGCGACGGCCTTGGCGTCTTTGAGGGTGGCGTGGCGGACCTGGTAGCGAGACATGGGAAGGCTCTTGGAAGTTGATTTCGGCGGAGCGAGATTGTGGCCGGTGTCAGGCCGGGCCTCAGGCATCGAGCCTGCACTACCCCGCCCGCGCCGCCTCTTCGTCCTGCAACAAGCGCCACATCACCTTGCCCGAGCCCGACTTGGGCAGCGCGTCGACGAACTCGACCAGCTTGGGCGCCTTGTAGGCCGCCATCTGCTCGCGCGCCCAGGCGATGATGTCTTCGGCGCTGGTCTTGCCGCGGGCCTCGGCGCGCAGCACCACGACCGCCTTCACGGTCTCGCCGCGGTAGGCGTCGCGTGCCGCGATGATGCAGGCCTCTTGCACCGCCGGGTGCTTGAACAGCATCGCCTCCACCTCGGCCGGCCAGACCTTGTAGCCACTCGCATTGATCATGCGTTTGAGACGGTCGGTCAGGAAGAAGTAACCCTCGTCGTCCATGCGGCCCAGGTCGCCGGTGCGGAAGAACAGCTTGTCGGCCGGTTCGCCGGTCAGCGCGACGAACGCGGCCTTCGTCGCTTCGGGGTGGCGCCAGTAGCCCTTGAAGACCATCGGCCCGTGGGTCACGATCTCGCCGACCTCGCCGACCGGCATCTCCTGCAAGGTGGTCGGGTCCACCACGCGCGAGTCGACGCCGAAGATCGGCATGCCCAGGCATTGCAGCTTGGCGCGCTCAGGCGGGTTGGCGTGGCTGGGTGCGGCGGTTTCGGTCAGGCCGTAACCTTCGGCGAAGGTGATGCCGAACTCGTCGATCACGCGCTGCGCCACCGCCTGCGGCATGGCCGCCCCGCCACCGCTCAGGTAGCGCAGGCTCGACAGGTCGAAGGTCTTGTAGTTGGGGCTCGCGAACAGGTCGATGATCATGGTCGGGATGCAGGTCCAGTGCGACACCTGCCAGCGCGCGATCATTCGCCCGGCCAGCTCGCGGTCCCAGCGCGGCAGCAGGACGGACGTGCTGCCGACGTAGATGTTGCCGAGCACGCTGTACATCATGCCGGTGGCGTGGAACATCGGCACCACCGCCAGGCTCACCACCTCGGGCCCGGAATGCCCCCACTGGCCGCCGACGGCGTTGTGCATCAAGGTGCGGTGAGTGTGGATGCAGCCCTTGGGCAGGCCGGTGGTGCCCGAGGTGTAGGGCAGCATCGCCATGTCGTCGGCCTGCGCGGTGTGCGGGCCGGGTGTGAGCGCGAGGGCGAGCACATCGGCCAGGCGCAGGAAGGTGGTACTGGCCGACACCGGCAGCGGCGGGTCGGCACGCAGCCAGGCGTCGGTGGCCGCGTTGGGCGCGTCTTCGGGGGCAATCGCGCCCTCCGGCAACGCATCGGCGTAGCGGGTGACGACGACATGCGTCAGGCGCTCGTCGGCCGGCATCGCGTCGTTGGCGGTCGCGACGATGCCCGCCAGATCGGCGCTGCAGATCACCACGCGCGATTGCGGGTCGCCGATGTAGTGCTTGAACTCGTCGGCCCGGTTCATCGGGTTGACCGGCACGACCACCGCGTTGGCGCGGAAGATGGCGTAACACGCGACCGCGTACTGCGGGCAGTTCTGCATGAACACGCCCACCCGGTCGCCCCCCTTCACCCCCACGCTCTGCAGCCAGCCGGCCAGCTGCTCGGCCTGCTGATGCAGTTGCGCATAGGTGAGCGCGCGGCCGAAGAAACGATAGGCGGCCTTCTGCGGGAAGCGCCGTGCCGACACGTCGAGGTTGAACCACAACGAGGTTTCGGGTGCGATCACCGCGCGCGGCAGCCGCTTGGGCCAGACTTTGTGGTGCGGGCGCACGGGGCTGAGTTCGGGCACAAGCTCTCCTTGGGGCTGTCGCCGGGGTGACGGCGGTTTTGCTGCGGTGCTCGCAGAGGTATAGCCCAAAGCCGGCGCCCGGATCGCAGTCGAAGGTCGATGCTCACTTCGGACAAACCCTAGAGGCCCCGGCAGCGCCCGCGTCTGCCGGGCGACGGACTGCACATTCCATCGCCGGCTGGCACGGAAGCCGCTTAGCATCTGCCATGAGTTGGGCACCCACCGGCGTGGAAACAGGCGATACCGCGCACGACTTCCCGACCATCCTCGACATGGAGGCGTCCGGCCTCGGCAAGGCCAGCTACCCGATCGAAGTCGGCTATGCGCTGCCCGACGGCCAGACCTACTGCACCTTGATCCGGCCCACCCCCGAGTGGACCCATTGGGACGCCAGCGCCGAAGCGCTGCACCACATTCCGCGCTCTGCGGTGCTGCAGCACGGCCGTGACGTGAAAGACGTGGCCCAGCACCTCAACGACCACCTCGGCGGCCGCACCGTCTACTGCGACGGCTGGGCCAACGACTACAGCTGGCTGGCCGCGCTGTTCGACGCCGCCGACAAGCGCCCCGCCTTCAAGCTGGACCACCTGCGCGCGCTGCTGACCGAGCGCGAAGCCGCGGCCTGGCACCGCGTGAAGGACCAAGTCGCACGCGAACTGCGTCTGCAACGCCACCGCGCCAGCGCTGACGCGCGCGTGCTGCAACTCACCTTGCAGCGCGTGCGTGCGGCATCATCCCTTTGAACCACCCTCCCGAGAAAGGCTCACCGCCCATGTCTACAGAGAAGATCGACCAGGTCAGCGTCGCCACCAAGGCCAGCGTCTACTTCGACGGCAAGTGCGTCTCGCACGGCATCACGCTGGCCGACGGCACCAAGAAGAGCGTCGGCGTGATCCTGCCTGCGACCTTGACCTTCAACACCGGGGCGCCGGAGGTGATGGAAGGTGTGGCGGGGGCGTGCGAGGTGCTGTTGCCGGGCAGTGCGGAGTGGCGGCGGTTCGGGGCGGGGGAGTCGTTCAAGGTGCCCGGCAATGCGAGCTTCCAGATTCGGGTGGTGGCGGAGGCGTACCACTACATCTGTCACTTCGGTTGAGCGGCGGCCCCGCCCTGCTCCAGCAGCGCGGCGAAACGCGCGCGCTCGGACTTCGCGCCCTCCCTGACCATGGCCGGCACATCATCGCGGTCCAGCCGCAGAACCAGCGCGGCCCATTGCATCGCGATGCGCTGGCGCTCACCGTCGGGCAGTGGCTGACGGCGAAGGTGCGCAAGCGCCTTGACCGGCGACACCTTCGAAGTGCGCGACAAAAACAGCTCGCGCCCTTGGCGGTCGACAAAGCGGACGACCTTCGCCAGCTTGACCACTTTCGCCAGCGTCTTCGGCATCTGCGCCAACGCATCGGAGTGGTAGCTCGGCAGCGTGAACCGTGGCAATGCGCTCGGCGAGGCCAGGCCCGTGGCAAACCGCTCGTAGATTCCCAGCAGGCTCGCTTCGGGGTCCACGACGACGACACGCATCTCGAACCCGAAGCCTTGTGTCGTGAACTGTTCGGCGGTGAGACGAACGACCTCAGGCTGGCGCATCGTGGTCTCGATGACGGAGTGAAACCGCCCGGCAGCAGCCTCTCGAACGGCCCGCTCGACCCACAAGCCCACGTCGGCGCCGGTCTTGTCGGCGGCCGTGCTCCGGTCCGCCGCCACCAGCGCGGCGTACCGCGGGTGCAGCGGCCGCAGCTCGTCACCGTTGATGTACGCAACACCACCACCGTGGCGCATCAGGTCTCGCACCGCCTGCAACGTCGCGGCCGTCTTGCCAGCCCCAGGCTGGCCGCCCACCATGAACAGCTCATGCGCTGCACTGGCCGACAGGTCTTCGAACAACAGCGGCCGCACCAGCTCGACATAGACGCGGTCAAGCGCCGCATCGTCGAGCAGGCGCATGTCGCGGGCCGGGGAGAAAGTTGAACGCCGGTCCGATCGGCATCAGCTGCGGGCTTGCGGCGGGGCTGGCTGCAGGGCTTGCGCGTACTGGCTGATCTTGCGAACCATCGCCGTCACTTCGCCCTCGTTGTAGGGGTCGAACTGAAATCGCATGGCGCGCACCGCCTTGCCGATCTCCCTCAGCTCCTTGCGCTTCTCGGGGGACGGCTCGGCTTGCTCCATCTGTTGAAGCCTGGCACTGATCACGGCGATCTCTTCCAGCATCACCTCGATGTGGACGTGCAACGGCACGTTGAGGGGCTCTTGCCCGCCCGCTGCAGCCTGCTGAACCGGCGCGGCTTGCACAGAAAACGGCAGTGCCTTCTGGACGACCACATGGGTCAGGAAAACACGGATCGCAGACGACATCGACAGCCCCAGGCTATCGAGGGTTCGCTCGGCGTCGTCCTTGAGCTGGGTGTCCAGGCGGACGGTCAGAGTGGTGTCCATCAGGGCTCCTGCGCATGTCCGACATTGTCGCACAACAGTGCCGGCGGCTCTGATCGTCCGGGTCTTCGTCAAGAAGACGCAGAAGACGCCGAAGCATGAATTGGAACTGGCCCGGCAACGGGCAAAGGAGGTCAAATGACCAAGCTCAAGACGTTGCACGAGAGATGGTCGAAGGACCCGGCTTACCGCAAGGCCTACGACCAATTGGAAGAAGAGTTCGCGTTGGCGGCTGCCATTGCCGAGGCGCGAGGGAAGGCGGGCTTGACTCAGGAAGAAGTGGCCCAGCGTATGCACACGACTCAGAGCAACATCGCTCGGCTCGAGGCTGGGCGCACGACCCCGTCAACCCGGACCTTGGAGAAATTCGCCGAGGCCGTGGGTGCGCGCCTGAAGATCAGCTTCGAGCCGATTCGCGTGCGGTAGGCAAATCGGTGTCTGTCACTTCGGTTGAGCGGCGGCGCGTGACCGGAGTTCCGTCACGTTTGCCACGCGATTCCTGTTGAGGCCTGCGCGGGGAGGTAAAGGAGGAGAGACGGTACTCCGGCTCGGGGGACACTCCCGGAGCAGAGTGCCGCGTCGGCCTGATCCCGCTCCACCTCCGCAACTATTCGTACTTGATGTACCGGGTTAGCCGGCCGCCTTGGACACAAGTGGGAACGTCGATGGATCACGAATTGATTCGACTGAAAGGTCTGCGTCGAGTTGCGGCCAGTAGAGATGATTCGGTGTTGTCCACTTCACGTCCGAGAGTTGCTCGATCGTTGCGTTCCTGAACCAAGGGAATTGCTCGAAGGGCACCAGCAGCTCCTCCGCGTTGAGGAGCAGCCAGAAGCCATGCTTTGAAATGTGAGTGACTTCAGCTACCGAAGTGACGGTTCCAGGCATCTTCAATCTCCGTAGCAGGCCAATGCGGCTTGATTCATTGCAAGAGCCTCGGCATCCCATCCCGCCGCCAGATCAGGCCGGCGCGGCGCTCTGCGCAGGGAGGTAAAGGAGGAGAGACGGTACTCCGGCTCGGGGGACACTCCCGGAGCAGAGTGCCGCGTCGGCCTGATCTCGCTCAACCTCTGCAACTCAGTCGCGGGCATCGAGCCTGCTCCTTCGCCGCTCCCGACGC
>JANOQS010000686.1:0-2182 GCA_031414975.1 Methylibium sp. | reverse complement strand
TGCGCGTGACACCCGACCCCGGCGTGATCGAAGTCAACATCCACCCCGCGCACAGCTGGAGCGAACTGGTGGAGCAGACCACTCACCTGTACCAGGCCGCTCACGAGACGCGCCTGTCGACCGAGAAGTTCATGCTCGACGGCCGCCACACCGGCACCGGCGGCGGCAACCACTTCGTGCTGGGCGGCGCCACCGTCACCGACTCGCCGTTCCTGCGCCGGCCCGACCTGCTGGCCAGCATGGTTTCGTACTGGCACAACCACCCGAGCCTGAGCTACCTGTTCTCGGGCATGTTCGTCGGCCCCACCAGCCAGGCGCCGAGGGTGGACGAAGCGCGCAACGATTCGGTCTACGAGATCGAGATCGCGTTCGCCGAGCTGCAGCGGGTGACGAAGGAAAACAGGGACTACTGCCCGCCGTGGCTGATCGACCGGCTGTTGCGCAACCTGCTCATCGACGTCTCGGGCAACACCCACCGGGCCGAGTTCTGCATCGACAAGATGTACTCGCCCGACGGCCCGACCGGCCGGCTCGGTCTGCTGGAAATGCGCGCCTTCGAGATGCCGCCGCATGCGCGCATGAGCCTGACGCAGCAGTTGCTGATGCGCTCGCTGGTGTCGCGCTTCTGGAAGCAGCCGTACAAGCCGGCGCGCCTGAAGCGCTGGGGCACCGAGCTGCACGACCGCTTCATGTTGCCGCACTTCATCTGGCAGGACCTGGCCGACGTGGTGGAAGAGCTCAACAACTTCGGCTACCCGGTCAAGATCGACTGGTTTGCGCCGCACCTGAACTTCCGCTTCCCGCGCCTGGGCGACTTCAGCGCGCGTGACGTGAAGGTGGAGGTGCGCCTGGCGCTCGAACCCTGGCACGTGATGGGCGAAGAGGGCGCGACCGGCGGCACGGCGCGGTATGTCGATTTGTCGGTCGAGCGGGTGCAGGTGGTCGCGACCGGCCTGGTCGGCGACCGCCACGTGCTCACCTGCAACGGCCGCACCGTGCCGCTCACGGCGACCGGCAAGGTGGGCGAGTTCGTCGCCGGGGTGCGTTACCGCGCGTGGAACCCGCCATCGGCATTGCACCCGACGATCGGCGTGCATGCGCCGCTGGTCTTCGACGTGGTCGACACCTGGATGAGCCGCTCGATGGGCGGCTGCCAGTACCACGTGGCGCACCCGGGGGGATTGAGCTACGACAGCTTCCCCGTCAACGCCTACGAGGCCGAGGCGCGCCGCCTGAACCGCTTCTTCCGCATGGGCCACACCCCCGGCGTGATGGCGCTGCCCAAGGACGAACGCAACCCGAACTTCCCGTTCACGCTCGACCTGAGGCGCGCCACCGTGTAGGCACGCGGTAACATCCCGCGCAGCACGGGGGTCTGCGGTCAGGTAAACGTGTGCGGGCAACCATGCAGCAACAAAGCCAACAAAGCAGCACAGCGCCTTCGGGCGACCCCCCAGCCCGACCGGTCGGCGGCCTGCTTTCGGGCTATTCCGCGCTGCAGGGCCGCTACGACGAACTGCTGGCCGGCCCGCAGGAGTTGCGGCGCCACTGGGACACCTTCATGCACTCGCTGGCCGACCGGGCTGGCGCCGAGGTGGCCGACACGCTCGCGCTGATGGAGCGCGAGATCCGCGAGAACGGCGTGACCTACAACGTCTACGCCGACCAGCAGGGCGCCGACCGGCCCTGGCAGGTGGACCCGCTGCCGCTGCTGCTGTCGGCCGACGAATGGGCCGTCATCGAAGCCGGCATCGCACAACGCGCCGAACTGCTCAACCGCGTGCTGGTGGACATCTACGGCCCGCAAGACCTGCTGCGCTCGGGCGCGATTCCGCCTTCGGTCATCTTCGGCCACAGCGGCTTCCTGCACCAGGTGCAGGGCATCCGCCCGCCGGGCGGCAAGCATCTGTTCCAGTACGCGGCCGACCTGGCGCGTTCGCCCGACGGGCGCTGGTGGGTGGTGAGCGATCGCACGCAGGCACCTTCCGGCATGGGCTATGCGCTGGAAAACCGGCTCGTCGTGTCGCGCGTGTTCCCGCAGCTGTTCGGCGAACTGCGGGTGCAGCACCTGGCTTCGTTCTTCGACGCGCTGCGCGAGTCGCTGTTGCGCTCTGCCCCCAAGGCCGACGAACCACCGCGGGTGGTGCTGCTCACGCCGGGGCCGTACAACGAAACCTACTTC
>JANOQS010000685.1:0-5969 GCA_031414975.1 Methylibium sp. | reverse complement strand
TGAGGATCGTCGCCAATCAAGTGAAAAGTCCTGATTCGGAGTGAGCATGAACATGACGACTCGATACCTCGCGGGAATGTGGCTGTGTGCCCCGCTGATGGCGGCCCAGGCCCAGGTGGTGAACGGCGGTTTCGAAGCCGGCCTGAGCGGCTGGAGCACGCTGGGTGATGCCAGCGCGTTCACGCTGGGGAGTGCGCCCGCGGGAGTCGCCCAGCTATGGCTGACGACCGCGTCGCCAGCGTTCGAGGACGACTTTCCCGCAGCCGCCGGTGCTCGCAACCGCTCGGGCTCGGCCGCCGCCGAAGCCGCTGAAGTAGAGGCCTTTCTCGGCCTGGCTGCTGGCGCGCTCGACCCCGATGCGTTGAACGCGATTCAGGCCACCGAGGGTTCTGCCGCATTCCAGATGGTGAACGCCAACGCAGGCGAGCTGCTGAACTTCCAGTGGGACTTCGGCACCAGTGAGGGCGAGGGCGCCGACTACGCTTTCCTGATCGTTGACGGCGCCATCACCCGGCTGGCGAACCCGGGCGACGCAACCTTGCCCGGTACGTTCGACAACAACGCCCGCACGGGATACGCGAGTTTCAGCACCGCATTCCTGACCAACGGGCCGCACGTGGTGGGCTTCGGCGTGGTCGATGTGAGCGACTACAACGTGACTTCCACCTTGGCCATCGATTCCGTGCAGATCTCGGCCGTGCCGGAGATGCCGGCCTTGGCGCTCGGTTTGGCTGGCTTGGCGGTCCTTGGTGGATTGCGGCAATTCCGGCGCTCAAACTGCGCGGCAGCCAGGCCTGTGGCACACGCACTGCCTGAAAGCAGCGCTCTCGCCACTGTGGCAGGCGAGTCAGCCATGGGCTGGTGACTGGTGCAGAGCCGGATGAAGCCGCCGAGCCACGCATCGCGGTCCCCTGCCCGGCCTTCAGATCGGCCAGGGTGATGAGCTGCCCGCCGCTGGCCGGGGCGTACACGTCGAAGGGCCAGATCTTCATCGCCGCGTAACCCTCGGACAGCAGGCTCTCGGCCAGCGTGCCCGCGTCGCGCATGAATCCGATCTGGTCGTCGTAAGGACCGGTCGGCGCCGATGTCGCGCCGTGCCGTGCCGCGGGTGTTGCAGGCGTAGCCCGCGCAGGTGTTGTAGGCCGGGATGCGGTCGCGCACGCCACCGCCCAGGGCCACGTAAGTCGGCACACCCTGGCGCTGGCCGGCCAGGTCCCACAGCGCGATGTCGACGGCGCTGGCGGCGCACACCTCGGCCCCGCTGCTGTTGAAGCCGAGGTAGGGCGCCATCAGGTGGCGCGAGACGGCCTCGATGTGGTGCGCGTCGCGGCCGATCAGCCACGGCGCCACGCTCTCGTGCAGCACCGCTTCGACCGCCTCGGCGCCGCGGAACGACTCGCCCAGGCCGGTCAGGCCGTCGTCGGTCTCGAGCTCGACCCAGATCAGGTTGGGGCGTTCGGCGATCCGGATCGTGCGCAGGGTGTGGATGGCGGGCATGGCGTGACCTCAAATGGGCTGATGTGCAGCGCGGCTCAGCGGCGAGGCAGGCGCCGCGTCTCGCCGATCGCCATCACGAAAAAATCGTCATCGGGCACGCCCTGCGTGCGGCGCTGATCGGCCAGCGCACGGGGCGGCTCGTCCAGCGCCTCGTCGCTCAGCTCGAAGGTGCCCCAGTGCACGGCGAGCGATCGCTTGGCGCCTAGGAGCGTGGGCGGCAGAAGGCGTCGAAGCGAAACGTGCGAAAACCGAGTGCCGCGGGGGAGCGCCGACAAGCCCAGGGTCTTCCCCCTGGGCGCAGGAGGTGATACCCGGCGGTGCCGGTTTCTCGCGCGTTGCAGCCGACGACCTTTGCCCACGCTCCTAGGTCGTGGTGGATCTTCACGGCCTCTTCGGCGTTGACGTGCTGCGTGGCCATGAACCAGCGCGGTTCGTAGGCACCGATGGGCAGCAGCGCGATGTCGAAACCGCCGCCCTGCTCCACGCCTTGCCGGTGCGCAAAGTGCGCGCGCATGTCGCTGAAGTCGCGCGAGTAGCCGGTGTCGCCGGCATAGAACAGGTGGCAGTCGGGTGCAAACACGGCGAAGCCGCCCCACAGCGTGGTCAAGCGGTCGGTCAGGCCGCGGGCGGTCGACATGCGGCAACTGGTGGGTGGCCAGGCCCGGCGGCTGGTGGCGCTTGGGCCCCACGCGCGCCAAGGGCGAGGCGCGCTCCGAGAAGACCGGGTCGGTCAGCAGCGTCAGCCCGCCGAGCTGCGCCAGCACGGTGGCGTGGCCGATCCAGGTGATGCAGGGCTGCATCTGCGTCGCGGCCTTGGCGTTGTGGTGCAGGAAGTCGAGGTCCGGGGGCACCGTGGGCGTGGGCGCCTGGGGTGGCGGCGGCAGCCCGCGGCGGCTTGCATTCAGGCGCCAGCGCAGCACCTCGGCCAGGCCCTTGGGCGTGAACTCGGTGTGAACGTTCTGGAAGCCGTCTTTGCGATGGTGGGGTTTGGAGGGGTCGTAGTACGGGTTGGCCATGGTGCGTTGGACGACGTGTCGCCGCGCACTCTACAGGCTGGCGGCCGGCCCCTTCAGCACGCGCAGGATGACCGACTGCAGCCGGCGGCTGTCGATCGGCTTGGTCACCAGATCGTCCATGCCGGCGGCCAGCGCGGCGGCGCGTTCGGAGTCGAGCGCCGCGGCGGTCAGCGCGATGATGGGCAGCGCGCTGGCGTCCCAGTGGGCGCGCAGCTCGGTGGTCGCTTCGTAGCCGCTCTTGCCGGGCATCTGCAGGTCCATCAGCACCAGGTCGAAGACGCGCCCGGCGGTGGCGGCGCGTTCGACGGCGCTGACCGCCTGGAAGCCATCGACGGCCAGCTCGACCACCATGCCCCAGCGCTCGAGCAGGGCCTTGCCGATGATCTGGTTGACCGGGTTGTCTTCGACCAGCAGCACCCACAGGCCGGCCAGGGTGGTGTTGCTGGCCACGGGCTCGGCGACGCCTTCGCTCACCGCCTGCCCCGGCGGCAAGGGCAACTCGACCCAGAAGCAGCTGCCGTGGCCCGGTTCGCTGATCAGGCCGACGCTGCCGCCCATCAGCTCCGCCAGTTCGCGGCAGATCGACAGACCCAGGCCGGTGCCCTCGTAGCGGCGCGATCGTGTGTCGTCGACCTGAGTGAAGGCCTGGAACAGCAGCGCCTGGTCGGCAGCCTTGATGCCGATGCCGGTATCGTGCACTTCGAAGCGCGTCAGGGTGCCGGCGCTGCGCTGTACCTTCAGGGACACGTTGCCGTGCTGCGTGAACTTCAACGCGTTGCCCAGGTAGTTCGACAGGATCTGGCGCAGGTGCACGGCGTCGCCGCGCACCCAGCGCGGCAGGGCGGCGTCGATTTCCACGCCGAAGTCGAGCCCGCGCGCGCGGCCGAGCATGTCGTAGCCGCGTTGCAGCGAGTTCATCAGTTCGTGCAGATCGAAGTCGGCGCTGGCGATCTGCAACTTGCCGGCTTCGATGCGGGACAAGTCGAGCACGTCGCCGATGATGGCTGTCAGCGCCGCCGCGCATTCGCCGATGCGGTCGAGGTACTCGCGCCGCGCCGGCTCGGGGGTGGCCGGGTCGCGTGCGAGCTCGGCCATCCCCACCAGGCCGTGCAGCGGGGTGCGGATTTCGTGGCTCATGTTGGCCAGGAAGGCGCTCTTGGCGCGGCTGGCGGCCTTGGCTTCGTCGCGCGCATGCACCAGTGCGGCCTGGTGCTCCACCAGCGCCGTCACGTCACGGCCCACGACCCAATAGCCGATGAAGCTGCCGTCGGCGCTGAAGCGTGGCCGGCCGCTGATGCTCAAGTGGCGCGTGCCCCCCAGCGCGCCGGCACGGCGCGTCTGCACATTGTCAAAGGGGCGGCGGGCGCGCAAGTCGGCGAAATGAGCTTCGCGCTGCGTGGGCAGCATGTCGACGTTCTGCAGCTCCCAGGGATGCCGGCCGGCGTGGCTGGGCGGCACCGTCTTCTGCACCGGCGCGCGCGTGTCCTGCACCTGCACGAAGCGCAACTCGTGGTCGAGTTCCCAGAAGTGATCGGCCGCGGCCGACAGCAAGGTGGCGTACTGCCGTTCACGGGCTTCCACGTCGCGCCGAGACCGCGCTGACGCATGCACGATCAGCACGCCGGCTGCCAGCCCGCCGGCCAGCAGCAGCGCCTGCGCGATCACGGCGTCGGACGGCGGCGCGCGGGCGATGGACGCTGCCGTGTCGATCAGGCGCTCGGCTTCGAGCCACACCAGCATCAGCACGCCGGCCAGGCCGGCCAGCCACAGCACCAGGGCGTAGCGCAGGCCGGCCAGCAGCGCCACCAGGCAGATCAGCAAGGCCATGAATCCCAGGCTGATCGTGCGCAGGCCCTGCCCGGTGGCGTAGGCCAGCACGAACAGCAGGGCGATGCAGAGCAGGGCCGAGCCGGCCACGAAGCGGGCCGACCACGTGTCGCGGCCGCGCAAGGTGATGGCGCCCATCAGCGCGGCAAGCGCCAGCCACGCCAGCACCAGCCCACCGCGCATCGGCCAGCCCGGCATGGGCACCGGCGCCAGGGCCACCGCCACGGCGCCCAGAACGCAGGTGACCATGCCGCCCGAGAAGAAGTACTTCGTCGTGCCGTGCACCGCGTTCAGCGGCAGATCCGATCGCGCGAGATCATGTTCCATGGGGTTCGTTGCAGGGCGCTGACGGCGCGAGCCACTTATATCGGCATCGAATCGGCGGGTCGTCCACGTCGGCGGCCCGCACGTGCGGGATGCCCAACTCTGGTGCAAACTGACCACACTTTGCGGTAGCGCAGGCGTGGCCTGCGAGCCTCTCGACGCTGGTCTGGAAGTGGCGTAAGGTTGACGCCGTCCCACGGGCGCCGGCTCCGGCCCGAGGTGGTTCAACCTGCAAGGAGATGAGCATGAGCCAGCGTGATGTGGTGGTGCTGGGGGCGGCGCGGTCGGCGATCGGCACCTTCGGGGGTTCGCTGGCCGACATCGAGCCGGCCGAACTGGCCGGGACGGTGATGAAGGAGGCGGTCAAGCGCTCCGGCGTCGACCCCAAGGCCATCAACTACGTGACCGTGGGCAACACCATTCCGACCGAAAGCCGCTTTGCCTACGTGGCGCGGGTCGCGTCCATCCAGGCCGGGCTGCCGATGGAGTCGGTGGCGATGTCGGTCAATCGCCTCTGTTCGTCGGGGCTGCAGGCCATCGTCACGTCGGCGCAGAACATCCTGCTCGGTGATTGCGACTACGGCGTGGGCGGTGGCGTGGAGGTGATGAGCCGCGGCGGCTACCTGTCGCCTGCCATGCGCACCGGCGCACGCATGGGTGATACCAAGCTGATCGACACCATGGTGGCGACGCTCACCGACCCGTTCGGCGTGGGCCACATGGGCATCACGGCCGAGAACCTGGTGGCCAAGTGGGGCATCACGCGCGAGCAGCAAGACGCGCTGGCGGTCGAGTCGCACCGGCGCGCGTCGGTGGCGATTGCCGAAGGCCGCTTCAAGTCGCAGATCGTGCCCATCGTCAAGCAGACCCGGAAGGGCGAGGTGGTGTTCGACACCGACGAACACGTGAAGGCCAGCACCACGATGGAAACGCTGGCCAAGATGAAGCCGGCGTTCAAGAAAGAGGGCGGTTCGGTGACGGCCGGCAATGCCTCGGGCATCAACGACGGTGCGGCCTTCTTCGTGCTGGCCGACGCCACCGTGGCGGCCGCCGCCGGCCACAAGCCGATGGCCCGGCTGGTGTCGTACGCGGTGGCCGGCGTGCCCAACGAGATCATGGGCGAAGGGCCGATTCCGGCCTCCAGGCTGGCGCTGAAGAAAAGCGGGCTCACGCTCGACAAGATGGACGTGATCGAGAGCAACGAGGCCTTCGCGGCCCAGGCCATCGCGGTGGCACGCGGGCTGGAACTCGACATGAACAAGACCAACCCGAACGGTGGCGCGATCGCGCTGGGCCACCCGATCG
>JANOQS010000684.1:0-12479 GCA_031414975.1 Methylibium sp. | reverse complement strand
TCCCAATCCGCCACCGAGATCCGCGCCACCACCGTCCAGCGCGTGCCGCCCGGTTCGATCACCGCCGCTTCGCCCTCGGCCAGATGCGGCGGCCCGGCGACGGTGCGGAACGGTGTGCCGTGGCCGACGATCCAGCGGTTGCTGCCGCGCGGCACGGGGGAGGCGAGCAGACGCTTCAGGCCGGCGTAGTCACCGCTTTGCACCTCGCGCACGTCGTTGCGCGGCGTCACGTTCTTCAGCATCCGTCGCGCGTGGTCCAAGGTGCGGCACATCGGGCTGGCCAGCGCTTCGCCGACCGGCAGGCGCAGGGCGCGAATGCGCTGGCCGATCTGCGTCGCGTCGCGCTGGCCTTGCGGGGACAGCAGGCGCTGGTTCTCGCAGTCGTCATAACCCTTCATGCCGGCGTCGTTCTTCGAGAAGTCGGTGGCGGTGTGGCGGAAATACAGCACGTAGCCGCCGCGCCGCAACGCGGCCAGCAGCGCCTTGCCTTGCAGCGCGGCGGCCGGCGCGGGCGCCGACGATTCGGCGCTGGCAACCTCAGGCTCCCCTTGCGCCCGCGCCGGCAGCGTGGCCGCTCCGAGCAGCACGCACATCAAGGCCGCGAACGGCACGCACTTCAACATCGTCGGCTCCTTCCCCACAGTTCAATGCTTCGGCTTGCGGTAACTCCACCACGGCAATACCGAGCGCAGCGACAGCACCTCGCCGCTGCGCTCGGCACGGTAGCCGGGAATTGCGTTCAGCGCCTGCGTCCACTCGGGCGCGCGCAGCGCGGCCAGCAGGGTGCTGACCTGCGGGTCGTTCAGATGCTCGGCCAGGGTGGCCAGGAAATACTGCTCCTGCACCAGCGGCACGAAGCCCAGGCCACGCGCGTGGGCGGCGGCTTCAATGCCGAAGGACACATCGGCCGCACCGCTGGCCACCGCCTGCGCGGCGGCCTGGTGCGAGGGTTCGGTGGTGTCGAACGCGGCGATCTGCGCCGGCGCCATCTGCGCACCGGCCAGCAATTCTTCCAGCACCACGCGCGTGCCGGTGCCGCGTTGGCGGTTGACGAAGCGCAGGCCGGGGCGTGACAGGTCGGCCAGAGAGTGGATGCCCAACGGGTTGCCCGGCGCCACGATCAGCCCCTGCGTGCGCGCGGCAAAGCCGATCAGTTTGTGGCGGCCCGGCTTCAGCATCGGCCGGTAGACCTTGGCCGTGGGCGAGCGCGGCCCGGCGTGCGTGATGGCGTGAAAACCCGCCAACAGGCAGCGCCCTTCGTTGAGCGCGGCGAGCGCGTCCACGCTGCCGGTGAACTGGATCTCGAGGTGCAGCTTGTCGCGCTGGCCCACCAAAGCGCGCAGGCGCGGCAAGGCTTCGTCGAAGCTGGCGTACAGCGTGATGACGCCGGCGCCCTGATCGAAGGCGATCGCGAACGCCCGCTCCAGTTCACTGCGCAGCGCTTCGATCTGCGGCGCCAGCCGGGCCTGGGCCTGGCGCTCGGCCCACAGCAGCTTGGCGCCGAACGGCGACAGCCGCGCCGGCTGGCCCTTGACCCACACCACCAGGGTCTGGCCGAGCTCGCTTTCCCAGCGCTTCAGTTCGCCCCACACATGGCGGTACGACAGGCCGAGCTGCTTGGCACCGTTCGAGATCGACCCCGTTTGATGCACTGCCGCCAGCATGGCCACCAGCGGGTGGTGCAGGTCCTGGCGCGCGTCGGCAGTGCCGGACAGCAGGTAGGTCAGGTGCACCCTATGCATTGTTGTTCATATGGTCGGGGGTTCGATCGGCATTGAGAATCAGCAGTATGAGAGAGATTGTTGAATGAGTTCCCTGGGGGAGAGTGTCCGCACCGCCCTCGACCTGGTTGTTCATGCCGATGCCGTTCTGGTCCGCACCGTTTTGCTGTCGCTCGGCGTCAGTGGTCTGGCCTGCCTGTTCGCGGCCGGCTTCGGTCTGCTCGGCGGTGCGTGGCTGGCGGTGGCGCGCTTTCCCGGCCACCGGCTGTTGCTGATGGTGCTGAACACCTTGCTCGCGCTGCCCTCGGTGGTGGTGGGTCTGGTGGTGTACCTGCTGCTGTCGCGCAGCGGGCCGCTCGGGTCCTGGGGCATCCTGTTCACGCCGACCGCGATGGTGATCGCGCAGACGATTCTGGTGCTGCCGATCGTCGCCGCGCTGTCACGCCAATTGGTGGGCGACAGCCTGCGCGACGGCGGTGACCAACTCTTGTCGATGGGCGCCGGCCCGCTGATGTGCGCGCTGCTGATGCTGCTGCACGACCGCTGGGCCGTGGTCACGGTGCTGCTCACCGCGTTCGGCCGCGCGATTGCCGAGGTCGGCGCGGTGATGATCGTCGGCGGCAACATCGACGGCGTGACGCGCGTGATGACCACCGCGATCGCGCTCGAAACCAGCAAGGGCGATCTGCCGCTGGCGATGGCGCTGGGGCTGGTGCTGCTGGCGGTGGTGGGGCTGATCAACTTGGGCATCGGGCTGATCCAGCGCGGCCAGGGGTCGGCGTTGGCGGGGGTGCGATGAGCGACGTCTTGCGGCCCTTGCTGAAACTGCGCGATGCGTCGGTTCGATTCGGCAACGTGCAGGCCTTGAACCAGGTGGCGCTCGACGTGCACCGTGGCGACTTCATCGCGCTGGTCGGCGCCAACGGCTCGGGCAAGACCACCTTGCTGCGCCTGCTGCATGGCCTGCTGGCGCACCAGGGCAAGCGCGAACTCGCCGACTCGAAAGCCGTGCAGGCGATGGTGTTCCAGAAGCCGTTCGTGCTGCGCCTGTCGGTGTGGAACAACCTGCGCGTGGCCTTGTGGCTGGCAGGGGTGCCTGCCGTCGAACGCGCCGCGCGTGCCGAGCAGGCGCTGCACAGAGTCGGCCTGGCCGACCTGCGCGGGCGCCCGGCGCGGGCCTTGTCAGGTGGCCAGCAGCAGCGCCTGGCGCTGGCGCGCGCCTGGGCGGTGCGCCCGCAGATCCTGTTCCTCGACGAGCCGACGGCGAGCCTGGACCCGTCGGCCAAGAAAGAGGTCGAGACGGTGCTCGCGGCCTTTGCCGCCGAAGGCATGACCTTGGTGATGAGCACCCACAACCTCGGCCAGGCCAAGCGCCTGGCCACCCGCGTGGTCTGCCTGGACCGCGGCGAAATCCTGCTGGACCAAGCCACCGCCCAGTTCTTCAGTGAACCGGTGGAGGGGCGGGCCGAACTGTTTCTTAAAGGAGAGTTGACATGGTCTTTGGCTTGAATCGTGGTGTGAAGCGTGGAGTGAAGCGTGGAATCAAAGCGTGGGCGGTGGCCGCAGGGCTGGCGGCGCTCGCCGGTGCGGCCGGTGCGCAAGACAAGTTCATCGTGATGGCGTCGACCACCAGCACCGAACAGTCGGGTCTGTTCGCGCACCTGCTACCGGCGTTCAAGAAGGCCAGCGGCATCGACATCCGCGTCGTCGCCCAAGGCACCGGCCAGGCGCTCGACATGGGCCGCCGCGGCGACGCCGACGTGCTGTTCGTGCACGACCAAGTGGCCGAAGAGAAGTTTGTCGCCGACGGCTTTGGCATCAAGCGCCTGCCGGTGATGTACAACGATTTCATCGTGCTGGGCCCGAAGACCGATCCGGTCGGCGTGAAGGGCAAGGACGTGATTGCCGCCCTGGGCAAGCTCGGCGGCTCCAGCGCCCCGTTCATCTCGCGCGGCGACAAGAGCGGCACGCACGCGGCCGAATTGCGCTACTGGAAAGCGGCCGGGCTCGACACGCCGGTGGGCAAGGTGGCAGGCTACAAGGAGTGCGGCTGCGGCATGGGCCCGGCGCTGAACATGGCCTCGGCCGGCAACGGCTACGTGCTGGCCGACCGCGGCACCTGGCTCAGCTTCAAGAACCGCGGCGACCTGGCCATCGTGGTCGAGGGCGACACCAAGCTCTTCAACCAGTACGGCGTGATCGTGGTCAACCCGGCCAGGCACCCGCACACCAAGACGGCGCTGGCGCAGGCGTTTGCCGATTGGGTGGTGTCGGCAGAAGGGCAGGCCACGATCGCGAGCTACAAGATAGAAGGCGAACAACTGTTCTTCCCGAATGCGGCCAGGTAGGCCATGCGCGCATTCGCACCGAGCCTGCTGATGGCGGCGCTCACAGCGGCCGCCATCGGTGCGGCACCGGCACAAACTCAGGCGCCGACGCCGATCACCGAGGTGTCGGTCTTCGCCGCCGGCAGCCTGCGCGCCGCGCTGACGGATGCCGCCAAGGCTTACGAATCGCAGACACCCGGCGTGCGCCTGCGCTTCACCTTCGGCGCGTCGGGCCTGCTGAAAGACCGGCTGCTGGCCGGCGAGGCGGCCCATGTGTTCGCGTCTGCCAACATGGAACACCCGCAGGCGCTGCATGCGGCCGGCAAGGCGCAGCCGGTCCAGCGCTTCACGCGCAACACGATGTGCGCGCTGGTGCGCCCGGGCATTGAGGTCACGCCCGAGACCCTGGTGCAGCGGCTGCTCGACCCGGCCATCAGAATTGGCACGTCCACGCCCAGGGCCGACCCGTCGGGCGACTACGCCTGGCAAGTGTTCGAGCGCATCGAACAAGCCGGCGCACCGGGCGCATCCGGCGCCTTCGCCACGCTCAGCGCCAAGGCGCTGCAACTGACCGGCGGGCCGCAGTCACCGCCGCCGCCGGCCAACCGCAACGTCTACGGCATGCTGGTGGCGCAGGGCGCGGCCGACATCTTCATCACCCACTGCACCAACGCGGTGCTGGCGCAGCGCGAGGAGCCGGCGCTGCGGGTGGTGAACGTGCCCGAGGCCATCAACGTCAGCGCGGGTTACGGCATCTCGCTGATGAACCCGCCGTCGGTGGCCGGGCAGGGGTTCATCGACTTCGTGCTGGCGCCGGCCGGCCAGGCGGTGCTGGCGAGGCACGGCTTTTCGGCGCGTTGAGGGGGTGGCGGGAGCCACCGTGGGAGCAACTGCTCCTTCCATGCACAGGCAAACACCCGGTATCGCGAACGCCCTTCCTATGCACAATCATTCATAGGGGAACGCCTGCGCTTTGCGGTGCTTGCGGTTGCTCGAACAATGCGATGCAGATCGGTCCTCGGTCTCATCATTCGCACCCCGTTTCACAGGAGACACCCGTGAGCATTCCCCTTTCTTTGACGGTCAACGGCAAGTCCATCAACACCAGCGTCGACCCGCGAACCCTGCTGGTGCAGCTGATCCGCGAGCAGCTGCAACTCACTGGAACGCACGTGGGCTGCGACACCGCGCAATGCGGTGCCTGCACCGTGCACCTGAACGGCAGGGCGGTCAAAGCGTGCTCGATGCTGGCGCTGCAGGCCCAGGGCGGCGCGGTGACCACGATCGAAGGCTTGGCCCAGAACGGAACAATGCACCCGATGCAGGCCGCCTTCCGCGAATGCCACGGGCTGCAATGCGGCTTCTGCACGCCGGGCATGGTGATGTCGGCGGTGCAACTGCTGAAAGACAAGCCGCAGGCCAACGAGCAGGAAATCCGCGAGGGGCTGGAAGGCAACATCTGCCGCTGCACCGGCTACCACAACATCGTCAAGTCGATCCAGCTTTGCCAGAGCGGCAAAGTCGGCGCCACCACCTGAGCCGAAGGAGACGACCATGACCGATATGTCCGAAGTCAAGAACGTGTCCCCGATCGGCCAGCCGCTGCAACGCCGCGAGGACTACCGCTTTCTCACCGGCGCCGGCCAGTACACCGACGACGTGGTGTTTCCCGGCCAGACCTTCGGCGTGTTCCTGCGTTCGCCCTACGCGCATGCACGCATCAAGTCCATCAACACCGCCGCGGCGCTGAAGGCTCCCGGCGTGGTGCAGATCTTCGTCGGCGCCGACCTGGCCGAAGCCAAGGTCGGCGGGCTGCCTTGCGGCTGGCTGATCCACAGCAAGGACGGCACGCCGATGAAGGAGCCGGCCCACCCGGTGCTGGCCCAAGGCAAGGTGCGCCACGTGGGCGACCAGGTGGCGCTGGTGGTGGCCGAGACGCAGTGGCAGGCGAAAGACGCCGCCGAGCTGATCGAGGTCGACTACGAAGAGCTCACGCCGGTGATCGACATCAGCAGCGCCGACGGCTTCAAGTCGTCGGTGCACGACGACGTGCCGGGCAACGTCTGCTACGACTGGGGCCACGGCAACAAGGACGCGACCGACGCCGCGTTCAAGACCGCCGCCAAGATCACCAAGCTGGAGTTCACCAACAACCGGCTGATCCCCAACGCCATGGAGCCGCGCGCCGCGAATGCGCAGTACACGCGCCATGACGACAGCTACACGCTCTACGTGGCCAACCAGAACCCGCACGTCGAACGGCTGTTGATGTGCGCCTTCGTGCTCGGCCTGCCCGAATCGAAGGTGCGCGTGATCGCGCCGGATGTGGGCGGCGGCTTCGGCTCCAAGATCTTCCTGTACCCGGAAGAAACGGCGCTCATCTGGGCCAGCAAGCGCGTCAACCGGCCGATCAAGTGGACGGCCGATCGCAGCGAATCGTTCCTGACCGACGCGCACGGCCGCGACCACGCCACCACCGCCGAACTGGCGATGGACGCGCAAGGCAACTTCCTCGCGATGCGCGTGAAGACCATCGCCAACATGGGCGCGTACCTGTCGACTTTTGCGTCGAGCGTGCCGACCATCCTGTACGCCACCTTGCTGTCGGGCCAGTACAAGACACCGGCGATCTACGCCGAGGTGAAAGCGGTGTTCACCAACACCGCACCGGTGGATGCCTACCGCGGCGCCGGCCGGCCGGAAGCCACCTTCGTCGTCGAGCGGCTGGTCGAAACGGCGGCGCGCGACCTGGGCGTGGACCCGATCGCATTGCGCCGCCAGAACTTCATCACCACGTTCCCGTTTGCGTCGCCAGTGGGCCTGACCTACGACATCGGCGACTACGCGGCGCACACCGACAAGGCGGTGGACCTGGCCGACGTGGCGGGTTACCCGGCGCGCAAGGCGGCCTCCAAGGCCAAGGGCAAGCTGCGCGGCATCGGCTACAGCAACTACATCGAGGCCTGCGGGCTGGCGCCGAGCAACATCGCCGGCGCGTTGGGCGCGCGTGCCGGGCTGTTCGAAGCCGGTGAAGTGCGCGTGCACCCGACCGGCACGGTGACAGTGTTCACCGGCTCGCACAGCCACGGCCAGGGGCATGAGACGACGTTCGCACAGGTCGTCGCGGCCAAGCTCGGCATTGCCGTCGAAGCGGTCGAGATCGTGCACGGCGACACCGGCCGCGTGCCCTTCGGCATGGGCACTTATGGCAGCCGCTCGCTGTCGGTCGGCGGCACGGCCATCGTGAAGGCGGTCGACAAGATCATCGCCAAGGGCAAGAAGATCGCGGCCCACCTGCTCGAAGCGGCCGACACCGACATCGAGTTCGAGAACGGCGAGTTCAAGGTCAAGGGCACCGACAAGAAGGTCCCGTTCGGCTCGGTGGCGCTCACCGCCTACGTGCCGCACAACTACCCGCTCGACAAATTGGAGCCGGGCCTGAACGAGAACGCGTTCTACGACCCGACCAACTTCACCTACCCGTCGGGCAGCTACGTGTGCGAGGTCGAAGTCGACCCCGACACCGGAGTGACCCGCGTCGATCGCTTCACCGCGGTGGACGACTTCGGCAACATCGTCAACCCGATGATCGTGTCGGGCCAGGTGCACGGCGGCATTGCCCAGGGGCTGGGGCAGGCCATGATGGAAGGCTGCCAGTACGACGTCGAGTCGGGCCAGTTGCTGACCGGTTCGTACATGGACTACACGATGCCGCGCGCCGACGACTTGCCGAGCTTCGTGCTGGCCCACACCAACACGCCGTGCACGCACAACCCGCTGGGCGTGAAGGGCTGCGGCGAGGCGGGGGCGATCGGTTCGCCACCGGCCTTCATCAACGCGCTGACCGATGCGCTGGGCGTGCGCGACATCGCGATGCCCGCCACCGCCGAGCGCGTGTGGCTGGCCGTCAACCGCTGAACATCAAGGAGCATCCAACATGTACGCCTTCGACTACCAACGCCCCGCCGACCGCAATGCCGCCGCTGCCGCCTACAAGGGCGAAGCGCGCTACCTGGCCGGCGGCCAGAGCCTGATCCAGGCGATGAAGCTGCGCCTGTCCACCAGTGAAGTGCTGGTGGACCTGGGCGGGATTGCCGACCTGAAAGGCATCAAGGTCGATGCCGCCAGCGTGACCATCGGCGCGATGACCACGCATGCCAGCGTCGCCAACTCGGCCGAGGTGCAAAAGGCCATCCCCGCGCTGGCCGAACTGGCCGGCGGCATCGGCGACCAGATGGTGCGCAACATGGGCACGATCGGTGGTTCGGTCGCCAATTCCGACCCCGCGGCCTGCTACCCGGCCGCACTTCTCGGGTTGGGCGCCACGGTGCAGACCAACAAGCGTTCGATTGCGGCGGACCAGTTCTTCACCGGCCTGTTCCAGACGGCCTTGCAGCCGGGCGAATTGATCACCGCAGTGAGTTTCCCGATTACGAAGACAGCCGCCTACGTCAAGTTCAAGCAGCCGGCGTCGCGCTTTGCGCTGGTGGGCGTGTTCGTGAGCCAGGGGGCGGGGGGAGTGCGCGTGGCCGTGACGGGTGCCAAGGGCTGCGCGTTCCGTTGTGCCGAACTGGAAGCGGCGCTGGGCAAGAGCTTCACGGCCGAAGCCGCCAAGGCCGTGGTCGTGCCGGCGACCGACATCAACAGCGACATGCACGGTTCGGCGGCGTATCGGGCGTCGATGATCAGCGTGATGGCGTCGCGCGCGGTGGCGGCAGCACTGGCACGCTGAGGTCCGGCGAGGTCGGCGCGAGATCAGGCCGCAGGGGTACTCTGCTCCGCGAGTGCCCGGAGACAGAGCCCCGGGCGTGCGCCAGGCGCAAACAGTCCACTGGACTGTTTGCGTCCGGGCACACTCCCCCGGGCCGAAAGAGACCGGCCCTCCTCCTTTACCTCGCTGCGCAAAGCACCCCACCGGCCTGATCGTGCGGCGTGGGGGCGTATCCGGCCCTTCAACGCAAGGCCAACCACATCGGCAAGCTGATGGCCTCGGCCTGCGCAAACGCGGCTCCGACTTTTGAAGCGACACTTGTGACATGACGCCCCCCGCATTGAAGCTCCCTGACTCCGTCGACGCAGTCATCACCCTGCTCGCCACCGAGAACTACGTCTGCGACCGGCGCCTGGCGACCGCGCTGTTCCTGAGCCTGAAGCTGCAGCGTCCGCTGTTCGTCGAGGGCGAACCCGGCGTCGGCAAGACCGAGCTCGCCAAGACGCTGGCGCGCGCGCTCGGCACCTTGCTGCTGCGCGTGCAGTGCTACGAGGGGCTGGACGTGGCGCAGACGGCCTACGAATGGAATGTGGCGCGGCAGATGATCGAGATCCGCCTGGCCGAGGCGGTGCATGAAACAGACAAGACACGCCTGACCCAGAACCTCTACGCCCGCAACATGCTGATCGAGCGCCCGCTGCTGCAGGCGCTGACACAAGCGCAGTCGCCGGTGCTGTTGATCGACGAACTCGACCGTGCCGACGAACCCTTCGACGCCTTCCTGCTCGAAGTGCTGGCCGAGAACCAGATCACCGTGCCCGAACTCGGCACGATCCGCGCCACGGCGCCGCCGATCACCATCATCACCAGCAACCGCACGCGCGAGATTCACGACGCGCTGAAGCGCCGCTGCCTGTACCACTGGGTCGATTTCCCGAGCGTTGAGCGCGAGTTGGACATCGTGCGGCTGAAGGCACCGGGCGCGTCGGAGCGGCTGTACGTGCAGGTGGTGGAGTTCGTGCAGCGCATGCGCACGCTCGATCTGTTCAAGGCACCCGGCGTGGCCGAGACCATCGACTGGACGAATGCGCTCGTCGCGCTCAACGCCATCCGCCTCGACCCGGCGACGGTGCAGGACACGTTGGGCGTGCTGCTGAAGTACCAGGACGACATCGTCAAGCTGCAGAGCGGCGATACCGCCAAGCTGCTCGATGAGCTCCGCGCGCGAGCGCTGTTGGAATGAAGCGGCTCACCTCGATCGTCAGATGATCTCCGAAAACATCGTCCACTTCGCCCGCGTGCTGCGCAAGGCCGGCATGCCGATCGGGCCGGACCGCGTGCTCGCGGCACTGGCGGCCATCGAGGTCGTCGGCCTGAACCGGCGCGACGACGTGCATGCCGCGCTCAGCGCGGTGATGCTCGACCGTCACGAGCAGCAGGTGCTGTTCGACGCCGCGTTCGACGCCTTCTGGCGCGACCCCAAGCTGCTGGAGCAGCTGATGTACCTGCTGCTGCCCAAGATCACCGGCCGCGGCGAAAAGCACCGCCCGCCGCGCGCCAACCGCCTGGCCGAAGCGCTTGCCGCCCCGGCCAAACCGCAGGCGCCCAACCCGGCGAACCAGACGGCCAAGGAAGAGGTGCAGTTCGAAACCCAGTTCAGCTTCAGCGAACGTGAACGCCTGCAACAGGCCGACTTCGAAAGCATGACCACGGCTGAATACGAATGGGCCAAGAAGCTCGCCGAACGCGCACCGCTGCCGGTGCACCCTGTTCGCCGGCGTCGCCATGAAGCGGCCACGCGCGGCACGCTGGATCTGCGCAGCACCTTGCTGCACATGGCGCGCCAGCCGCAGACCTTGACGCCGGCTTTCACGCAGCCGCGCACCGAAGTGCCGACCATCGTCGTGCTGCTCGACATCTCCGGCTCGATGGACCGCTACGCCCGCCTGTTCATGCACTACGTGCACGGCCTGACGCGGCGCTACCTGAAGGTCCACACCTTCACCTTCGGCACGCGCCTGACCAACATCACCCGCAGCCTCAAGCACCGCGACCCTGACGTGGCGCTCAAGCATGCCGACGCGCAGGTGCACGACTGGAAAGGCGGCACGCGCATCGCCAGTTGCCTGGCACACTTCAACCGCCACTGGGCGCGCCGTGTGCTCGGCGCCAACGCCGCGGTGCTGCTGGTGACCGACGGCCTGGAACGTGACGATGACGGCCAGCTCGGCCAGGTGGCCGCGCAACTGCACCGCGCTGCGCACGAACTGGTGTGGCTCAACCCGCTGCTGCGCTTCGACGGCTTCGAGCCGCGCGCGGCGGGCGTGCGCTCGCTGCTGCCGCATGTCGACCGATTCCTGCCGGTGCACAACCTGGCCAGCCTGGCCGACCTGGCCACGGCCTTGCGCCAACCGGCGCGCACCCCATCTTTCCTACTTCAATGAAATCATCTCCATGGAACTCAAAGGCGAAAAACTCATACCGGCGCCGATCGGCAAGACCTGGGCCGCGCTCAACGACCCGGAGGTGTTGAAGGGCTGCATCGCCGGCTGCGAATCGCTGGAGCGGGTCGGCGACGATGGCTTCGCTGCCGTGATGGCGGTCAAGGTCGGCCCGGTCAGCGCCCGATTCAAGGGCAACCTGAAGCTCAGCGACGTGAAGCCGCCGAACAGTTACACGATCCACTTCGACGGCCAGGGCGGCGTGGCCGGGCATGGCAAGGGATCTGCCGATGTGTCGTTGGTCGAACAAGGGCAGCAGACCCAGCTGAGCTACGTGGCGCGCGCGCAGGTGGGCGGCAAGCTGGCGCAGGTCGGCTCGCGGCTCATCGACGCGGCGGCGGGCAAGATCGCCGAAGACTTCTTCAAGGCCTTCGAAGCCGCGCTGGCGCCGGCCGAAGTGCTTGCCGTTGGGGTTGTTGCCACGCCGGTGCCTGCCGCCGCGGGCAGCAACAAGACCCTGTGGTGGGTAGGGGGCGCGGTGCTGCTGATCGCCGTGATCTACTTGCTGTCTCGCTAGGAGAACTTCGATGGACAGTCTCGACCTTCAGGTGCTCGCCCAGGCGCGCGACTGGCATGCGCAAGGCCATCCGGTGTGGCTGGTGACCGTGATCGAAACCTGGGGCTCGGCGCCGCGCCCGCCCGGTGCGCTGCTGGCGATGCGCGGCGACGGGCTGGTGGTCGGTTCGGTCTCCGGCGGTTGCGTCGAAGACGACCTGATCGACCGCGTGCGCCAGGGTGAACGCGTGGACAAACCGTCGCTGATCAATTACGGCGTCAGCAAGGAAGAAGCAGCGCGCTTCGGCCTGCCCTGAGGCGGCAACCTGCGCCTGGAGCAGGAGCCTCTGGCCGTCACGCAGAGGTTCGACGAGGTGCTGGCCCGCACCGCACGCCACGTGCTGGAGGCGCGCCAGCTCGACCTCGCCACCGGACAGGTGAGGATCGATCCCGCGTCGCGCGGCGAAACGTTCACCTTCGATGGCACGACCCTGCGTGCGCTGTTCGGCCCGCGCTGGCGGCTGCTCATCATCGGCGCCGGGCAGCTGTCACGCAGCGTGGCGCAGATGGCGCTGGCGCTGGACTTTGAAGTCATCTGCTGCGACCCGCGCGAGGAATATCACCTGACGTGGGACGTGCCCGGAACCACGTTCAGCAAGGCCATGCCCGACGATCTGGTGCTCGAACTGCAGCTCGACCCGCACTGCGCGGTGGTGGCCGTCAC
>JANOQS010000683.1:0-9104 GCA_031414975.1 Methylibium sp. | reverse complement strand
GCACAGCGCAACCCGGCCGAAGGCGTTCATGCGCGCCAGCGCGGCATCGAGGATCGCGCCGCCGACGTTCTCGAAGTGGCCGTCCACACCGTCCGGCGTGGCGTCTTTCAGCGCGTTGTAGAGGGCCTTCGGATCGGCGTGTGCCTTGTAGTCCACACAGGCGTCGAAACCGAGTTCTTCGACCACGTAGCGGCACTTGTCGGCGCCGCCGGCAATGCCCACCGCGCGGCAGCCGCGCGCCTTGGCGAGTTGCCCCACCGCACTGCCCACCGCACCGCTGGCGGCGCTGACGAGCACCGTCTGGCCGGGTCGCGGGTCGCAGATCTTGACCAGCCCGTACCAGGCCGTGACCCCCGGCATGCCGACCGCGCCGAGGTAGGCCGAGAGCGGAATGTGGGTGGTATCGGCCTTGCGCAGCGCGCCCGGCCGCTCGGCATCGACCACGCTGTACTGCTGCCAGCCGCCCATGCCCACGACTTTGTCGCCGACCTTGTAGCGGGCATGGCGCGACAGCAGCACCTCGCCGACCGTGCCGCCGATCATCACCGTGCCCAGCGGCTGCGGCTGCGCGTAACTCTTGGCCTCGCTCATGCGGCCGCGCATGTAGGGGTCGAGCGACAGGTAGTGGTGGCGCACCAGCACGTGGCCTTCGGCCAGGTCGGCGGGAACGGGTGTCTCGACCTGTTGAAAATTGCTGGCGCTGGCTTCGCCTTCGGGGCGTGAGGCCAGCAGGATCTGCTTGTTCATCTCAGTCATGGGAATCTCCTAGTCCGAAGCATTGAGCCGCTGGACCTTGCGCTCGCCGACCGGCAGCGCGCGCAAGTACTTGAATGTGCCGGTGGCATGGGCCACCAGCACGCCATCGGCATCGACCAGCGACGCCTCGCAGAAGGCCATCGTCGGCGTCTGCGTCAGCAGCTTTCCGTGCGCGACGATCCGGCCCACACCGGGGCGCATGAAGCTGGTCTTCATCTCGATCGTCACGACGCCGCGCGGGTCGGGTGTGTTCTTTGCAGTGCCGTTGGACGACACCCCAGCGCTGCGCGCCGCATGCG
Source organism: Methylibium sp. (assembly GCA_031414975.1). Taxonomy (GTDB): domain Bacteria; phylum Pseudomonadota; class Gammaproteobacteria; order Burkholderiales; family Burkholderiaceae_C; genus LGRD01. Next base: position 8,049 of record JANOQS010000683.1, on the reverse strand, counting down.
CCATCGCCACATCCAGCAAGGTCATGCTCACACCGCCATGCAGCACGTTCCAGCTGTTCAGGTGCTCGTCCTTCGGCGTCAGCGCGATCTGTGCCTGGCCGTCTTCGAATCGCAGCAACTCGAAGCCGAGGTGCTCGACGAACGGGATGTGGACCTTGAACTTCATGCGCCGTGAATGGCGCTGACGCCGCCGTCGACCGCCAGGATCTGCCCGGTGATGTGCTTGCCGGCGGCGGAAGCGAACAGCAGCGCCGCGCCCTTCAGGTCGTCGTCGTCGCCGAGCCGGCGCAGCGGTGCGTGGCTGGCCAGGCCGTCCACGCCGAAGCGGTCGAGCGTGCCCTGGGTCATGCGGCTCGGGAAGAAGCCGGGCGCCAGCGCATTGACGTTGATGTTGTGCTTGCCCCACTCGCCCGCCAGCACGCGCGTGAAGTTGACGACCGCGCCCTTGCTGGTGTTGTAGGCGACCATGGTCATCTCCGGCCCGTTGCCCGACAGCCCGGCAATCGACGCGATGTTGATGATGCGGCCCTGGCGGCGCGGGATCATGGAACGTTTGCCCACGGCCTGGCTCATCAGGAAGATGCTGCGGATGTTCAGGTTCATCACCTTGTCCCAGGCTTCCAGCGGGTGGTCTTCGGCCGGCGCGCCCCAAGTGGCGCCGGCGTTGTTCACGAGGATGTCGATGTCGCCCAGGCGCTGCAGCGCTTCGTCGGCCACGCGGGCGATCTCGGCCGGCTGGCTCACGTCGGCGGCGACCCAGCGGGTGTCGATGCCTTGCGCCTGCAGGTGGGCCGCGGCCTCTTCCAGATCAGCCGCCTTGCGCGACGTGAGCAGGATGCGCGCGCCGGCCTGGCCGAGCGACTCGGCAATCTGCAGGCCCAGCCCGCGCGAACCGCCGGTGACCAGTGCGGTCTTGCCGCTCAGGTCGAAGAGTTTCTGGATCGGGGTGCTCATCGGGAAACGTCCTTTCGGGTTGATCGGTTCGGTCGGCTTGCTTGATCAGGGCTGCTTCAGCGCGTCGAAGAATGCGCGGCTGTCGCTGGGCCGGCCCAGGAACTGGCGCATCAAGTCCTCGGGAGCCAGCTCGCCGCCATGGGCCAGCACGCTGTCTCGGTAGCGGCGGCCGGTCGCGGCGTCGAGCCGCTTGCCCTTGAAGGCGGTGCGCAGGTCTTCGGCCAGCACCTCGCTCCACAGGTAGCCGTAGTAGCCGGCCGCATAACCACTGGCCAGGTGGGCAAAGCCGGCCGGGAACATCGTGCCATCGACGTGGCCCAGCGGTGTCGCGCCCTCCATCAATGCCCATTGCGCCAACGGTTCCGGCGCGTCCTTGCCGGTCAGCGCCAGGTCGAAACTGGCATACAGGTGCTGGCGCGCCACCGCAATGCCTTTGCTGAACTGGCGCGCCTTGTCGGCCTTGGCGATCAGCGCAGCGGGCACCGGCTTGCAGGCCTTGCACACCTGGCCGAACAGCTTCAGCACGTCGGGGTCGTAGACCCAGTCTTCGAGCATCTGGGAGGGCGCTTCGACGAAGTCGCGCACCACGCTCGTGCCACCTTGCGATGCGTAGCGCGTGTTGGACAGCAGCGAATGCAGCGCATGGCCCAACTCGTGCAGCAGCGTCTCGAGTTCGTCGATCGACAGCCCCTGCCGATTGAAGTTGACCACCAGGCCGGCCGCCGGGCTGCGCTGCGCCAGCGTCGAAACATTGCGGAACGACCAGACCGCCGCGTGGTTGTACTTGTCGGCGCGCGGCTACAGGTCAACGAACAGCGTGCCCATAACGGCCCGCGTCGCGCTGTCGGGGACGGTGAAGGCGCGCGCGTCGGCGTGCCACAAGGTCTGTTGCAATGGCTCGAACTTCACGCCGAACAGCGTCTCGGCGAGCTTGAAGACGAACTTCAGGCTCGCCTCGGGCGGGAAGTGGGCGCGAAACTGGTCTTGCCGCACCGCAAAGCGCGCGCGCCGCTCGCGCTCGGTGTAGTGCGCCACGTCCCAGCGCTGCAGCACGGTGGCCGACGCGGGCTTCTTCAGGTCGCGTGCCTTGGCCGCACGCAGCAACACCAGGTCGGCCAGTTCGCGCTCGGCGACGGCCGCTTTCACGCCGTCGAGAAACCTGAGCGCCTGCGCTTCGTTCTGCGCCATGCGGCGGCGCAGCAGAAAGTCAGCATACGAGTCGAAGCCGAACAGGCGCGCATAGTCGCGCCGCAACTGGCCCAGTTGCGCCAGTGTCTTCAGGTTGCCGGCGCCGCCCTGGTTCTGAAAGGCGCGCCACATGCGCATGCGCGTGGTCGGGTTGCGCGCGCCCTGGATCACCGGAACCGAGGTGGGGCTGTCCAGCCCGAGCAGGTAGCGGCCCTGGGCATCGCGCGGCGCGCGCTGCCACACCGCACGCGGCACGCCCCTCAGCTCGGCGGCGCTGAAGGCGAGCTGGGTCTTGTCTTCGCGCACGGCGCGTTCGAAGTCCAGGCCCAGGCGGGTGATCTCGACATTGATCTCGCGCGCGCGTGCCTGCGCCTCGGGTGCCAGAGCCACGCCCGAGTCTTCGAAGGCATCGAGCTGGTCGCGTTGCATGCGCCGGTCGATCTCGTCGGCCGGCTGCACCTGCTTGAGCAAGGCGTGGATGCCGGCGTTCTGAAAGAAGGCGCTGTTGAAGGCCTGGTAGCTCACCTCGCAGGCGTCGGCGGCGTCGCGAATGGCCTTGTCGGGGTGCACGCCGGCCAGCAGGGCCAGCGGGCCGAGCGTGTCTTCATAGCGGCGCAGCATCGAATCGAGTTCGGGCAACAAGGTGGCGGCGCGGTCCGTCGGCCACTCGGTGAGGTGCGCTTCAGTCTGCTTCTGGTCGGCCAGCAGGCGCTGGCAGGCTTCATCGACTTCGGCCGCGCTGCGGTAGGTCGGGAACTGGAACGTCTGCGCCCACGCAAGCGGCACGCACCCGACCGCGAGCCAGAAGGCCAGCGCGCGCACGATGACGCTGCCGAAGATCATGGCTTGGCGCCGCCTTCCCTGCGCGAACGCACCCAGACCAGCACCACGCCCACCACGATGGCGGCGACCGACCCCCCGGCCATGCCCCACCCGAGCGCCGCGTCGCTGCGGCGCACCACCAGCCCCAGCGCCAGCATCAGCATGCCGCCGAAGATGAGCACCCAGGTCAGCGCTGCAAGGCGCGAGGTGGAAAGTTTCAGAACCATGCTTCTTCCATGTTGCGACAAGTGTCGTCGCGAGTTTCGACCACGCCGAGCCAGGCGACTATGCGCGGCAGCTCGTAGCGGAAAAAGTAGCGGCAGGCAGCGAGCTTGCCATGCAGCAGCGCCGCGTCCACGTCATGTGCATCCGACAAGCGCGCCTGCGCGCACAGCGCCACGTCCAGCCACACCCACGCCAGCACCGTGTGCCCGAAGGCCTGCAGGTAGGGCGTGGCGTTGGCCAGCGCTTCTTCGGGCTGGCCGGTGGCCCAGGCGGCTTGGGTCGCGCCATCCACATGCTTCAGCGCCGCGGCGAGCGCGCTGGCGTGTTCGGCCAGGTCGGCCACGTCGGGCCGGGCCAGCGCGCGCTCGATCGTTGTGTTGATGCGGCTGGCCAGCATCTGCAGCCCCTGGCCGCCGTTCATCACCACCTTGCGACCCAGCAGATCGAGCGCCTGGATACCGTGCGTGCCCTCGTGGATCATGTTCAGCCGGTTGTCGCGCCAGTACTGCTCAACGGGAAAGTCGCGCGTGTAGCCGTAACCGCCCAGCACCTGGATCGCCAGGCTGTTGGCCTCCAGGCACCACTCGCTGGGCCAGCTCTTGGCGATCGGCGTCAGCATCTCGAGCAGCACGCCGGCCTCGGCGGCGGTGTCGGCGGTGCCGGTGTGGTGTTCGTCCACCAGGCGCGCGCAGTACAGCTCGAGCGCCAGCGCGCCTTCGCAGTAACTCTTCTGCGCCAGCAGCATGCGCTTCACGTCGGCGTGTTCGATGATGCGGACCTGCGGCTGGTTGGCGTCTTTGCCGCCCTTGCCTACCACCGGTCTGCCCTGCGGCCGGTTCTTCGCATAGTCGAGGCTGGCCTCGTAGCCCGCATAACCGAGCATCGTGGCGCCCAGCCCGACGGCGATGCGCGCCTCGTTCATCATGTGGAACATGCAACGCAGGCCCTCGCCCGGTTGGCCGACGAGGTAGCCCACGGCGCCGGAACCGGCGCCGTCAATGCCACCGCCCGCGGCCGCGCGCACCGGGAATTTGCCCTCGCCGAAGTTGAGCAGCGTGTTCGGGATGCCACGGTAACCGAGCTTGTGGTTCAGCCCGGCCAGCGCCACGTCGTTGCGTTCGCCGGTCAGCGCGCCGTTCACATCGACCAGCTTCTTCGGCACGATGAACAGCGAGATGCCGCGCGTGCCGGCCACCAGCTTGCCGTCGGCGCCCGGAATCTTGGCCAGCACCAGGTGAATGATGTTCTCGGTCAGCTCGTGCTCGCCGTTGGAGATCCACATCTTGTTGCCGCGCAAGCGGTAGCGCGGGCCGAGCGGGTCGGAGGCAAAGTCAGCGCCGTCGGGTACGGCGCGCGTGGCGATGTCGGACAGGCTGGAGCCGGCCTGCGGTTCGGACAGGCACATGGTGCCGGCAAAGCGCCCGCCGAACTCGTTGCGCGCGAACACATGCTTCTGCAGTTCAGTGCCGTGCGCCATCAGCAGGTTGGCGTTGCCGCTGGTCAGCATGCCGGCACCGCCGACGCCGATGCCGGCCCTGGAGAAGAAGCTGTTGGCCGCCATCTCCACGACGCAGGGCAACTGCATGCCGCCCCACTCGTAGTCTTGCGCGGCCGCCAGCATGCCCGACTCGGCATAAGCGCGTGAGGCCGCGTGGCTGGCTTCGGGCAGGTGAACCTGGTTGCCGTCGAACCACGGCTCTTCGGTATCGACCAGGCGGTTGAACGGTGCCACCTTCTCGCGCGCGAGGCGCTCGCACATGTCGAGCACCGAGTCGAAGGTCTCGCGCGAATGGTCGGCAAAGCGGGTGCGCTGGCGCAGCGCTTCGACGTTCAGCCAGTCGTAGAGCAGAAAGTCGGCCGTGCGGCGGTAGGTCATCGGGTTACCTCAAGTCAGCTCAAGTCATCTCAGGATGGGCTCGTCTTCGAGCACGTCGATCGCACCGCCGCCCTTGAAGCGCAGCGCCACCGGCATGGCCACACGCGCATTCACCAGCAACTTCGGTTCGGGCGACGGCAGCGTCTTCACCACCTCGGGCAGGCGCGCGTTGAACGCCGCGGCCAGAGCGGCGTAGAGCTCGGTCTGCTGGCCGACGCCTTCGACGGTCGGCTTCAGGCTGATCTGGCGCGCACGCAGCGCGTTGACTTCAAGCACGAAGGCCGCTTCGCTCGCGCCGTACCGGTCGCCGGCAGGGTACTGCACCAACGCCAGCACCTCGCTCAAAACCGCATACGCGTAGCCGATCGAATAGTCCCAGGCTTGCAGCGGCTCGTTCGAGCCGCCCTTGCCGGCCAGCCACGCGCCGGCATTCGAATAACTCTGCGACACACCCTGTCCGAGCGCAAAGCGCCGTGCCATGCGGCGCACCCCCAGCGCACTGCCACTGCGCGCGGCCTGGGCCAGAAACTCGAGCGAGCGTGCTTCGCTGCGCCCGACGCACTGGCCCGTCTCAAAGAGGTTCGACGCTGCCAGCAAGGCGTCGACCTTGCGCGCTGCCAGCGCCAGGTTCAACGCGACGAGCATTTCGGTGCAATACGCATCGGCGGGTACGGCCGGGTCGCGCTTGACGGCCTGGCCCCAGGCCAGTTCAGCGCCGCAACAAATCAGCAGTGCGGCACCGCCCAGGCGCAAGCTGTGCAAGCCGCGCAGGGGGTGCCGCCGGTGCAAGCGCCTGCCGATCAACGGGGCCGTGCGTCGCTGCAAAGGCTGCGTGGCCGGCACGGCAAAGGTCCGTCACAGCACCTCGAACACACCCGCTGCGCCCATGCCGCCACCGATGCACATGGTCACGACCACGCGCTTGGCGCCGCGGCGCTTGCCTTCGATCAGCGCATGGCCGGTCAAGCGCTGGCCGCTCACGCCATACGGGTGGCCGACGGCAATCGCGCCGCCGTTGACGTTCAGGCGGTCCATCGGAATGCCCAAGGTGTCGGCGCTGTACAGCACCTGCACGGCGAAGGCCTCGTTCAACTCCCACAGGTCGATGTCGGCCACCGTCAGCCCCAGGCGCTTGAGCACCTTGGGCACGGCGAACACCGGGCCGATGCCCATCTCATCCGGCTCGCAGCCGGCCACCGCAAAACCGAGAAAGCGGCCGAGTGGCTTGAGGCCGCGCTTGGAGGCGAGCTGCTCGCTCATCACCACGCAGGCGCCACCGCCGTCGGAGAACTGGCTCGCATTGCCGGCCGAAATCACACCGCCGGGCATGGCCGGCTTGATGCCGGCAATGCCTTCGGCGGTGGTGCCGGCGCGCAGGCCTTCGTCCGCGCTGACGGTCACTTCCTTGGTGCGCAGGCCCATCACCGCGTCGGCGATGCCTGCCGTCACGGTGATCGGCGCGATCTCGTCCTTGAACTTGCCGGCCTCTTGTGCGGCACAGGCCTTCTGCTGGCTCGCGGCGCCGTATTCGTCCATGCGCTCGCGGCCGATTTTGTAGCGCTTGGCCACTTGCTCGGCCGTCTGCAGCATGTTCCAGTAGATCTCGGGCTTGTGTTCCTTGAGCCAGCTGTCGGCCATCATGTGGGTGTTCATTTCGTTCTGCACGCACGAGATGCTCTCCACACCACCGGCGACGAACACCTCGCCTTCGCCGGCGATGATTCTCTGCGTGGCCAGCGCGATCGTCTGCAGGCCGCTGGAGCAGAAGCGGTTCACTGTCATGCCGCTGGTGGTGATGGGCAGGCCGGCGCGCAGTGCGATCTGGCGCGCGATGTTGGCGCCGGTGGCACCCTCGGGGTTGGCGCAGCCCATGATCACGTCGTCGACCTCGGCGGCCTCGATGCCGGCGCGCTCGACCGCGGCCTTGACGGCATGGCCGCCCAAGGTGGCGCCGTGCGTCATGTTGAAGGCGCCCTTCCAGCTCTTGGCGAGGGGGGTGCGGGCGGTGGAAACGATCACGGCTTGGGTCATGGGGTTCTCCGGCAGGTGCGAATGAGGGGGGTCAGCTGAAGGTCTTGCCTTCGGCCGCGAGCCTGGCCAGCAGCGGCGCGGGCTTCCAGAACTCGGCGTCGTCGTTCGGGTTGGCGGCAAAACGCTTCATCGCGGCGACCACGTTGAACAGGCCGAAGGTGTCGGCGTAGCACATGGGCCCACCGCGATAGAGCGGGAAGCCGTAGCCGGTGAGGTAGACCATGTCGATGTCGGAGGCGCGCATCGCAATGCCCTCGTCGACGATCTTGGCGCCTTCGTTGACGAGCGAGAAGACCAGCCGCTGCACGATCTCTTCATCGCCGATCTTGCGCGGCTTGATGCCTTGCGCGGTGCGGTGCTTCTCGAGCATGTCGACAACGACGGCCGAGGCAATCGCATCGCGCTTGCCCGGCACGTAGTCGTACCAGCCGGCGCTGGTCTTCTGGCCGTAGCGGCCCAGCTCACACAGCAGGTCGGCCGTTTTGCTGTAGCGCATGTGTGGCTTTTCCAGGTAGCGGCGCTTGCGGATCGCCCAGCCGATGTCGTTGCCGGCCAGGTCGCCCATGCGGAACGGGCCCATCGCGAAACCGAACTTCTCGACCGCCTTGTCCACCTGCGCCGGCGTGCAGCCCTCGTCGAGCAGGAAGCCGGCCTGGCGCGAGTACTGCTCGATCATGCGGTTGCCGATGAAGCCGTCGCACACGCCCGAAACCACGCAGGTCTTCTTGATCTTCTTGCCCAGCGCCATCACGGTGGCGAGCACGTCTTTCGCGGTCGCCTTGCCGCGGATCACTTCGAGCAGCTTCATCACGTTGGCGGGGCTGAAGAAGTGCATGCCGACCACGTCTTGCGGGCGCTTGGTAAAGGCGGCGATCTTGTCGACGTCGAGCGTCGAGGTGTTGGTAGCCAGGTTCGCGCCCGGCTTGGCCACCTCGTCGAGCTGCTTGAACACC
>JANOQS010000682.1:0-5131 GCA_031414975.1 Methylibium sp. | reverse complement strand
GGGTGCGCGAGCGGCCACTCGGGGAAGGTGTTGGTCGAGAAACGCTGGTGGACCAGCGCCAGCGCCGACGTCACGCGCGTATCGGCCAGGTCTTTGTAGTACTTGCCCACCTGGTCGGCCAGCAGCAGGCCCTTGTAGATGACAGTGCGGCAGCTCATGCTGGGCACGTAGTACTCGCGCGAGTGCGTGAGCTTGAGCGCCTGGATCGCGCTCGACGCGGTCTTGCGGATTACGTAGAGCTTGCGCTCCAGCGCGTCGGGCACGATCACGTCGGGCCCGCGGCCGATGAAGATCTGCTTCAGCACCGGCTCCTTGGCGCGCACGGTGGGTGACATCGGCATCTCGGCATCTACCGGCACGTCTCGCCAGCCGAGCAGCACCTGGCCTTCGGCCTTCACGGCCCGCTCCAGCTCTTGCACGCAGGCCAGCCGCGAGGCGTGTTCCTTGGGCAGGAAGATCATGCCCACGCCGTACTCGCCCGGCGGCGGCAGGCGAATGCCCTGCGCGGCCATCTCGGCGCGGTAGTACTCGTCGGGGATCTGGATCAGGATTCCGGCACCGTCGCCCATCAGCTTGTCGGCACCCACCGCGCCGCGGTGGTCGAGGTTTTCGAGGATCTTGAGGCCCTGCTGCACGATGTTGTGCGCCTTGAGCCCCTTGATGTGGGCGACGAAGCCGACGCCGCAGGCGTCGTGCTCGCGGCTGGCGTCGTACAGCCCCTGTTCGGCGGAGTGCAGGATTTCGTCCGGGGAAGGGCCCGAGGGAATGGTCTGGGACATGGCGCTCTCCGCGAGGGGAAGATCAGGACTTGAAAGAATACTGCGCCGCAGCAATCCGCTCAAGCAAATTAATCAGGGTCTGTCCCTGATAAAGCGCCTGCCGAGTAGAGCGACTATTTATTGGGGTCAGATGGTTTCGTCGTCTGTTTTGTAGTGGGCAACGGTGGTCGCCCGGCCGGCAGCGGGCGCAGCCGCCTGCCACTTTGAACGGCCAGCAAACGCTCGAACGCTTGCGAGCCAAGCACCCAGCCGTGAAGAGAAGCAATTGCTATGCCCTCCAACTCGGCCGGTGGCACGGGCGCTTGCATCGCGCTTCGGTAGGCGGCCTCGCGCTCGAAGGGTGTGTTGCCGAGCGACCAGAACAGCGCGTGTTCGGTGACGAAGGCGTCGCTGCGCAGCCCGGCGTGGTGCTCGGCGCTGGACCAGGGTGTGCCTTGCGCGTCGCCCGGCTCCCGCGGCCGGCCGTCGGCGCCCGCTTCGACAAATCGAAGGCAAGGCAGGAAGTACGTGACCGGCTCGACGATGGTGGCTCGGAAACGCCCTTCCCACAGCGGCCCGCGGCGGCCGTGCCGGCGGTTGAAGCCGGCCACGAAGCGCCGGCCGACGGCCTGGACCATGCGCCCCAGCGCCTGCGCGTCCGGCGGGGTGGCGAGCAAGCGCACTTCGGTGGCGGCCATACCGTAAGCGTGGATTGCCACGCCCAGGCTGGCAGCGGCTGCGGCCAGGCAGTCCAGGTAGACGCGCCGGTCGGCCGCCTCGGCGAACACCCCCTGGCCCTGCTGAACCCGTTGGATCATCAGGTGCAACTGGCCGCCGACGGACAGGCGGGCGAGGCGGGCCATGGCCAGGCCCTCAGTCGAACAGGCGGCGGCCGGTGAGCCGCTGGTGTTCGCGCAGCGCAAAGCGGTCGGTCATGCCGGCGATGTAGTCGGCCACACCTCGGTGCAGCCGCGCGCTGCGGGCGTGCTCGGCGGGCATCTGGGCGGGTTCGTTGCGGTAGGCGTCGAACAACTCGCGGATCACCGTCTTGGCACGGTCGGTGGTGTCCACCACCTGCGGGTGGCGGTACAGGTTGGTGCGCAGGAAGTGCTTGAGCTGCAGGCTGTGTTGCACCATCGTGTCGCTGAACGTCACCAGCAGCGGCATGCGGCGCGCCGCATCTGCGTCGGGCGGGCGGTGGTGCACCAATTGCGCCGCCGTGCTGGCGACCACATCGGCCACCTGCTCCGAAAGCGTGCGGCGGATCGTCTCGAACAGCAGCCGGCGGCCGGCGAGCATGGGAAATTCGCGCAGTGCGGACTCGCGGCTGCGGGCGACGAGCAGCACCTGGCCCATCTGCTCGGGCTTCAGCAGGCCGGAACGAACACCGTCGTCGATGTCGTGGGCGTTGTAGGCCATCTGGTCGGCCAGGTCGCATAGCTGAGCCTCCAGGCTCGGCCGGGTGTGGTCGATGAAGCGCTGCGCGACGCCCCCCGGTTCGGCCTGGGCCAGACGTTGGGCGTTGCGGGCGGAGCAGTGTTTGAGCACGCCCTCGCGGGTCTCGAAGCTGAGGTTCAGGCCGTTGAAGGCCGGGTAGCGCTGCTCCAGTTCGTCGACGACGCGCAGGCTTTGAAGGTTGTGCTCGAAGCCGTCGCTGTTCGGGTGCTCGCGCTTCAGGCATTCGTTCAGCGCGTCCTGCCCGGCGTGACCGAACGGCGTGTGGCCCAGGTCGTGGGCCAGGGCAATCGCTTCGACCAGGTCTTCGTTCAGGCCGAGCGTGCGGGCCATCGAGCGCGCCAGTTGCGCCACTTCCAGCGAGTGGGTCAGGCGGGTGCGGAACAGGTCTCCCTCGTGGTTGAGGAACACCTGGGTCTTGTAGACGAGGCGCCGGAAGGCAGTGCTGTGGACGATGCGGTCGCGGTCGCGCTGGAACTCGTCGCGGTCGGTGGCCGCGGGCTCGGGGTGGCGCCTTCCGCGCGACCGGCCCGGGTGGCTGGCGTAGGGCTGGAGCATGCGCGAATCAAACGACGTGGGCGACCCGAGCGCCGCGCTCACGCGGTGTGTGCTTCGATGACCTGCTTCACCAGCGCGTCCGGCGCCGGCCGCACGCCAGCCCGGCCAGAGCCTTCGATCACGACGAAGCGGATCTCGCCAGCCTCGGCCTTCTTGTCGTGCCGCATCAGTTGCAGGTAGCGCTCGGCGCCGAGCTTGGGACCCTTGACCGGCAGGCCGGCAGCGTGGATCAGCCGCGTCAGCCGCTCGGCGTACGCGCGCGGGATCAACCCCAGGCGCGCTGACAGGTCGGCCGCCATCACCATGCCGCAGCCGACCGCCTCGCCGTGCAGCCACGCGCCATGACCCAGGCCGGTCTCGATGGCGTGGCCGAAGGTGTGGCCGAAATTGAGGTGTGCACGTAGGCCGGACTCACGCTCGTCCTGCCCGACGATGGCGGCCTTGATCTCGCAGGAGCGGCGCACGGCATGGGCCAGCGCGGGCTTGTCGCGCGCGAGCAAGGCGGCGAGGTGAGCTTCGATCCAGTCCAGAAACGCCTCATCGGCAAGCGGCCCGTACTTGATGACCTCGGCCAGCCCGGCGACCAGTTCGCGCTGGGGCAGACTTTGCAACGTATCGAGGTCGGCGATCACCCGCTGGGGCTGATAGAACGCGCCGATCATGTTCTTGCCGAGCGGGTGGTTGATGGCGGTCTTGCCGCCGACCGACGAATCGACCTGCGCCAACAGGGTGGTGGGCACCTGCACGAACGGCACACCGCGCATGTAACACGCGGCGGCGAAGCCGGTGACGTCGCCGACCACGCCGCCACCCAGCGCAAACAGCACGGTCTTGCGGTCGCAGCCGGCCTCCAGCAAGGTGGTGAGGATGAGGTTCATCGTCTCCCAGTCCTTGTGGGCCTCGCCATCGGGGAGCTCGATCACGCGCAGGTTCGCGTACCGCGCAGCGAGCGCCGATTGCAGCCGGCGCGCGTACAACGGCGCCACCGTCGTGTTGCTGACGATCACCGCGCTGGCCGCGTTCGGCAGACCGGCCCAGACTGAAGCCTGGTCGAGCAGGTTCGAGCCGATCAGGATGTCGTAACTCCGCTCGCCCAGTTCGATGGGCACGCGGATGATCGGTGTGTCGGAGTCATGGGATGACATGGCCGCCAGTGTACGGTGCGCCCCCGAGGTCGGCCGAGGTCAGCGGCCTGAAGTCAGCGGGAGGGCGGCGGCCGCGGCTCCACCGACGACGGCACCAGGTCCGGCCGCACCAGGCCGGCCAGCTCCAGCTGCATCAGCACCATGTTGACGAGCGTGTGCACCGAAGGTCGGCCGGTCTCGATGATGAAGTGCGCCGTCTTGCGGTACAGCGGGTCGCGCTCGGCGTACAGGTCGCGCAGCTTGCGCATCGGATCGGCCACCTGCAGCAGCGGACGGTGCATGTCGTGGCGCAACCGGCGGAACAGCTCTTCGGGGGTGGAGCGCAGGTAGACGACCGTCGTCTGGCTGTGCAAGGCGTGGCGCGATGCTTCGCGCAGCACCGTGCCGCCGCCGGTGGCGATCACTCCGGCCTGGCGCGCGATCAGTTCACCGACGACCTCTTGTTCGATGTCGCGAAAACTCGCTTCGCCTTCACGCTCGAAGAAGACGCGGATCGGGCAACCGATGCGGCGCTCGATCTCGGTGTCGGAATCGGCGAATCGAAGCTGCAGGCTGCGTGCCAGATGCCGGCCGACAGTGGATTTGCCGCCGCCGGGCATGCCGACCAGGGCGAGCGGCTTCATGGTTCGAGAGGATGCATGGACTTCTTCGCCGCTCGGTCGGGTGCGACCTGGCGGGCCGGTGGCTGACCCTGGATGCTAGCGCAGCAGGTCAGGCGGCTTGGTCCCCGGGTACGGGGCGGGTCAGAGCTCGGCTCCGACGACGGTGCCCCTTTCGATCATGACCCGATCGTGTTGGTCAAGGTCACCGAGATGGTTCGCCCCAAGGTGTCCGTCACGGTCACACTGCCAGGGTCAAAGCAGCTGCCTCCGGTCCCGGCAGCAAAGGTGATCGCAAAGACACCGCCCAGGTCATCGACCTGCGCAGCGACAAGAATCCGGTCCGGGAACGAGGCCGTCAGGCGATAGGGTGGCGCCCCGCCAAGGATCTTCACATTGCCCGCCGGGCCTACATAACAGGACGCCGATCCCGCCGCAGTCGTCCAGCCAATGTCTGCCGGCTGGACGCTTAATTCGGTCAGGCTGCCGGAGCGATCGTCGTCTCCACCGCCGCAACCACCGAGCAACACGAGGGAGGCGAGTACCGGCGCGGTCACGGCCAACAGGACTGATTTCATCTCCGACACCTATTCAGTGCTCCAGGTGGCCGGCAGCC
>JANOQS010000681.1:0-3718 GCA_031414975.1 Methylibium sp. | reverse complement strand
ATACTTGGCCGATGCAGACACGGCCTCCTTGCGCTGGCCCCGCGGATCATCACCGTCATACGTCGCACCAATCCCATCCTGGCCGGCGTGGTGGCGCACGTGACCCTGGTCGAGTTTGCCGACCAGCTCAAGGCCGACGCGGTGCTGGTGACCAAGCTCAAGAGCCTGGCGAATGTGGAGATCCACACCCATGCGCAGACGACCGAAATCACCGGCGACGGCGCGAAGGTGAACGGTCTGGTCTTCAAGGACCGCGCCAGCGGGCAGGAGCGCCGCGTTGCGCTCGAAGGCGTGTTCGTGCAGATCGGCCTGGTGCCCAACACCGAGTGGCTGCGCGGCACGGTGGAGTTGTCGAAGTACGGCGAGATCATCGTCGACACCAAGTGCGCCACCAGCCTGCCCGGCGTGTTTGCGGCCGGTGACGTGACCACGGTGCCCTACAAGCAGATCATCGTCGCCAGCGGCGAAGGCTCCAAGGCCGCGCTGTCGGCCTTCGACCACCTGATCCGCAGCCCGGTGCTGCACGCCTGACCGACAGGCCCTCAGCGCTCAGGCCGCGTCGTCGAGGCGGGCATTGACACGCATGACGGGCCCCTTGAAATTGTCAGCCTGTACGACACCTTCTCAAACCCTGTCCAGCTTGCCACCCCGTCAGGCGAGCCGATGGGGGATCACCATGGGCGACGGCAGCGACCGGGCCCACGCTGCGGGCTCATACTGGCCAGACTCCACGGATTCGGCGGCATCGGCGGCGGCATCGGCGGCGCGCACGGCCGCAGCACGCTTCTCGCGCAGCTCGCGCTCTTCACGCACATCGGCCGCCACCTTGAAGATGCGCAAGCGCTCGATGACATACGTCATCACTCGGGAAGGCCCCTCGCTGGCCAGCATCTCGGACTGCACCATCGCGAGACCGAGCACGGACCCGGGCAGCACCTCGACACCCGGCCAGCCGGCACGGCCGATTTCATCGTGCACCAGCGCGAGGTGGCGCATCACCTGCGCAGCGTGGGCGTGCTTGTGGCCGAGCAGCCGCTCACGCAACTCGGTGCGAATCTGCGCCAGCTTGGGCGGCTCGTCCGGCGATGGCGCGCGCCGTCTTTCGACCAGCACGAGCTTCAAGCCCTGGCCCTGGCGCTGCACCCCCAGCGGGCGCGCCCACAGGTTCTTGAGCAGACGCAGGGCGCGGGACAAGCCACGCGCATTGGCGGCGGCACGGCGTTCAGGGGGGTCCGCGTCGAGGTGGCTGCGGCGCGAGGCGGTGCGGTGGTCCATGGAGGGCCTCAGATCAATGTGGGCGCGAGTCTGGCCCATCGGCCGGCGATAAACACGGCTTCCCCCGGGCTGCCGCGGAAAAGAATGCGACTCGGCCTACTTGTCCTCAAACCCGTTGAGCACGTGCAACATCGGGTGCTTGCGCGGGACCCGCTGCGGGGCACAGAATGCAGCCTCGATGCTGATCAACCATTGTCCCGCCTGCCGGGTCGTCAACGCCGACGGAGCAATGAGTTGCTCCAACTGCCGTGCCGATCTGGACGCGGCAGACACCATCCGCCAGCCGCTTGAGCCGCGCGTCAAACGAAGTTCGGGCGGCGCCTTGTGGCTCGATGATCTCGTCGGACCCCGGGTCGTGCCGACCCGTCATGGCAAACCCGTCACAGATCGGCGCACGTCGGCACCGCGCGACCTTGTCTCGCCGGCGACCCCGCCGGTGCTGCAGCCAAGCACCGACTCCGCAGCGGCGCTCGATGTGGTGCCGGCCGATGTGGTGCAGCCCGCTGAACTGCATCCCGCGCCGCAAGTAGCCCCGCCCGACCCGACCGAACCCCCTGTCCGGCGCCGGGCCACCGACGTGGTGTCGCGTGCCGAGCGGCGCGCGGCCGCGCGCCGTGAGCGGCGGAACGGGCCACAGGCCGCGCGCCAAGCGACAGACGGCGCACCCGAGGTGCTGGTGGTCGGTGACCCCAACGTCGAGAGCGAGCAGCTGTGCAGCCTGTTGCAGGCGTTCGGCTTTACTGTTCATACGACGGCCCACACTGCCGAAGCCATCGCCCGCTGCGCCTCACCGGCATTGTTTGCGGCTTTCGTCTTCGCCGACCTGTCCGACGGCCACGGCGGCAACGGCATCAACCTGTGCGGCCGGTTGCCCCGGGGCAGCGCGCCGGACAGCGACCGTGCCGTGCTGCTGGTTTTGGTGGCCGCGCCCCTGCGGCCCATGGACCGGGTGCGCGCCGAACTGGCCGGTTGCGACGATGTGCTTTCAACCCCGCTGACCCGGGGCAGCGTGGCCCGATTCCTGGACGCCCGCGGCATCAGCTTGCCGTCGGACCCCCGAAAGGGCTGAGCGCTTGCGGTGGCCCGAGTTGGGCCATCATATTGGGGCCCGCGCAGCCACGGCTCCGCTTCATTGCCCCTCGCCGAGCCCCATCATCAGCATCTTCCTGTTCAAGCGTTTTGCCACCTTCCTGGCCACCTTGCTGGTGGCCTCGGCGGTGATCTTCGTGGTGCTCGACATCCTGCCCGGCAACGCCGCCGAGGTGATGCTGGGCGACACCGCCACCCCCGAGACCTTGAAGGCCCTGTCCACCAAACTCGGCCTGGACCAACCGCCGCTGGTGCGCTATGGCCAGTGGATGAAAGGGCTGGCCACCTGGGAGCTGGGCAACAGCATCTCGTATGACACGCCGATCACCCAGCTGATCGCCGAACGCCTGGTGGTGACCGTGCCGCTGGCGGTGCTGGCCATGCTGCTCACCACCGCCATCGCCCTCAGCCTGGGGCTGTACGCCGCGTCGCGCCACAACCGGCCCGGCGACGTGGGCGTGATGGTGGCCAGCCAGCTCGGTCTTGCCGTGCCCAACTTCTGGTTCGCGATCCTGCTGATCCTGCTGTTCGCGGTGAAGCTGCAGTGGTTCTCGGCTGGCGGCTTCACCGGCTGGAACGAAGACCCGTGGGAGGCCTTCATGTCGCTGGTGTTGCCTGCGATTGCGCTGGCGGTGGTGCAGGCCGCCATCCTCACGCGCATCACCCGCTCGGCCGTGCTCGACGTGCTGCGCGAAGACTTCGTGCGCACCGCACGCGCCAAGGGCCTGAGCCGGCGTGCCGTGCTGTGGCGCCACGTGCTGCGCAACGCCCTCGTGCCGGTGCTCACGGTGATGGGGCTGCAATTCGCCAACCTGCTGACCGGCACCATCATCATCGAGAACGTGTTCTCGCTGCCCGGCCTGGGACGGCTGGTGTTCCAGGCCATCGCCAACCGCGACCTGGGCGTGGTGCGCAACGTGGTGATGCTGCTGGCCGCGTCGGTGATCGCGATCAACTTCATCGTCGACGTGCTGTACGCGGTGGTCGACCCGCGGCTGAAAGTGAGCGCGTCATGAGCGCCTTCATCGCGCGTGCGCTGCACCACAAGAGCATGCTGATCGGCGGCGTGCTGGTGCTGCTGCTGCTGGCAACCGCGCTGCTCTCGTTCGCGTGGACGCCTTACGTCGCGGCCGAGATCGACATCCCCAACAAACTCGCCCTTCCCTCGGCCAGCCACTGGCTCGGCACCGACAGCCTGGGGCGCGACATCGTCTCGCTGCTGATCGTGGGGGCGCGCAACTCCATTGCGGCCGGCGTCATCGCGGTCGGCATCGGCATCGTCTTCGGCGTGCTGCTGGGCCTGCTGGCGTCGGCCCGGCGCGGCTGGGTCGAAGAGCTGGTGATGCGCTTTGCC
>JANOQS010000680.1:0-2911 GCA_031414975.1 Methylibium sp. | reverse complement strand
CAGATCGGCCGCGTCGGTGCGTGCGAGCGACAGCATCTGGTTGGTCTGGCGCACGGTCTCGTCCAATTGCGCCTTCACGGCCCCCAGGGCGTCACGCATACGTTCGGCGTCGGGCTCGCGCAGCGCGTAGCCAACCTGCGTGGTCAAGGTGGCCAGCGGCGTGCGCAACTGGTGCGAGGCGTCGTCGATGAAGCGCCGGCGCGCCTCGGTGAGGTTGCGGTTGCGCACCACGTGGTCGTTGATGGCATCGACCAGCGGGCGCACGTCGGCCGGGATGCGCGAGGTGTCCACCGGCGCCAGGTCTTGCGGCGCGCGCGCCTGCACCTCGGCCCGCAGGCGCCGCAGCGGGCGCAAGGCCCAGCCGATGACCAGCACCAGCAGGCCGCTGGCCAGCAGCACCAGCAGCAGGTCGCGCTGCACCGACTGCAGCACCAAGGTGCGCGTGAAGGCATTGCGCGAGCCGAGCGTCTCGGCCACCTGGATGAGCACGCGTTGCTCGCCGCCCTGCCCGCTGCTCTGCCAAGCGATGGGCTGACCCAGCACCCGCGCGTAGCTGCCCACGCGCACCGGTTCGTCGAAGTAGCGCGCGTCGGCGAACTGGGGTTTGCCGGTCAGCAAGAGGCCGGGCGGCGGTGGCAGGTCCGCGTTGCCGATCTCGACCAGCGCATCTTCGGTGGCCACGCGGTAATACACGCGCCCGCTGGCCGTCAGCTCGAAGAACTCGAGCATGCGGTACGGCAGCTCGACCGACAGGCCGCCGCTTTCGGTCGAGATGTTGGCGTCGATGGCCTTGATGGCGCCGAGCAGCGAGCGGTCGTAGGCGGCGTTGGCGGCGTCGAGCGAGGTGCGCCAGGTCAGCCACAGTTCGGCGCCCACCAGCAGCAGCATGCCGGGCAGCAGTGCCAGCAGCAGCGTGCGCCGCAGGCTCAGGCGGTGCCAGGCGTCGAGGTTCACGCGCCGGTTTCGAGCAGGTAGCCCAGGCCGCGCAAGGTGGTGATGCGCACCGGGCTTGAGTCCAGGCGCTTGCGCAGGCGGTGCACCAGCACCTCGATGGCCTCGGGCTGCACGTCCTGTTCGTCGGAGAACACGCGCTCCAGGATCTCCTGCTTGGACAGCGGCTCGCCGCTGTGCTGGATCAGCGCGCGCAGCACCGCGTGTTCGCGCGGCGTCAGTACCAGCGGCTCGTGGCCGAGCTGGAACTGCCGGGTGCCGGCGTCGTAGACCAGCGGGCCGCAGGCGAAGCGGGGATGTTCGCTGCCGCGCGCACGCCGGATCAGCGCCAGCAGCCGCGCCTCGAGTTCGGCGAGCTCGAACGGCTTGGCCAGAAAGTCGTCAGCGCCCTCGGTGAGGCTGCTGACTCTTTCGATCAGCGAGTCGCGCGCGGTCAGGATCAGGATCGGCAGGCGAACATCGTTGGCGCGCAGTCCGGCCAGCACCTCATGGCCACCGAGCCCGGGCAGGCCCAGGTCCAGGATCAGCGCGTCGTAGCGGGTGTCACGGATGCAGCGCCGGACCATCCGGCCGTCGGCGACCCAATCGACGAGGAAGTCACCCTGCTCCAGCGCCCGCTTGAGCCAGGTCGCGAGCTCGGTTTGATCTTCGGCCAGCAGGATGCGCATGGTGGGTCTGTCTCGATCAAGCCCACCGCTGGCCGCGCCGCTACCGCAGCCCGCCCAGGCTGTGCAAGGCCTTCGCGGCGCCCGCACCGATCGACGCGCCGAAGCGCTTGGCCAGCCGCTCGGCGACGTTTTCCTTCGGCGTGTAGTCGACCACCTCCTCGGCCATCACCACGTCGCGGGCCACGAAGTCGAGGCTGCCCAGGTGGTCGATCAGGCCGAGCTGCAGCGCTTTCTCGCCGTTCCAGTACAGGCCGCTGAAGGTATCGGGCGACTGCTTCAGGCGCGCGCCGCGGCCTTGTTTGACGACGCTGATGAACTGCTGGTGAATCTGGTCGAGCATCGCCTGCGTGTAGGCGCGGTGCTTGGGCGACAGCGGCCCGAACGGGTCGCCGATGCCCTTGTTCTCGCCGGCCGTCATGAGGCGGCGCTCGACGCCGAGTTTTTCCATCAGGCCCTGGAAGCCGAAACCGTCCATCAGCACGCCGATCGAGCCGACCACCGAGGCCTTGTCAGCGTAGATCTCGTCGGCCGCCACGGCGATGTAGTAAGCGCCCGACGCGCAGGTTTCTTCGACGACGGCGTAGACCTTCTTCTTGTGCAGCGCCTTCAGGCGCACGATCTCGTCGTGAATGATGCCGGCCTGCACCGGGCTGCCGCCGGGTGAGTTGATGCGCAGCACCACGGCTTGCGCGCCGGTGTCTTCGAAGGCCTGCTTCAGGCCGGGCAGCAGGTTCTCGGCGCTCGCTTCGGCGTCCGAGGCAATCTCGCCGCGTACTTCGATCAGCGCGGTGTGCGGGCCGACCGGCGCACTGGCGCCCCCGCGCGAAGCGATCAGCATGACGATCGCGACGAGGAACAGCACGAACCACGCCAGGCGCGAAACCAGACGCCAGCGGCGTTCGCTGCGGCGGTCTTTCAGGTAGTCGTGGGCGAACTGTTCGAGCACGCCGCTGAGCGGTGTGCTGCGGGCCAGCGCGGCCTCTGGGGATTCGTCTTGGGGTGTCATGGGGGCTCTGTGCCTTCAAGTCGAAACACCGCGCGGCGGCGTCCGCGGTGGGGTCAATCGGCGAAGGCGGGTTGGGTGTCCTTGGAAGGATACCAATAGACCTGGCCGTCACGTTCGGCCACGTCGATCACCGTCAGGCCGCTGCGCCCGCACGGGCCGCCGGCACAGCGGCCGCTGCGCGGCTCGTAGGCGGCGCCGTGGATCGAGCACAGGATGAACTCCTTGCCACTGTCCAGAAAGTCGCCGGGCTGCCAGTCGAGTTCGGTCGGCACATGGGCGCAGCGGT
>JANOQS010000679.1:0-1655 GCA_031414975.1 Methylibium sp. | reverse complement strand
GCCCGGCGACATTGACTACTTCGTGGTGCGCGAAAACACCGAGGGCGAGTACACCAACCTCGGCGGTGTGATGTACCCGGGCACCGAGCGCGAATTCGTGATCCAGGAGTCGGTGTTCTCGCGCTTCGGCACCGACCGCGTGCTGCGCTACGCCTACGAGCTGGCGAATTCGCGCCCGCGCAAGAGCCTGACCGTGGCGACCAAGAGCAACGGCATCGCGATCAGCATGCCGTGGTGGGACGGCCGCGCCGACGCTGTCGGCAAGGACTATCCCGAGGTGAAGGTCGACAAGCAGCACATCGACATCCTCAGTGCCCGCTTCGTGCTGCAGCCGCAGCGCTTCGACGTCGTGGTCGCGAGCAACCTGTTCGGAGACATCCTGTCCGACCTCGGGCCGGCGACCACCGGCACCATCGGCCTGGCGCCCAGCGCGAACCTCAACCCCGAGCGCAAGTTCCCATCGTTGTTCGAGCCGGTGCACGGCTCGGCGCCAGACATCTACGGCCAGCGCGTCGCCAACCCGATCGCGATGATCTGGTCGGGCGCATTGATGCTCGACTTCATGACGCAAGGGCAGGGCGCCGGCCGTGCGGCGCACGACGCCATCGTGAAGGCCATCGAGCACGTCATCGCCCACGGCCCGCGCACGCCCGACCTGGGCGGGCAAGCCCATACCGAAGACGTCGGCCAGGCCATCGCCGACCATTTGAAACAAGGACATTGAAATGCCACTGTCGATCCACCGTGACGAACTCCTGCCGGGCCGCAACTACATCGGCCGCTGGTGCGATGCCGAGGAAGGCCGCCGTTTTGACGTGACCGACCCAGCCACCGACGCCGTGTTCGCGAACGTCCCCGACAGCGGTGCCGCCGACGCGCGCGCCGCGCTCGAAGCCGCGCACGCGGCGTTCCCCGCATGGCGCGCGGTCCCGGCCAGGCAGCGCGCGCAGATCCTCAAGCGCTGGAACGACCTGATGGTCTCGCAGCAGGAAGACCTGGGCCGCCTGATCTCGCGCGAGCAGGGCAAGCCGCTCGCCGAAGGGCGCGGCGAGGTCGCGTATGCCGCGAGCTATGTCGAGTGGTTCGCCGAGGAGGCGACGCGTGCCAACGGTGAAGTGATCCCGGCACCGGTTTCAGGCCGCCGCATGTTCGCGCTCAAGGAGCCGGTGGGCGTGGTCGCGGCGGTCACGCCGTGGAACTTTCCGGCCGCGATGATCGCGCGCAAGATCGCGCCGGCGCTGGCCGCCGGTTGCACGGTGGTGTGCAAGCCGGCGGAGGACACGCCGCTCACGGCACTGGCGCTGGTCAAGCTGGCGGAAGAGGCGGGTGTGCCGCCAGGCGTACTGAACATCGTGACCGCGTCGCGCGAGCGCGCGGCCGAGGTGGTCGACGTCTGGCTCGACGACCCGCGCGTGCGCAAGATCAGCTTCACCGGCTCGACGCCGGTGGGCAAGCACCTCGCCCGCCGCAGCGCCGACACGCTGAAGAAGCTCTCGCTGGAACTCGGTGGCAACGCGCCCTTCATCGTCTTCGACGACGCCGATGTCGATGCCGCCGTCGACGGGCTGATGACCGGCAAGTTCCGCAACGGCGGCCAGACCTGCGTGAGCCCGAACCGGGTGTTCGTGCAGGCCGGCGTGCACGACCGCTTCGTC
>JANOQS010000678.1:0-16289 GCA_031414975.1 Methylibium sp. | reverse complement strand
GATTGAACTTGACGTGATAGGTGCGGCCCGAGGGCTGGTGCACGCGCCGGCCGCTCATGCGTTCGACGATGGAAGCATCGGGCACGTCGATCTCGAGCACCACGTCGAGCTTCACACCGGCCGCCTTCATCGCATCGGCCTGCGGAAGGGTGCGCGGGAAACCGTCGAACAGAAAGCCGTTGGCGCAGTCAGGTTGCGTGATGCGTTCCTTGACCAGGCCGATGATGATGTCGTCGCCGACCAGAGCGCCTGCATCCATCACTTTCTTTGCTTCGAGCCCCAGCGGCGTCCCGGCCTTCACCGCGGCACGCAGCATGTCGCCGGTAGAGATTTGCGGGATGCTGAACTTGCGGCAGATGAACGTCGCCTGGGTTCCTTTGCCGGCGCCGGGCGGGCCCAACAGGATGAGTCTCATGGGTCTCCTCGATCAATGGAAGGGTCGGCGAGGTGTTGCAGCCCGCGGCCACAGGTTCGCTCTTCGGATTGAGAATAGCATGCGATTCCCTGCGCCAGACTGACGCCGGGCCTCAGGAAACCTCGCTCAGGAAAACAGCGCACGCACGCGGGCCAGGTCTTCAGGCGTGTCGACACCGGGCCCGGGGCGTGAATCGCTGACATGCACCGCAATGCGCTCGCCGTGCCACAACACGCGCAATTGTTCGAGCGACTCGATCAGCTCCAGCGGGCTGACCGGCAAGCCCGGAAAGCGGCGCAGAAAGCCGGCCTGATACGAGTACAGGCCCATGTGCCGCAACGGCGGGTCGGCAGGCAGTTGCTGCAGCCCCGAGGCGCGGCCGTCACGCCACCACGGAATGGGCGCGCGCGAAAAGTACAGCGCCCGGCCAGCCGCGTCGAGCACCACCTTCACGACGTTCGGGTTGTCCAGGTCGTCGATCGAATCCAGCGCGTGCGCGGCCGTGCCCATCACACAGTCGGGGTGCGTGACCAGCAGTGCGGCGCAGGCGTCGATCATGCCGGCGTCGATCAGCGGTTCGTCGCCTTGCACGTTGACGACCACATCATTGCCGTCCAGGCCGAGCTGTTCGCAGGCCTCGGCCAGCCGGTCGCTGCCGGTGGCGTGGTCGGTGCGCGTCAGCACTGCACGGACCCGGTGTGCGGCACAGGCATCGACGATGGATGGATCGTCGGCCGCCACCACCACCGAGTGCGCGCCAGACAGGGCCGCGCGCTGCGCGACCCGCACGATCATCGGCACGCCGGCAATGTCGGCCAGCGGCTTGCCCGGCAGCCGAGTCGAAGCCAGGCGGGCCGGGATCAACACCGTGAAGCTCATCGCAGCTTGCCTGTCATGCGGCAGGGTCGAGCACGCGCGCTTCGCTCTCCAACATCACCGGAATGCCGTCGCGCACCGGAAAGGCCAACCGGTCTGCATTGCACACCAGTTCCTGCGTTTCGTGCTGCGGAGGCCGCAGGTGTTCCAGGCGGCCCTTGCACAAGGGGCAGACCAGGAGTTCAAGCAGTCGGACTTCCATGGGCGTTCTCGGGTCGACGGTCGGGGGGATCCGGCAGCAGCGCCGCCAGGGCGAGCTCGAAGGCATCGCCGGTGCCGAAGTCTAGCGCTGCGACCCACACGTTCGTGCGCCCGGCGCGGGCCGGGCTGAGCTTGACGGCGTCCTTCTCGGTCAGCACCACGTCGGCCGTGCCGGCAGGCCAGGGCAGGTCGCGGTAGTCGTGGTGGTCGGGCAGCGCCAACGGGTCGATGTCCAGGCCGTCCGCACGCAGCATGTCGAAGAAGCGTTCGGGCCGCGCCGTGCCCGCGACAGCGACGATGCGCCGGCCCTGCAGCGCAGTCAGTGCCGTGCCGCTCGAAGCGCAGCCCGCCCACCAGTCGGCCAGGCTCACCACGCCAGCCAGTGAACGGGTTGCGACGTGCCCGGGCAGCGGCGTCGTCGCAGCGGCGGCGTTGTACAGCACCAGCGTGTTTGTGGGCACGCTGCGCGGCAGCCGCTCGCGCAAGGGACCGGCGGGCAGCCACCAACCGTTGCCCACGCCGCGCTCGTCGAAGACCAGCACCTGCACCTCCCGGCCCAGGCGTCGGTGCTGCAGCCCGTCGTCGCTGACGATCACGTCCACGGCCGGGTGCGCCTGCAACAGCGCGTGGCCGGCCGCAACACGATCACGCCCGACCAGCACCGGCACGCCGGTGCGCAGCCGCAGCAGCAGCGGTTCGTCGCCGCAGCGGGCGGCGGGGGTGTCGGGGTGCACGTCCACCAGGGCGCTTTCATTCCCTCCATAACCGCGCGAGATGACGCCCGGCGTAAAACCGCGCCGACGCAGAAGGCCGACGAGCGCGATCACTGTGGGGGTTTTGCCCGCTCCGCCGGCGACGAGGTTGCCGACCACCACCACCGGTACCGGCAGGTGCTGAGTGGGCAGCAGGGCCGTCGTGTAAAGCGCGGTGCGCACTAAAGAGAGAAGGCCGTACAGCGCCGCGGCGGGCAACAACAGAATGGCCAACGGGCCGCGCGACAACCATGCTGCCTGAAGGCCCTGCCACCCGCCGCGTGAAAGCTCGGCCACGGCGTTCAACGCGGTCTCAGCGCGGCTCAGCGCGACTCGCCGCCCGACGGTGTCTGGGTTGCAAAGGTCAGGCGCGCCAGGCCGGCGCGGCGCGCGGCGTCCATCACGTTGACCACGCTCTGGTGTGCGGCGGTGGCATCGGCCGAGACGATCACGACCATCTCGGTCGAGCCTGCCGCAGCGGCCGTCAGTTCGCTGGCCAGCAACTCGACGCTGCGCCCGTCGACCGGCTTGCGGTTGACGGCGTAACGCCCGTCGGCGGCCACCGCGACGATGATCTCGCGCGGCCGGTCACGTGCCTTCTCGGCATCGGCCGCCGGCAGCGTGATCTGCAGCTCGGTGAACTTCGAGTACGTGGTCGACAGCATCAGGAAGATCAGGATCACCAGCAGCACGTCGATGAACGGGATCAGGTTGATCTCGGGTTCTTCGGTTCGCGGCTTGCGGAAGTGCATCGCCATGATGAGCTCAGGACGCCGCCGTTCGCAGTGCCGAGAAGCGCATCAGGTGCGGCACCATGCGGTCGGCGGCCTGCTCCATGTCGAGCGTGTAGGCATCGACCACGCCGCGGAAATAGCGGTACAGCATCAGCGACGGGATTGCGATGATCAGCCCGAACGCGGTGTTGTACAACGCGATCGAGATACCGTGCGCGAGCAGCGCCGGGTTGTTGCCGCCCGTCGGCGCCTGCGAGCCGAAGATCTCGATCATGCCGATCACCGTGCCCAGCAGGCCCAACAAGGGCGCTGCCGATGCAATCGTGCCGAGCGTGTTCAGGTAGCGCTCCATGCGGTGCACCGCCGCGCGGCCGGCGGACTCGAACGCGTCTCGCAGTCCCTTCTCGTCGATGCGCGGTTCAGCGACCATCGCGCGCACACCAGCGGCCAGCACCGAGCCGAGGATCGAATTGGCGGCCAGCTTGTTGACCACGTCGGCCGAAGGCAGGTGGGCGCGCGTGACCGACATCACCTCGTCGAGCAAACGCCCCGGTGAAACGCGCGATTTGCGCAGGCTGGAGAGCCGTTCGAAGACGATGGCCAGTGCTGCAATGGAGCACAGTAGCAGGGGCCAGATCGGCCAACCGGCGGCTTGTATGATCGCAAACAACTGTGCCCCTTCAGTGAACTTCAGTGAGAGATGCTGGATTTTCGGGTCGGTGGATTATGGCCTGCACTTGGCACGCAGCCGACCCGGTGGCGGCACTGAAACGGAGCGACTTTCGTGAGTTCGGAAGCAGCTCGCACCGGCATCACGCTCAGGGTTCGCAAGCAATCCACCGCTGCTGTGGACAACTTTGTGGGCAACCGGAGTTCAGTCCGCGCAGAGCCCCGAAAATGCTGGCCTCGTGACAGATTGCTCAAAGATTAAGCATGAAAATGGCGCGCCAGAATGTCGTTGAAACCGATCGGTCGGGCGCTGAAATGTCAACCCGTGCGCCAGCCCAGCGCCGGTGCGGTGTGGCGGTGTTCAAGCCGCGCCGAGCCTGGGTTTGCCGATGAATGAGGCGCCCGGCATTGCGCCCGCGCGGCTTGTCTGGAGTGTGGCCGCGCTGGTGCAGGCGGTGGCCGATGCATTGGCCGCACGCTTCAGTCCGTGCGCGGTTCGCGGCGAGGTGTCGGGCTTCTCCAGGGCCGCGAGCGGGCACTGCTACTTCAATCTGAAGGACGCGAGCGGCGGCACGGCCTTGTTGCGCTGCGCGATGTTCCGGCGCGCGGCCGCGCTGCTCGACTTCATGCCCCAGGATGGCCAACTCGTCGAGCTGCGCGGCCGCCTGGGGGTGTATGACGCGCGCGGCGAACTGCAACTGGTGGTCGAATCGATGCAGCGTGCCGGCGTCGGTGCGCTCTATGAGCAGTTCCTCAAGCTGAAGGCGCGGCTCGAGGGCGAAGGGCTGTTCGACGCAGCGCTCAAGCGGCCGTTGCCGGCATTCCCGCGCCGGATCGGCGTCGTCACGTCGCTCGGTGCGGCGGCGTTGCGCGACGTGGTGACCACGTTTGCGCGCCGTTCGCCGCATGTGCAGGTGCTTGTCTATCCAAGTGCCGTGCAAGGTTCGGAAGCACCGGCTGCCTTGTGCGCTGCGCTGGCGCTGGCGGCGCGGCGCAACGAGGTCGACACCCTGATCCTGTGCCGCGGCGGAGGCTCGCTGGAAGACCTGTGGGCCTTCAACGACGAGCGCGTGGTGCGTGCGATCCGCGCCATGCCGATGCCGCTGGTCTGCGGCGTGGGCCACGAGACCGACGTGACGCTGGCCGACTTTGCCGCCGACCTGAGGGCTCCCACGCCCACCGCCGCTGCCGAACTGGCGGCGCCCGCCACGCAGGCCTGCCTGAACGGCTTGCAGGCCATCGCGGCGCTGCTGCAACGCCGCGTGCACGATCTGCTCGACGGCCGGGCGCAGCGGCTCGACACCTTGGCCTTGCGCCTGACGCGGCCTGCCGAGGCGATGCGCCGCCATGCGCAGCGGCTCGACATGCTGGCGCACCGGCTGCTTGCTGCAACGCGCCGCGCGGTGGAGCAACGCCGTGACCACGCGGCCTATCTGCAGGATCGGCTGGTGCGGGCGACCTCGGTGTCCAAGGCGATGCGAACCCAACGCCTGGCGGCGCTCGAAGCGCGCCTGACCGCCCTCGACCCGCAGCACGTGCTGGCGCGCGGCTATGCCTGGCTCAGCGATGCAAGCGGCAGGCCGGTGCTCGGTGTGGCCGGGCTCAAGATCGGTGCGACGCTGCAGGCGCGTCTGGCCGATGGCACCGCGAGCGTGGCCGTGACCGAAATCGACCCCGCGCCGACACGCTGATGCGCATCGCTGCGGCGGCCCGGCATCGGGCTTCACATGGCTTTGATCTGCTGCCTACAATGTGACGGATTCCCGCCACCTTCCCTCAGAGGACCCCCATGGAACACACACTGCCCGCGCTGCCCTACGCCATCGACGCCCTGGCTCCTCATCTGAGCCGCGAGACCCTGGAGTACCACCACGGCAAGCACCACAACGCCTATGTCGTGAACCTGAACAACCTGCAAAAGGGCACCGAGTTCGAGGCCATGAGCCTGGAAGACATCGTCAAGAAATCTTCGGGTGGCGTGTACAACAATGCCGCACAGATCTGGAACCACACCTTCTTCTGGAGTTGCATGAAGGCTGCAGGCGGTGCTGCGCCCCAGGGCGCGCTGGCCAAGGCCATCGATGCGAAGTGGGGCAGCTACGCGGCCTTCAAGGAAGCCTTCACCAAGAGCGCGGTCGGCAACTTCGGTTCCGGCTGGACCTGGCTGGTGAAGAAGGCCGACGGTTCGGTCGACATCGTCAACACCGGCGCGGCCGGCACGCCGCTGACCACCGCCGACAAGGCGCTGCTGACCATCGATGTGTGGGAGCATGCGTACTACATCGACTTCCGCAACATGCGGCCGAAGTGGGTCGAGACGTTCCTGACTTCGCTGGTGAACTGGGAGTTCGCCGAAGCGAACTTCGCCTGACGCCTGACCGCCGCCCGCAGTTGCGGGCGCTTGTGATTCAGTTGCCGAACGGCGCGCCCTTCAGCACGCTGCCGGGCTTGATGCCACGCTTGGCAAACCAGCCTTCGTTCATCTCGAGCACGAAGCGCACCGGCCTCTTCGAGCAGTGGCTGTCGAGCGCCTGCGGCTTCATGGATTCGATGTTGACGATGCTGCCGTCGTCGGCCAGAAAGGCGATCGACAAGGGCAGCAGCGTGTTCTTCATCCAGAAGCACTGCTGACCGGCCTGTTCGAAAATGAACAGCATGCCTTCGTTGGGCCCCATGCTGGGGCGGTGCATCAGGCCGATGCTGCGCTGATCGGGCGACTGCGCCACCTCGGCGCGGATCAGGTGCATGCCGGCGTTGAGCTGAATGGCGGGCAGCTTCTGCGGCCCATCCTGTGCCAGTACGGTGGTGGCCCAGCCCAGCAACAGCAGCGCCAGGGCAGGGAGTGTGAGTCGGTTCATCGGTTCAGCCCTTCCAGCGGAACGGGAACGCCAGCTGGCGCAGGAAACCGTTCGGAACATAGTCGCCCAGCACGCCGTAATGCTCGGGCCATTCGCGCTCGGACTTGACGGCGGTGCCGAACAGGTGGTCGAGAAACGCGAAGTGCGCGGCGTAGTTCTTGTCGAGCGCGGCATCGTCCTGCGAATGGTGCCAGTGGTGGAAGTTGGGTGTGACGATCACGTAACGCAGCGGCCCCAGCCTCACGCTGACATTGGCGTGGTTGAACACCGCCTGGAAGCCGACGATGATGATGTAGGCATCGATCACCTCCTTGCTGAAACCCAGCACATAGATCGGCGCCAGCACCAGGGTGCGGGTGATGATCAGCTCGAGAATGTGCTGGCGCGAGCCGGCCAGCCAGTCCATGCTCTTCACGCTGTGGTGCACCGCGTGCAGCCGCCACAGCAACGGCACCTCGTGGTAGGCGCGGTGGGTCCAGTACTGCACCAGGTCGGCCACCAGCACGATCAGAAACACCGCGACGAAGAAATTCAGGTTCTGCACCCATCCGCGCACGCCGTCGTTCGCGGCCCAGCCGAACAGCTTGTGAACCAGCAGGTTGGTCGCCAGCAGCACGAAGCCCACGATCATGTGGTTGACGATGAAGTGGTGGAAGTCGGTTTGCCACTCGGGCCGGAACACCGGCTGGCTCTTGCGCAGCGCGAACAGCTTTTCGATGAAGACGAAGATCAGGGTCGAGCCGAGCAGGTCGAGGATGAACCAGTCCAGCCCGATGTAGGGCGTGTTGTCGGCAAAGTCGTTCACCGGCACCTTGTGGCCGCCCAGTGCCAGCGTCATCCCGATCAGCACAAAGGCACCCAGTGCCAGCCAGCGCGCCCGGCCGCGGATGATGTTGAACAGCGAGATCGCGCCGGCGAGCACCAGCGAAGCCAGCATCAGCTGGCGCATCACGTCGACGTTATAGGACTTGCGCAACTGCGGCGTGGTCAAGTACTCGGGAAAGTGAAATGCCAGCACCCCCAGAAAACACAGGATTGCCAGCGACAGCGCGATCACGCCCGAGATCATTCCGTGCCCTGGCCTCAACTCGCCGTGTGACTCGGTCAGCTGGTTCAGTTTTTCAAGCTCTTTCATCCCTGCAAGGCCCCGTGTTTTGGCGCTCATTATGCGGGGCCGGGTTTCAATCGTGGGCTTGCCAAGCAGCACCCCATAGACCAAGATCGGGTCAGGGACTCAGAGGCAGCACAAAGCCCGGACACGATCGAACCACTCGCGCCATGACCGCTTCTTCTTCCCCCGACCCGGCCGCAGCCCTGGTCCGCCTCATTGTCGGCCTGGACGGCGGCGAAGGCGCGTTCGCAGCGGTCGTGCTGGAGATGCTGAATCGCCTGGAGGCATTGGTCGCGGTGAAGGAGCTTGCCACCGGCCGCTACGTTCACGTGAACCCACGCATGGCGGCGCTGTTCGGGCGGGCCCCGCAAGACATGCTGGGCCGCACTGATGCCGAACTGATGGACAGCAGCCAGGCGGCGCAGTTCCGTGTGGCCGATCAGGCTGCAGTGGCGCAGGCAGGCACGCTGCCGGTCGAACACCGCATCGATCGCGGCGAGCAGCGGCGCGAGTTCAGCGTGACCCGCATGGCCATTCCGCGCAGCGGCGGGGGCGTGCCCAGCCACTTGTGCAGCATTTGGATCGAGGTCTCGCTGGTGCGCCAGCGCGACGCCCAGTTGCAGCGCCTGCTGGTGCAATTGGAGCAGCAGCAGGCCGCCAACGAAGCCATGCGGCGCGAAAGCCAGGACCACGCGGTGCACGACGACTCGATGGGCCTGTACCAGCGCACCCACTTCGATGACCAGTTGCGCCGCGAGGCCGACTTGTCGGCCCGAGAGCACCGCCAGTTCTCGCTCGTTTCCATCGTGCTCGACCCCTTGCCTGCCAATGTGCTGCAACAGGGTACCGAGGGCCGGGCGCGGATCCTCGAAGCGCTGGGCCGGCTGCTGCGCAGCAACACGCGGGCGATGGACGCGTCGTGCCGGGTCGATGAAGACCGCTTCGCGGTGCTGCTCTCGGGCGTGGGGCTGGCCACCGCGCATTCGCGCATGGAAGGCTTGCGGCGCCAGTGCGCCACGCAAATCGTTGCGCTGCACGGCCAGGACCTGGGTTTCAGTGTCGCGATGGGCGTGGCCAGCTTTCCGCACACGGCGGCGACCCAGGAGGCTCTGGTGGCGGCCGCCGATGGCGCACTGGCTGAGGCGATTCGGCGCGGCGGCAATTGTGTTGCGCTGGCCGGCATCCGGTTCGAGCCCGTCTGAAGGTGACGCCGCGCAAAGACGTGCGCGACGGCCTTCCTGCTTTATGGACTGGAAGGCTCACGCCGCCTTCAGCAGCTTGAGCACGGCCTTCCATTCGTCTGGCGTCACCGGCGTGATCGACAAGCGGTTGCCGCGCCGCAGCACCACCATGCTCGCCAATGACGGCGCCTCACGCATCTGCGCCAGACCGAGCAGCGCCGTCTTGCGCACCAGCCGCACGTCCACATGCAGCCAGCGCGGCGCGGACGGGCTGGACTTGGCATCAAAGTAGTCGCTGGCCGGCTCGAACTGGGTGGCGTCGGGGTAGGCCGCGCTGGTCACTTCAGCCAGGCCGGCGATGCCGGGTTCGGGGCAGGACGAGTGATAGAACAGCACCCCGTCGCCGACACGCATGTCGTCGCGCATGTAGTTGCGCGCCTGGTAACTGCGCACCCCGACCCACGGCACCGTTCGAGAGGGCGCATTGGCGAGGTCGTCGATCGAGCACTCTCCGGGCTCGCTCTTCATCAGCCAGTAGTTCATGGACGGTGGAAAGGCGCAGGGGCAGATAAGGTGTCCGCCGCGAACCGCGAGCCGCATTCCTGAACCCAGGTAGTTCAGGTGGGCGAGGTCAGCCCGGCTTTGGGTTCATCTGACGCGAGACGATCACGCCAGCCGGGCGATGTTCCAAGCCCTTGCTCGCAAGAGCATCGGTTCAAGGAAATATAAAGCTCGCGCGAACGCGACGGACGATTTCATTCTACGCCGCAGACCGTGCGCCGCGGAGCCTCGGTGCATGCAAGGATCAGAGCAATTGACCGTCGGCCCCGAGGGCCAGGTCCAGGCGCCGCACCAGGTTGTCGATATCGACAGCGCCGCCGGCCGTTGCTGCCGGTGAAGCGCCGCGTTCGGTCGGCGCAAACGCCAGGTTCAACGCTGCCAGCACGGCAATGCGCTCGCGTGCCTTGACCTTGCCGCCATCGCGGATCGCGCTCATCTCGCGGTCCACTTGCGCCACGGCGGCCAGCATCGCCGCCTCGCGGCCTTCGGGGCAGGACAGAATGTAGCTTTGCCCCATGATGCTCACTTCCATCTGCTTCACCGAGCCTCCGTGCGGCTGTCGCCGCCCGCCTCGGCATCGGCGGCCGGCTCGGTGGGCAGGCGCGCCAGCAGGGTGTCGATGCGGCCGCGCGCCGCGTTCAGGCGCGAGCGCAGGTTGTCGCGCTCCAGCGTGACCGCCGCACATTGCTGTTCCAGCAGGGCGTGCGTGCGGCGCAGTTCGTCGTGCCTCAGCAGCAAGCGTTCCACACGTTCGGCAAGGTCTTCGAGGGTGGGCATGTCTTGGGGCGGATGGAACCGATGGGGCATTGTAGGTGGCGGTGCACGCCACCCCGACAGCTCACTCGTCCCTCGGGCCGAGCGGCATCGGCATCGTCGTCAGGCGGTTCGGGTCGGTGCTGTGCCACAACGCGCCGGGCGCGGTGTCGACGATCGATGACGCGGCACGCATCAGTGCCAGGCTGGCGTGCGAGCCGATCTGGCGCAGAGATTGAAGGTGGCGCTGCGTCCAGACCTTGGAGGCACCGCACTGTTCGCAACTGAACACGCCCAGCAGCACGCCGTTGACTGAAAAGCAGATGCCGAGCTTGGAGTGGATGTCGAGCGGCACGATGTAGCCGCTCTGCAGATCAACTAGCGCCGGGTGGGCGCGCGCGTCCGGGGCCACCACGCAGGCGTCGCGCTGCAGGGCCTGAAAGAACGGCCCGATGTCGGCGTTCGGAATGTCGGGGGTGGCCACCATGCCATCGCGTTTTGCGTCGTACATCGCCGCGCAGCGCAGCACGCGGCCAAACTGTGTGTCGATGAAGAACCACACCCCGGCGCGCGAACATTCGATGCGGCCGGCCATGAAGCGCGCGAGGCGCTCCAGGAACTGCGCGCTGTCGATCTCGCCGCGCTCGAGCTGGCTGGAAATCGTCTGCAGCGCGGCGGCTTCGGTCATGGCGGCTTCATTATGAAGCGCCGGCTGGCCTCGCGGAAGGCCCGCTGGCAGCGACCGGCCGGCGGGTCGATCAGTTCGAGAACTTGTAATCGGTTTTCGACTTGGCGCGAATCTCGTCGCGGAATTTGGCCATCTTCAACTGGCCCAGGCGCTGCTCGATCTGGCCCTTGACTTCTTCGATAGGCGGGAACTTGGCGTCGCGCGTGTCGTCCAGGCGAATGATGTGAAAGCCGAACTGCGACTTGACCGGCGCCTCGGTCATCTCGCCCTTCTTCAGCTTGACCATGGCCTGCGAGAACTCGGGCACGTACGAGCCCGGTGCGGCAAAGTCGAGGTCACCGCCGTTGGCACCCGATCCCGGGTCTTTCGAGCTCTTCTTGGCCAGGTCTTCGAACTTGGCGCCGCCCTTGATCTGCGCGATCAGCGCCTTCGCTTCTTCTTCCTTCTCGACCAGGATGTGGCGCGCGCGGTACTCGGTGCCGGCTGACTGGCCCTTGAACTTGTCGTACTCGGCCTTGACCTCGTCGTCGGTGACCGGGTTCTTCTTCTGGTAGTCGGTGAACAGCTCGCGGATCAGGATGGTCTGGCGCGCCAGTTCCATCTGTGCCTTGTATTCGGTCGAGCCGGTCATGCCGCGCTTTTCGGCCTCTTGCACGAACATCTCGCGCAGCACCACCTCGTCGCGCACCTGCGCTTCGAGCTCGGGCGTCTTGGGCTGGTTCTGCTTGACGGCCTGGGCCATCAGCACGTCGACTCTGGCCTTGGGCACGGCCTTGCCGTTGACCACGGCGACGTTCTGCGCCCGGGCCAGCATCGGCGCGCCCAGTCCGACGGTGATGGCCACGGCCATGGCGATCGTGGAGACGCCGAGGGCGATGGAAGTGGAGTTCATGGGCGGGTGCCTTTCAACGCTTTGGGGGAGGGTGATGGTGGAACCCGCTGGGGCGCAATGCGGCCGCAAGGGTCAAGAAAATACCAAGGGGAACAGGTCAAGGGTCAGGGGTCGGCAGGGGCGCGGGCATCGATGGCGAGTGCATGGATGCCGTGCTGGATCTGCGAGCGCAGCGCATCATATACGAGGCGATGCCGGGCCAGACGCGACAAACCGTTGAAGCGCTCGCTGACCACCTGCACGCTGAAGTGGCGCCCCTCGGCCGCACCGGCGTGGCCGGCATGCAGGTGGCTGTCGTCCTGCACGCGCAGCTTCAGCGGCTGGAGTGCCGCGGTCAAGCTGGCTTCGATGATCTGAGCAGAAATGGCCATGGTTGTTTGCATTCGTCACGGCGCCTTGCCGGCGCTGTCGGCAGGGTTGGCCGCGGTTTCGGGCTGCAGGTAGCGCGACAGGTAGAACCCCTGCGCGACCGTGAACAGCAACATCAGCCCCATGCCGCCGAAGAGCTTGAAGTTGACCCAGGTGTCGGTCGAGAAGCTGTACGCCACCAGCAGGTTGAGCGCGCCCATCGCGGCGAAGAATGCGATCCACGAGAGGTTCAGGCGCTTCCACGCCACGGCGGGCAACTGCAGTTGTTCGCCCATCATCGCCTGCAGCAGGTTCTTGCCGAAGAAGCTCGCGCTGACCCAGAACGACAGCCCCATGGCCCAGTACAGCACGGTGGGCTTCCACTTGATGAAGGTCTCGTTGTGGAACCAGATCGTCGCGCCACCGAACACCACCACCAGCGCCAGGCTGATCCACAACATCAGGTCGATCTTCTTTCCGCGCAGCTTCATGATCACGATCTGCGCCAAGGTGGCCACGATCACCACCACGGTGGCCAGCAGCACCGGCGCTTCGTTCTGGCCGACGACGCCGCCCGAGACGATGGCGCCGAAATGATCGGTCGCGAACTGAGCGGCCCAGTCTTTCTGGCCCTTGGCGTAGTTGTAGGTGCCGAAGAACAGGAAAATCGGCAGGAAGTCGAGCAGCAGTTTCATGGGGGGAGCGCGTTGTGCAGCCAGACGGGCCGCCGGATGCCGAGCTGATGAAGCCTCAGGCCTTGGGGGCGAAGTCTATCGCGGCCGAGTTGATGCAGAAGCGCTCGCCGGTCGGCTCGGGCCCGTCTTCGAACACATGGCCCAAGTGCGAACCGCAGTGGTTGCAGCGCACTTCAACCCGCACCATGCCGTGAGTCTTGTCGACCACTCGTTCGACCACCTCGCTGTTGACCGGCGCAAAGTAACTCGGCCAGCCGCAACCGGCGTCGAACTTGGTGCCGGCGTCGAACAGTGGCGTGCCGCAGCCGACGCAGTTGTACTGGCCCTTGTCCCAGTGGTCCCAGTACTTGCCGCTGAAGGCCCGTTCGGTGGCGGCCTGGCGCGCCACCTGGTATTGCATCGGGTCGAGGGCGGCGCGCCACTCGGCGTCGGTCTTGGTGATCTTGCGCGGTTTGTCGTCTGGGCGGCTCATGATGAACAGGACACCTCGATGGATTGCGCCCATTCGGGCGGGAAGCCGGCGTACGCGGCCGAGTCGGGTTGTTCGTCGAACGGTCGGCTCAGAATTTTCTGCAGGCGCTGCACTTCGGAAAAGTCGCCCGCCTGGGCCTGGCGAATGGCGACTTCGGCCAGGTGGTTGCGAAGCACGAAGCTGGGGTTCACGCGGTTCATTGCAAGGCGTCGCTCGGCGTCCTGGCCGCTTTCGCGGCGCAGCCGGTCGGCATAGCGCAGCGCCCAGGCGTCGAACGCAGTGCGGTCGATGAACATGTCGCGCACCGACGCGTTGTCTGCACCGGCGGTCGAGCTGAACCCGCCCAGGCGACGAAACGTGATCGTGAAGTCGGCCTTGTCGGCGGCCATCAGTTTGAGCAGGTCGTCGACCAGTTCGCGGTCGGCGTCTTCGCTGCGCTGCAGCCCCAGCTTGGCGCGCATGCGCGCCATCAGCGCCTGCGGGAACGCAGTCTTGTAAGGCTCCAGCGCGGCCAGTGCCGTGTCGCTGTCGCCGATCAGCGGCAGCAGCGCCTGCGCCAGCGCGTGCAGGTTCCAGAACCCCACGTTCGGCTGGCGCGCGTAGGCATAGCGGCCCTGGTGGTCGGTGTGGTTGCAGATGTGGCCGGGGTCGAATGGGTCGAGAAAGCCGAACGGGCCGTAGTCGATCGTCAGGCCCAGGATGGACATGTTGTCGGTGTTCATCACGCCGTGGCAAAAGCCGACCGCCTGCCAGTCGGCCATTAGCTCGGCGGTGCGACGCGCCACGGCTTCCAGTAGCGCCGCATACGGCAGGGCGGCACCTGCGCATTCGGGATAGTGGTGCTCGATCACGAAGTCGGCCAATTGGCGCAACTGCGCGTGCTGGTCGTGGTGCGCAAAGTGCTCGAAGTGGCCGAAGCGGATGAAGCTGGGCGCGGCGCGCGTGACCACCGCGGCGGTTTCGAGCGTTTCGCGCCGCACTGGCAACTGCGTTGAACCGGTGACGCACAGCGCACGCGTGGTGGGAATGCCCAGCCCATGCATCGCCTCGGAACACAGGAACTCGCGGATCGACGAGCGCAGCACCGCGCGCCCGTCGCCCATGCGCGAGTACGGCGTGAGGCCGGCGCCTTTGAGCTGCAGCTCCATCGGGCCGTTCGGCGTGTTCATCTCGCCCAGCCACAGAGCGCGCCCATCGCCCAACTGCCCCGCCCACACGCCGAACTGGTGGCCGCTGTAGACGCTGGCCAGCGGCTGCATGCCTTCCCACACGGCGTTGCCGCTGAAGACCTGCAGCGCGTTCCCGTCTTCGCGCTGCGCCCAGTCGGCCGGCAGGCCCAGCAGCGCGGCGCACTCGGCGCTGGTCGCGACCCAGTGCGGCTCGGGCAGGGGCTGCGGCGGCAGTTCGGTGAAGAAGGCGCTGCCCAGCGTGTGAAAGCGGTTCGACCAGGTGGGCGCGCTGGCGGTCGTGTTCGGGGGCGGGTTCAGCACGGCGTTCATGCCGCGGAGTTTATCGAGCGTGGCTTCACGGGCCTGCGGCAGGGGTAAAGTGCAAGCCGCCTCGACTGCCAATGTCCCCGCCGGGACAGGCCGGCGCGGCAACGGCACCCTAGAATCGCACGACCGTTCTATTCCAGCCCAGCCACGAGAGGACACCCCCATGAGCGCCCAATACGAAGTTCGCGGCCCGGTGGCCGTCATCACGCTGGACAACCCGCCCGTCAACGGCCTCGGCCACGAAACGCGGCTGGGCATTGCGAATGGCCTCGACAAGGCGCTCGCCGACCCGGCCGTCAAGGCCATCGTGCTCACCGGCGCCGGCAAGGCGTTCTCGGGCGGGGCCGATATCCGTGAGTTCGGCTCGCCCAAGGCGCTGGCCGAACCCAACCTGCTCAGCGTGATCCTGGCGCTGGAGGCGAGCAGCAAACCCACCATCGCCGCGGTGCACAGCGTCGCGATGGGCGGCGGCCTGGAGCTGGCGCTCGGCTGCCACTACCGCGTGACCTCGCCCGGCGCGCAGATCGCCATGCCGGAGGTGAAGATCGGCCTGATCCCGGGTGCCGGCGGCACGCAGCGCCTGTCGCGTGTGCTCGGGGTGGAGAACGCGCTGAACATGATCGTCAGCGGCGAGCCGGTGAAGAGCGAACTGCTCGCCGCCGCGCCGGGCCAGAAGCTGTTCGACAAACTGATCGACGGCGACCTGATGGCCGGTGCATTGGCATTTGCTGCCGAGGTGGCCGACAAGCGCCCCTTGCCTTTGGTGCGCAACCTCAAGGTCGAACACCCGAACCCCGACGCCTACTTCCAGTTCGCGCGCAACACGGTCGGCGCGATGTCGCGCAACTTCCCCGCGCCGCTGAAGTGCGTCGAGGCGGTCGCCGCGTCCGCGAAGATGAAGTTCGACGACGGCATGAAGTTCGAGCGTGAGCTGTTCCTCGGGCTGATGGTCACGCCCGAATGCAAGGCGCTGCGTCACGCCTTCACCGCTGAGCGCGCCACCACCAAGATTCCCGACGTGCCGGCCGACACGCCGGTGCGCGCGATCAACAAGATCGCCGTCATCGGTGCCGGCACGATGGGCGGCGGCATCGCGATGAACTTCCTCAACGCCGGCATCCCGGTGGTGATGCTCGAGATGAAGCAGGAAGCGCTCGACAAGGGCGTGGCCACGATCGCGAAGAACTACGAAGCGCAAGTCAAGAAGGGCAAGCTCAAGGACGCGAAGTACAAGGAGCGCATGGCGCTGCTGAGCACCACCCTGAACTACGGCGATCTGAAGGATGCCGACATGGTGATCGAAGCCGTGTTCGAGGAAATGGGCGTGAAGGAGAAGGTCTTCCGCACGCTCGACGAAGTGATGAAGCCCGGCGCGATCCTGGCCTCCAACACTTCCACGCTCGACGTCAACAAGATTGCCTCGTTCACCAAGCGCCCGCAAGACGTGATCGGCACGCATTTCTTCAGCCCCGCCAACGTGATGAAGCTGCTTGAGGTGGTGCGGGGGGCTGCCACCGCGAAAGACGTGCTCGCGACAGTGATGGCGCTGGGCAAGAAGATCAAGAAGACCTGCGTGGTTTCGGGCGT
>JANOQS010000677.1:0-7054 GCA_031414975.1 Methylibium sp. | reverse complement strand
CGCATCGAGCCGCAGCAGGCTGCCCACCGCGGCCGCCGCGGCCAGCGTGCCGGCCGTGCCGGTGGTGTGGAAGGTGCGGTAGTGCGAGCGGCCGAGGAACTCGCCGACGCGGATGCCTACCTCGTAGCCGGCCACGCAGGCCGTCAGCAGCGCGCGGCCCGAGCTGCCGAGCGCCTGCGCGACGGCCAGCGCCGGCGGGAACACGACCGTCGCGGGGTGGAACACCGAGCCGTTGTGCACGTCGTCCTGCTCGGCGAAATGCGAGGCGGCGGCGTTGGCATAGGCCGCGACCAGCGGGCTGCTGCCGCGCCGGTCGGTCAGCAGCTCGCACGGGCCGTCGGCCGGCCCCATCGAGGCGATGAAACGCGTGATCGACTCGACCGGCCGCGCGCCCTTGCCGGCGAGCGCCGAGCCGAACCAGTCGAGCATCAGGTCTTCGGTGCGGCGGATCACCGCGGCGGGAACAGCCTCGAAGCGCAGGCCGGCGGCGAAGTCGGCGAGGTGTGCCGTGGGGTCGGCGGCGGGGTTGTCGGAAGCTTGCATCGACAGGTCCTCAGAAGGAACGCGGCAGGCCGAGCACGTGCTCGGCGATGTACGAGAGGTTCAGGTTGGTCGAGATCGGCGCCACCTGGTAGAGCCGGGTCTCGCGGAACTTGCGTTCGATGTCGTATTCGTTGGCGAAACCGAAGCCGCCGTAGGTCTGCATGCAGACATTGGCGGCTTCCCATGAGGCCTTGGCGGCCAGGAACTTGGCCATGTTGGCCTGGGCGCCGCAGGGCTCGTGCGCGTCAAAGCGGCGCGCTGCCTCGAAGCGCATCAGGTTGGCCGCCTCGATCTCGATGAAGGCGTCGGCGATCGGGAACTGCACGCCCTGGTTCTTGCCGATCGGCCGGTCGAACACGATGCGCTCGCTGGCGTATTTGCGTGCGCGCTCGATGAACCAGTAACCGTCGCCGATGCATTCAGCGGCGATCAGGGTGCGCTCGGCGTTCAGGCCGTCGAGGAGGTACTTGAAGCCCTGCCCTTCGACGCCGATCAGGTTCTCTTCCGGAATCTCCAGATTGTCGAAGAACAGCTCGTTGGTCTCGTGATTCACGAGGTTCGGGATCGGCCGTACCGACAGGCCGTTTCCGATCGCCTGGTGCAGATCCACGATGAAGATCGACATGCCTTCGCTCTTCTTCTTCACGTCGGCCAACGGCGTGGTGCGCGCCAGCAGGATCATCAGGTCAGAGTGCTGCACGCGCGAGATCCAGACCTTCTGGCCGTTCACGACGTAGCGGCCGTCCTTCTTCACCGCGGTGGTCTTGATCCTGGTTGTGTCGGTGCCGGTCGTCGGTTCAGTCACCGCCATCGACTGGATGCGCAACTTGCCGGCCGCAATGGCTGGCAGGAACCGGTCCTTCTGCACCTTGCTGCCGTTGCGCAGCAGCGTGCTCATGTTGTACATCTGGCCGTGCACGGCGCCAGCGTTGCCACCACAGCGATTGATCTCTTCCATGATCACCGTGGCCGCGGTCAGGCCCAGACCCGTGCCGCCGTACTCCTCTGGAATCATGGCGGCCAGCCAACCGGCTTCGATCAGCGCGGTGACAAAGGTCTCCGGGTAGGCCTTCTGCTCGTCCACCTTGCGAAAGTATTCATCGGGGTACTGACGGCAGAGCTGCCGCACCGCGTCGCGAATTTCCTGGTGCTCGTCGGGTTCATTGAACATCGTCGTCTCCTTCGGCTTGCCAACCACCGTGGCGCTGATCACGACGGTGCCGATCCTGCAAGCCTGTCGTGACCAACTGCCGCAGGTGCGCATCAAGGTCATTGAGGGCTACAGCGGCTTCGTGCGGTGGCCGACGAGGTGGCCGCAAGCCGCCTGCGCGCTTCGGCGATCGACAGCCCGAGGAGGGTGCGCCGGGTGGTGTGCGCCACCAGCATGGCCCGCCCCGGCACTGCGGCCATCAACGCAGTGATGGGCCTGGTCAGCGACTTCGTTCCCAGCCCCCTCGAGGCTGTCCGCCTGCCCGACTCGGGGCCTTTGAGCGGGCCACATCAGGCAGATCCACCATGAAATTCCGCCAAGCCGCCTTTCCG
Source organism: Methylibium sp. (assembly GCA_031414975.1). Taxonomy (GTDB): domain Bacteria; phylum Pseudomonadota; class Gammaproteobacteria; order Burkholderiales; family Burkholderiaceae_C; genus LGRD01. Next base: position 4,969 of record JANOQS010000677.1, on the reverse strand, counting down.
CTGTCCTGCGTCGACCCAGGCATGTTCTGCTCCGGGGGCAAGGTCAGTTCTTGACCCCCAACTGCTCGGTGAGTGTCTTGAACAGCGCGCTGTCACGCGTGATGTCGCGCTTGAACGTCTCGCCATCGGCAACCGCGTAGCCCAGGTTCTGTTTCTCCATGGCTTCCTTGACGGCCGGCTCGTTGGCGGTTGCCACACACGCGGCGGTGAGCTTGCTCACGATGTCGGCCGGCGTGCCCTTGGGCACGCCGATGCCACGCCAGGTTCTCATCGACAGGTCGATCTTGCGCTCCTTGAGCGTGGGGACCTGCTCGAACCCTCCCTTGATCCGCTGGTCGGCGAACACGGCCAGGGTCTTCAGCTTGCCGGTCGCAACATAAGTCGACACCTCGGAGGGCGTGGACGTGACCGCATCGATGTGGCCGCCGATCAAGGCAAGCACCGCCGGCGCATTGCCCTGGAACGGCACGTGCGTGAAGCTGGAGTTGAGCCTTTGCTGCATCGCCACCGCCGCCAGGTGCGAGAGGCCGCCCGGCCCGGCGTTGCCGAACTTCATGGGCTCCTTGCTGTTCTTCACCGCTTCCACGAAGTCTTCAATGGAATTCCAGGGCGCCTCGGCTCTCACTGTCAGCACGATCGGGTCTTGGTTGAGGCGCACGATCGGGGTGAAGTCGTCGGCCACGAATTTCGCGCTGCCCATGTGCGGCAGGATCGCCATCTCGATCGTCATCATCGCCATCTTGTAGCCATCCGGGCGGCTCTGCGCCACCTCGGCCAGCCCGATCGCACCGCTCGCACCCGGCTTGTTGATCACCGTGAGCGGCTGGCTGATGTGCTTCTTGGCGGCCTCGGCAAACACACGCGCGAGCACATCGGTTCCGCCCCCCGCACCGAAGGGGACCACCAACTCGATGGGCCGGTTCGGAAAGTCACTGGCCTGCGCGACGGCCAGCGTGGGCAACGCCGCCAGCCAGCAGCCTCCAGCGGCCAGCACCGAGCCGGCCAGCAGCCTGCGAAACCTGGGGTTCGTGTTCATGGTGTCTCCTGTTTGTGATGGGAAAGAGGAAAGGTGATTTCAGGACAGTCAGGCCAGTCACGCCAGTCACGCAAGCAAGGGCTGCAGCGCCACCTTGATGGCCGCCTTCTGCGCGTCGGTCACGCGCATCATCGGCGCGCGCGGCTCGAACATGCGCAGGCCCTGCAGGTGCTGGATGTACTTGATGCAGGCCGGCAGGTTGTCATGGTTCAGCGTGTTCCACAGTGCCGCGAGCTTGAAGTGCAGATCGCGCGCGGTGGTGTGGTCGTTCTGCTGCACGGCCTTCTGGATCCGCACCACGGTACCCGGCACCGCGCTGGTCAAGGCCGAGATGGCGCCGTGCATGCCCAGGCAAAAGCCTGGGTAGAGCAGCGCGTCCACACCCGACAGCACGATGTTCCCGGGCTTGCAGCGCAGCAGCAGGTCGGAGAGCGACTTGAGGTCGCCGCCGCTTTGTTTCATGCCGACGACGCCGGGCACCTCGTCCATGATCCGCAGCATCAGGTCCACGCCCAGGTAGTTCCATGGGATGACGTTGTAGATCAGGATCGGGAGGCCGGTGGCCTCGGCAATCGCGCGAAAGTGCTCCACCGTGGCGTCGGCGTCGGGCTTGAAGAGGTAGTGCACGGGAGTCACCTGCAAGGCCGCCACGTTCATGCCCTCGAGCAGCCTGGCGCGCTCGATGGCGCTGCGCGTGCTCTGCACGATCAGCCCGGCCAGAAAGGGCACCCGGCCCGCCGTGGCTTCATGGGCCTCCTGCATCACGGCGGCGTACTCCGAGTCGGTCAGGGTGTGGCCCTCACCGGTGCTGCCCCCGGCGACCACGCCGCTGGCGCCTTGCGCGACGATGAAGTCGATCTGTTCCCGCAGCCCGCCCTTGACCAGGTTGCCATTCAGGTCGAAGGGCATCGTGATGGGGGGAATCACGCCGCTGAGTTGCTGGCGCATCGGCTGGGCTGACAAACTGGGCACGGGCGCCTCCTTTTTGATCTCCTCAGGAGATCGGCTGCAATTCCGGATTCCGGACAAATGTTCCACAGGTTGTCCCAGTGAAGTTAAGCGATCCCGACCCCGCCCTGAATCGGTGTTTGCACTGACCGTCACGCCGCCCGCTCGTAGCCGATCTGGCGTGAAATCGAATCGGCAGTCTGTACCACCAACGGCGCCAGGGCGGCGATTCTGCTGTCGACCATGCGGTCTGCCGGGCCGGTCACGCTGACAGATGCGAACACATGCCCCGAGGAGTTGCGGATGGGCGCTGCCACGCAGCGTACCCACACTTCATGCTCGGCGTTGTCGATGGCGTAGCCGCGCTCGCGGATCAACGCCAGTTCCTTGCGCAGCGCGGTGGCGCTGGAAATGGTGGTGGTGGTGTAGACCTTCAAGCCGGCTGCCACGACCTGGTCGATCACTTCACGCCGCTGGAATGCGAGCAGGGCCTTGCCGACCCCCGTGCAATGGGCCGGCGACGATTCGCTGCGATGCTGGCCACGCGTGCTGCGTTCGCCCGGTTCCTCCCGCTCGACCACGATCACCTCGAAGCCGTTGAACACGCCCAGGTGCGAAGACTCGCCCGACAATTTCGCCAGACGATCGATGAACGGCTTGGCTTCGCGCAGCAGATCCATGTTGGCCAACGCAATGTTGCCCAGTTCGAACAGCCGGATGCCCAGGCTGTAGCTGCCGCTGTGAGCGTCCTGCTCGATGAAGCCGATCTCCTTCATCGCGGCCAGCATGCGGTGCGTGGTCGGCCGGGGCAGGCCCGACATCTCGGCAAGCTGTGCCAGCGACAGATGGCGGCTGACGGTCGAAAAGCATTCGAGGATGCCCATCATTCGCTGGATCGACTGAATGCGGCTCTTGTCGTCCGGAGCGGCGGGGACGCGCTTCTTCAGGGTCATGATGCCCGCATGATCGCCCACCGGGAACGGCGCGGAGGTCAGGGAAAACGAGTTCCGTACTCCGGAATGCCATTTCCCACTTTCCGGGAAAGCGTCGCGACCGGGCGCCGTGTCGCGCCCGGGCGCCGTTGACACACTAATGTATTAGTGCTTTACTTCGGTTGCCTGTTCAAGGAGCCTCAGCGTGAGCCGCGACATCACCATCACCGCCATCCGAGTCACCCCGATCGCCTTTCGCGACGGGCCCTTGCTCAATGCCGCCGGCATCCACGAGCCGTGGGCGTTGCGCGCGATCGTGGAGTGCGAAACGTCCGACGGCCGGGTCGGCATCTCCGAGACGTATGGCGACGCGCCGATGCTGCGCGTGCTCGACCAGGCGCGCGCGCTGGTGCTGGGCCTGTCGCCTTTCGATCTGAACCTGATGGAGCAGCGCGTGCACGCCGCCGTGCGGCCGATCGTGGGTGAAGGTGCGGGGGCGATCGAGTTCGAACTGGCGCCCGGCTCGCACACCGCCAAGAACGCCTCCAAGGTGACCAGCACTTTCGAGGTGGCGATGCTGGACCTGCAGGGCCAGATCGTCGGCGCGCCGGTGGTCGACCTGCTCGGCGGCAAGGTGCGCGACGCAGTGCCCTACAGCGCCTACCTGTTCTTCAAGCACGCCGAGCACATTGAAAAGCCGTACGCACCCGACGCTTGGGGCGAAGGCATCAGCCCGGCGCAGATCGTGGCGCAGGCGCGCCGCATGATCGAGCTGTACGGCTTTCGCAGCATCAAGCTCAAGGGGGGCGTGTTCGAGCCGGCGCACGAGATTGCCTGCATGCGCGCGCTGCGCCAGGCCTTCCCCGGCCTGCCGCTGCGGCTCGACCCGAATGCCAACTGGTCGCTGGCCACCAGCATCGCCGCCGCGCCCGAACTCGACGAACTGCTCGAGTACTACGAAGACCCGACCCCCGGCCTGCAAGGCATGGCCGAACTGGCCAGGCACACCAAGCTGCCGCTGGCCACCAACATGGTCATCACCACCCTGGCCGACTTTCGCAAGGGCGCCGAAATGGGCTCGGTGAAGGTGCTGCTGTCCGACCACCATTACTGGGGCGGCCTGCGCGTCACGCAGACCCTGGCGCGCATGTGCGCGCTGTGGGAGCTGGGCATGTCGATGCACTCCAATTCGCACCTGGGCATCAGCCTGATGGCGATGACGCATGTGGCCGCGAGCATCCCCAACCTCACTTACGCCTGCGACACGCACTACCCGTGGCAGGAAGAAGAGGTGATCCGGGGCGGGCGCGTGGTGTTCGAGAACGGCTCGGTGCGTGTGCCCACCACGCCGGGGCTCGGGGTCGAACTCGACCGCGGCAAACTGGCGGAACTGCATGCCCAATACCTGTCGTGCGGTGTGCGCAACCGCGACGATCTGGCGCAGATGCGCAAGTACGAACCCGGCTTCAGCGGCAATACGCCGCGCTTCTGAGCCTGCGTCAACCCTCTCCAGGAGCTCTCCCATGACGATCGCCGTGATCCGCGACACCGCGCAGAAGATGAAACACACCGTGCACGTGCGCCAGCACACGTTCACGGTCGATGAGCCCGAGGCCAACGGCGGCGAAGACCTGGGTGTGACGCCGCACGACCTGTACGACAGCGCACTCGGCGCCTGCAAGGCGCTGACCACCCTGTGGTACGCGCGCCGCAAGCAGTACCCGCTCGAGGACATCCGCGTGACGGTCGAGCGCGACGACCGCGGCGAACGCCAGGGCGTCTACCGGCTCAACGTGACCCTCGCCCTCACCGGCCCTCTGACCGAGGCGCAGCGCCAGGAGTTGCTCACCGTCGCCGGCAAGTGCCCGGTGCACAAGCTGATGGTGCAGGCGACGACCGAGGTGGTCACGGCGCTGGCGCCGGCCTGACACTTCACCTCACTTGATTGGCGACGATCCTCAGCCCGCCGGCCCCCCATACCAAGAATGGGGGCCGGCGGGCGTTTAAAAATCCCCCGGGGCAGCAGAGGAAAGTCACAGTACACGGCAAAAAA
>JANOQS010000676.1:0-2083 GCA_031414975.1 Methylibium sp. | reverse complement strand
GTGGCCGACCGCATCGTCGTGATGAACCAGGGCGTGATCGAGCAGGTCGGCACGCCGATGGAGGTGTACCGCGACCCGGCCACCCTGTTCGTGGCCGATTTCGTCGGCCGCATCAACGCCTTGCCGGCCACCTTGGAAGGCGACGGTCGGGCGCGGGTGGGCGAGGGCGCGAAGGCAGGACGCTTCTTCTGCCCGACCCCGGGCACGCCCGGTGACGCGGTGAAGATCTACCTGCGCCCCGAAGATGTGCTGGCCCGGCCCATCCAGCCCGGCGACAGCAATGTGTTCGAAGCCCAGATCGAGAAGATCGAGTTCCTCGGCTCTTACTGCCTGGTGCGCGTGAAGGCCGACGCACTGGGCGAACACAGGCTCACGGTTTACCTGTCGCTCAACTTCCTGGCCGAGCAGAAGCTCGAAATCGGTGGGCGGCTGCCGCTGCGGCTGTTGCCGGAGCGGATGAGGATCTTTGCGTGAGTGCTTCGGCGCTGCCGGCGGTAGAGCGGAGCAGCGCCGAGTTCAGGCTGCGTGCGCACTGGACCGACCGCATCGCCCATGTCGCGCTGGCCCTCGTGGTGCTGGGGCTGCTGATCTTCCTCGGCGCGCCGTTGCTCGCTATCCTGAAGAAGGCGCTCGAAGACAGCAATGGCGCGTTCGTCGGGCTGGCCAACTTCGTGGCCTACGCGCAAACGCCGGCCTTGCTGCAGTCGTTGTGGAACAGCCTGTGGGTCTCGGCCGTGGTCACCCTGGTCACCGTGCCGGCAGCGTTCGGTTTTGCCTACGCGCTGACGCGCAGCCGCATGCGCCTGAAGCCGCTGTTCCGCGGCATCACCTTGATCCCGCTGCTGGCGCCTTCGCTGCTGTCGGCCATTTCGCTGATCTACTGGTTCGGCAACCAGGGCGCGCTGAAGAGTTGGCTGGACCGGCTCGGCATCGAGCAGATCTACGGCGCGCCGGGCATCGTGCTGGCCGAAATCTTCTCGCTGTTCCCGCACGCGCTGATGATCCTCGTGACCGCGCTGACCGCCGCCGACGCGCGCCTGTACGAAGCCGCCGACGCGCTGGGCACCTCGGCCGCGCGCAAGTTCTGGACGATCACCTTGCCGGGTGCCAAGTACGGGCTGATCTCGGCCGCGCTGGTCACCTTCACGCTGGTCATCACCGACTTCGGCATCCCCAAGGTGATCGGCGGCAACTTCAACGTGCTCGCCACCGACATCTTCAAGCTCGTGATCGGCCAGCAGGACTTCGCCCGCGGCTCGGTCGTGGCGCTGCTGCTGCTCGCGCCGGCCGTGCTGACCTTTGCGGTGGACCACCTGGTGCAGCGCAAGCAGATCGCGATGCTGACCGCGCGTGCCGTGCCCTACCGCCCGAAGAAGTCGCCGGGCTTCGACGCGCTGATGACGGCGTACTGCGGTTTCGTGGCGCTGCTGATCCTGGCGGTGATCGGCATGGCGGTGTTCGCGTCCTTCGCCAAGTTCTGGCCCTACGACCTGAGCCCGAGCCTGAACCACTACCGACTCGGCCTGTTCGATTCCGACGCTGGCGAAGGCTTCGTCAACAGCCTCAAGATGGCGCTGGGCACGGCGGTGTTCGGCACCGCGCTGGTGTTCACCGGCGCCTACCTGCTCGAGAAGACCCAGGGCCTGGCGCCCGTGCGCAGCAGCCTGCGCATGCTCGCGATGCTGCCGATGGCGGTGCCGGGGCTGGTGCTGGGTCTGGGCTTCATCTTCTTCTTCAACGCGCCGGCCAACCCGCTGAACGGGCTGTACCACACCTTGGCGCTGCTGACGATCTGCACCATCGTTCACTTCTACACCACCGGACACCTGACGGCCGTGACCGCGCTGAAGGCGCTGGACGCCGAGTTCGAAACCGTCTCGGCCTCGCTGAAGGTGCCGTTCTACAAAACCTTCTGGAGAGTCACCCTGCCGATCTGCACGCCGGCGCTGGTGGACATTGCGCGCTACTTCTTCATCAACGCGATGACGACGATCTCGGCCGTGGTGTTCCTGTACTCGCCCGAAACCAAGGTCGCCTCCATTGCCATCCTGAACCTCGACGAAGCCGGCGACACCGGCGCCGC
>JANOQS010000675.1:0-2940 GCA_031414975.1 Methylibium sp. | reverse complement strand
GCCATGCGCATCCACTTGCAGATCACACGGAAATTCATGCCGTGGTTCTTCTGCCGCGAGTAGGTGCTGTTGCCGGCCCTGTGCAGGTGCAGGATCATGTCGTTCTTGCGCGCCCACTTGGCCATGCTCTGAATGGCGGTGTAGCCGATCACCAGGTCGATCATGATGATCACCGAGCCCAGGCTCTTGGCGAACTCGGCGCGCTCGTACATCTCTTCCATCGTGCCAGCGGTCACGTTCAGGTAGTGGCCCTTGACCTCGCCGCTGGCCGCGCTCGCCTTGTTGACGGCTTCCATGCAGTACAGAAAACGATCTCGCCAGTGCATGAAGGGCTGCGAGTTGATGTTCTCGTCGTCTTTCATGAAGTCGAGCCCGCCCTTCAGGCCTTCGTAGACCACGCGGCCGTAGTTGCGGCCACTCAGGCCCAGCTTGGGCTTGGTGGTGGCGCCCAGCAGCGGGCGGCCGAACTTGTCGAGCCGCTCGCGCTCGACCACCACGCCGGTGGCAGGGCCCTGGAAGGTCTTCAGGTAGGCGACCGGAATGCGCATGTCTTCCAGGCGCAGGGCCTTGACTGCCTTGAAGCCGAACACGTTGCCGATGATGGACGCGGTGAGGTTGGCGATGGAGCCCGGCTCGAACAGATCGAGGTCGTAGGCGATGTAGGCGAAGTACTGCTGCTCGGTGGCGGTGCCCGGGCCGGTGTTGGGCACGGCATCGACGCGATAGGCCTTGGCGCGGTACAGCTCGCAGGCGGTGAGGCGATCGGTCCACACCACGGTCCAGGTGGCAGTGCTCGACTCGCCGGCAACGGCGGCGGCGGCTTCAACGGCGTCCACTCCCTCTTGCGGGGTGATGCGGAACATCGCCAACAGGTCGGTCGGTTTGGGTTCGTAGTCGGCGTCCCAGTAGCCCATCTGCACGTACTTCAGCACACCGGCCGAGTAGCGCTTCTTCGCGTCGGTGATCTGTTGCGGATCGTTCATGTTTCCCACGGAGTCGCTCCTTTTGCTCGTTGGCGGATGGCGGTGATCGAGAGGTGTTGATCAAGGACTTGGCGTGGACTGAATGTACGCAGCACAACAGATTTATAGAAATTAATTGTTTTGCGCTTCACATTTGTCTTTTATTATTCGGCGATGCCCTTGTCCAAGAACGCCAGCTTTCGCCAACTGGCCACCTTCCACGCCGTTGCGCGGCTCGGCAGCGTGTCGCAGGCGGCCGAAGAGATGCACCTCACGCAGCCGGCGGTGTCGATCCAGATCGGCCTGCTCGAAGAGTCCGCCGGCACGCCGTTGCTGGCGCGTGTGGGGCGCGGCATCCGCCTCACCGAAGCGGGCGATCTGCTGGCCGGTTATGCGGGCCGCATCCTCGACCTGTGGCGCGAGGCGGGCGACGAGATGGCGGCGCACCGCGGCGTGTTCTCGGGCACCTTGCGGGTGGGCGCCGTCACCACCGCCGAGTACCTGTTGCCGCCGCTGCTGGTGGCTTTCGTCAACGAACACCCCAAGGTCAAGGTCAAGCTGCAGGTCGGCAACCGCGACCACATCGTGCGCATGCTCGCTGGCCATGAGGTCGACGTGGCCATCATGGGCCGCGCTCCCGCCGAGCTCAAGACCGTGTCGGCCGCGTTCGCCAAACACCCGATGGCCTTCATCGCCGCGCCGACGCACCCGCTGATGCGCGAGGCCCGGCTCGACCTGGCCGCCCTGGCCGGCGCCAACCTGCTGGTGCGCGAGCGCGGCTCGGGCACGCGCACCACGGTCGAGCGCCTCTTCAAGGACGCCGGCACGCCGCTGCGCATCGGCTCGGAGCTGTCGAGCAACGAGGCCCTCAAGCAGATGTGCGCGGCCGGCTTCGGCGTGGCGTTCCTGTCGCTCCACACCTGCGTGCTCGAACTCGAGGCCGGGTTGCTGAAGATCCTGCCGCTGCCGGACAACCCGATCGAGCGCGACTGGTATGTGATCCACCTCGCCACCCGGCAACTGCCGCAGGTGGCCTCGGCCTTCGAAGAGTTTTTGGGCACCCACGGCCAGGCACAGATTCGCCAGCAACTTGACCGGCGCCAACGCCCGCGTGCCGCAGCAGCCAAGCGCGCGCCGCGCAAGGTTTCTGGCCGACCGGGCTTTCCCTAATCGGAGCATCCCTCGATCTGTCGCAATGCGCGACACGTTGAAGGCCAAGCTGCCGCAGTTTCGGGGTTTCCCCCATGTTTGACGGTCGGTACTATTTCCTGATCATCGTGGTTCACGCAAGCCGCATTTTCTTTGGTGGTGGCTTTGCTGGAGAGGCGGATCATTTGCGGTGCGGGCGCCTCAACAGTCAGCGTTGGCAGGTCGTGATGGGCTTTAGGTGGACCCCTGCGACCGAGGTTTGACCACCCTTAACTGAGGAGACAGATCAATGAACGATCCCCGGCATTCAAACCAACGCATTGCGCGTTGTTTGGGCGTCGCACTGCTTGCTCTGCCGGTGCTGGCGTTCGCCAATGCCGACGTCGAGAAGAACATCGCCAACCCGAAGAACTGGGCGATGCAAGCGGGCGACATGTACAACCAGCGCTACAGCCAGCTGAAGCAGATCAACAAGGGCAACGTCGGCAAGATGCAGGTCGCCTGGACCTTCTCCACCGGCGTGCTGCGCGGCCACGAAGGCTCGCCGCTGGTGATCGACGGCAAGATGTACCTGCATTCGCCGTTCCCCAACAAGGTCTTTGCGGTCGACCTCGACACGCAGAAGATCCTGTGGAAGTACGAGCCCAAGCAAGACCCGGCCGTGATCCCGCAGATGTGCTGCGACACGGTGAACCGCGGCCTGGCCTATGCCGAAGGCAAGGTCATCCTGCAGCAGGCCGACAGCATGCTGGTGGCGCTCGACGCCAAGAGCGGCAAGGTGGTCTGGAGCGTGAAGAACGGTGACCCGAAGCTGGGTGCCGTGAACACC
>JANOQS010000674.1:0-11305 GCA_031414975.1 Methylibium sp. | reverse complement strand
CTGCAGATGTCGAGCGAGTGCTGGTACGTGATCCGCGCCGGCATTGCCCGGCCGGAAGAGATTCCGCCCGAGTGCGCCGTGTTGATTGCCACCGAGACGGCCACCGAAACCGCGCTGGACGTAGCCCGCCCGGCCCCCAAGCGCGCGCTGCGCCTGCCCTTCGACGCCTGGATGGCGCTTGCCCGCGCTGCGCCTGTGGACGGATGGCGCTTCGAAGACGCGCAGAGCTGCTTGGGGGACACTCAAGACGCTTCCAACCCGGACCCGCTCCCCTGACGCCGCGCCGCGCCGCCCGACCATGTCCGTCGTTCCCGCCAGCCTGTCCGCCCCACCCGAACCGCCTTCCGCAGATGCCGCCGGCCGCGCCCGCGCCACCAAGGCGCTGTGGGTCGCGCTGGTGCTGATCGTGATCTGGGGCGCCAACTTCAGCGTGCAGAAGGCGGTGTTCAACGTGATGTCGCCAGGCGGCTTCTTGTTCGTGCGCTACCTGGTGATGCCGCTGGCGGCGGCTCTGCTGCTTCTTTCGCGCCACGGCCTGAACTGGCCGCGCCTGCCGCGCGAGGATGTGTGGGCGCTGCTGCGGCTGGGCTTGATCGGGCACCTGTTGCACGTCGGGCTGGTGACCTACGGCATCCACTGGTCGACGCCGTTTTCGAGCGCGCTGATCCTGGCCTGCGGGCCGGTGTTCACCTTGCTGATCCTGCGCTGGTACGGGCTGGAGCACCTCACGCGCGGCCAGGTGGCGGGGGTCGGCGTGGCCTTCCTGGGCGTGCTGGTGTTCCTGTCCGACAAGCTGACCGGCGGCCAGTGGCGCGCCGGTGGCGGCGACCTGGTGCTGCTGATCGCCGCGTCGTTCTTCTCGTACTACACCGTCATGGCCAAGCCGATGATCGAGCGCCACGGCAGCGTCACCGTGATGGGCTATGCCACCCTGATGGGCAGCGTGCCGGTGGTGGCGCTGAGTCTGCCGGCCGGGCTCGACATCGAGTGGGCTTTGATCAGCCCCGCCATCTGGGCCGGCACGTTCTACGCGGTGCTGATCTCGGCCTTCATGGGCTGGTTGTTGTGGGGCTGGGTCAACGCGGTGCGCGGCGTGGCGCGCACCGCACCGCTGATGTACCTGATGCCGCCGGTGGCCGGGCTGGTGGCGTGGGGCGTGACCGGCGAGCGCTACACCGCCGTCAAGCTGGCCGGTGCGGCGGTCACGCTCGCGGGTGTGGCCCTGGCGCAATATGCCTCGGCGTCGCCGCGCGACCCGGTGCGTGAAGCGCCGGCGCCGGTAGACTGAAACGTCCCACAGGAGCGCGTGCCATGCGACCGTTCAAGCTGCTTCGAATGTTCATTGCCGGGTCGCTTGCCGGCGCGGCGTTCGTCGTGCTGGCGAACACGGAGGGCGGCATCGCCTGGACAAAAGCCGCCAGCGACGCCGACGTCGATGCCGCCTTCGCCCAGGCCAGGCAGGCCAACAAGCCGCTGTTCGTCTACTGGGGCGCCAAGTGGTGCCCGCCGTGCAACCAGCTCCAGGCCACCTTGTTCAACCGGCAGGACTTCATCGAACGTTCGCGCGCTTTTGTGCCGGTGTATGTGGACGGCGACAGCCCCGGCGCGCAGAAACTCGGTGCCCGTTTCAAGGTGCGCGGCTACCCGAGCATGCTGCTGTTCGACCCCCAGGGCACCGAGCTGACGCGCCTGCCCGGCGAGGTGGACGCGGCGCAATACACCCAGGTGCTCACCCTGGGCATGAACGCCCAGCGGCCGGCCAAGGCGGTGCTGGCCGATGCCCGCGCCGGTGCCGAAGCCGCCAGGCGCTTGAGCGCCAACGACTGGAAGCTGCTCGCCTTCTATTCGTGGGAGACCGACGAACAACAAGTGCTGCCCAAGGAGCAACTCGCCGCGACCTTGCGCCAACTGGCCGACGCCTGCCCGCCCGACCAGCCCGACACTGCCGCGCGGCTGCTGCTGAAAGCGCTGGCCGCCAGCGACGCCGCCCGCGCCCCCCAGGCCGGCGCCAGCGTGGCGCCGCGGCCCGATGCAGGCGCCCGCGTCAAACTGCAGAAGTTGCTGGCCGACCCGGCGCAGGCGCGCAAGCACATGGACGTGCTGACCAACAACGCCGCCGAACTGGCCCGCGCCGTCAGCGCCGACGGCACGCCCGAACGCACGCAACTGGTGGGCGCCTTCAACAGCGCGCTGAAGCGGCTGGCGGCCGATACCAGCCTGTCGCGTGCCGACCGCATGATGGCCGTGATCGCGCAGGTGGACCTGGCCCGGCCGGCGCCAGCAAAGGGCAGCAAGGCGACGCCGGCACCGTTGCCGGCCGCGCTGCTCGCCGACGTGCGCGACCACACGGCGCGCGCCGACCGCGACATCACCGACGGCTACGAGCGTCTGGCCGTCATCCCGACCGCCGCCTACCTGCTCGAGCGGGCCGGGCTGATGGGCGAGTCCGACGCACTGCTGCAGGCCAATCTGGTGCGAACCTCATCGCCGTATTACCTGATGTCCGGCCTGGCCGGCAATGCGCGCAAGCGCGGCGACAAGGCCGAAGCGCTGCGCTGGTATCAAAAGGCCTTCGACACCAGCGAAGGCCCGGCGACGCGCCTGCAATGGGGCGCCTCCTACGTGGCCGCGCTGGTGGAGCTGGCGCCGCAAGACGCTGCGCGTATCGAGCAGGCCGCGCGCCAGTTGCTGACCGAAGCGGCCTCGCACCCGAACGTGTTCTACGAGCGCAGCGCGCGCTCGCTGCAAGGCGTGGGCACGCGCCTGGTGGCCTGGAACCAGGGCGGGGCGCATGCCGACACCTTGAGCCGCTTGCAGGCCCAGCTCGACGGCGTGTGCCGGCGCCTGGACGGTGCCGACCCTCAGCGCGCCACTTGCGAAGCGCTGCTGCGGCCGGCGGCCAAGAAGGCCGCCGCGGGGTGATGGCCCGGCCGGTGGAGGGCCCGGCCAGTTGATGACCCGGCCACGGCCGCGCCCGGCTCAAGGCCGGCGGTCGCCCAGCCGCACCTCGTAGCGCACGCCTTTGTCGGCGTCGACGAAGTGCAGCGCGCTGCCCTGCCATTCATACACCGCGGTGAAACCGTCGATCCGCATCGCGCCGTGCTTGAGCACCACCTCGACCTGGCTGCTGTGCAGGGTCAACGAGTACGACACGTCGCTGACCCGCACCTGCGCCTGGCGGGCGTTGCGCAACTCCACGTGCGCCGGCCCGCATTCGGGTGCGCCGGCGCGGGTGGCCACGCAGAGGCGCGCGTCGTAGCGGCCGGCGGGCGGTGCGGCCTGCGCAGCGGCAGCCACGAGCAGCGCCAGGATCGGCGTCGGCAGGCGGACGCCGGGTGCCAGGGGGAGTTTCATCGTCGCTTGGTCGGATCGGGCAGGGTGTTCATTACACCGTGCCGCCGGCTCTGCCGCGGGCTTCAGCGGTCGGACACCGCCATCAGGCTGCGGTCCCACATGCGCACGCCCTTGTGCGTGCCCTTGTGGCGCGAGTGGAACGCGCGCAGGCGCAGCATCTCGGCCGCCACCGTGGGCGGGAAACCCTTGCGCTTGCCGCGCTGGCTCAGCAGCAGCGCGTCGAACACCTGCTCGGTCAGCAGCGGGTCGCTCCAGCACAGCGCAATCCGGTTGGCCACGCGCGGGTAGTGCGCGCACAGCGCCGAGGGCCGCACCGGCTGGGGCAACAACTGCAGCCAGCTCAGCACCTGGTCCGACAGCACCAGGTCTTGCTCGCGCTGCGGGCTGCGGGCTTTTTCCCAGTCTGCGTCGGTCCGGGCGGCCGCCAGCGGATCGGCCGCAGGCGACCGGTTCGGCCGCCGCACGGGCGCCGACTTGGGTCGGAAGAGGCTCAACAGGTTCAGCATGGCCGTCGCTTATGGTCCGCCTGCGCAACAGGTCTGGCAAGGCCGGTCACGCACACGGAAGAGGGTGTTCCGTGCAGTTTCGTCCATCCGGGCAGAAACTTGAGTGCCGCCGCACCCAGGGCGACGCTGATTGGCGAACCGCGAGGGACTTGATCAGCGTTGCCCTGAGCAGGGCCGCTGCCAACTCGGCTACGCTTGGCACCCAGACGCTCACGGAGCCCCCCGCATGCCGCGCCGCATCCTCGACCCCTCGCGAGTCCACCCCGCCATCCGCGACAAGCTGGCCAACCACCACGCCGACATCGTGCACAACGTGCAGGCGGCCACCTTGTCGAACACCGTGCTGGTGGTGGGCATGGCGATGAACCCGTTCTGCCGCCGCGCGCGCCGCCTGCTCACCGAGGCCGGCGTGCCGTTCCACTACCTCGAGTACGGCAGTTACGTCAGCCAATGGCGCCCGCGCAACGCCTTGAAGATGTGGACCGGCTGGCCGACCTTTCCGATGGTGTTCGTCAAGAGCACGCTGATAGGCGGCGCGAGCGACCTGGCGCGGCTGATCGACAGCGGCGAGCTGAAGCGGATGTTGAGCGCGTGAGCGGCGGGGTGCGCGGCACCGGGCTTGCGCTTGCGTTGATGGCCGCGCTATGGCTGGGCACTGTGCCCGCCCGCGCCGCCGGGGCGCCGGGCGCGCCGACCACCGACTGCCGCGTCGCCGGCCTGCGCAACGGCGTGAGCTGCGGCATGTTGGCGCGCGTGCTCGACCCGGCCCGGCCCGACGGCCCGAAGTTCGACCTGCACTACGTGGTGGTGCCGGCGATCGCCCGGCGCAAACTGCCCGACCCGGTGTTCGTACTGGCCGGCGGCCCCGGGCAAAGCGCCATCGAGATCGCGCCGGCCCTGATGGGCCTGTTGAGCCGCCTGGGCAACCGGCGCGACATCGTGTTCGTCGACCAGCGCGGCACCGGCCGCTCATCACCGTTGGCGTGCAAGACCGGCGAGCAGGAGCTGCTGGCCGAGCAAGGCGACCCCGAGCGCCAGGCCGTGCGCCTGGCCCGTTGCCGCGCCGAGCTGCTGGCGCGCGGCCACATCCGGGCCGCCGACGACCTGCGCTTTTTCACCACCCCCCTGGCGATGCAGGACCTGGATGCGGTGCGTGCCGCGCTCGGCGCCGAGCGCAACAACCAGGTCGGCGCGGCGGATGGCACGCGCGCCGCGCTGGAGTACCAGCGCCAGTTCCTGGCGCGCGTGCGGCGCAGCGTGATCGACGGCGTGGCCCCGCCCGACATGATGCTGCCGGCCAGTTTTGGGCTCGATGGCCAGGCCGCGTTCGACGCGATGCTGGCCGGTTGCGAGGCCGAGCCGGCCTGCGCCGCCCGCCACCCGCGCTTGCGTGCCGACTGGGCCGCGCTGCTGGCGCGCCTGCCGCAATCGGTGACCGTGGCAGACCCGCTGACCGGCCGCCCCGAGACCCTCGTGCTGACGCGCGACATGCTGCAAGGCGCGGTGCGCGGGCCGCTCTACAGCCCGGCGCTGGCGGCCGGGCTGCCGGTGGCCATCAGCGCCGCAGCGCGCGGTGACTTTGCCGCGCTGGCCGGGCTGGGCGCGGTGCTGTCGTCGCGCCGCGGCGGGCAGGTGGCGTTGGGGATGCACTTTTCGGTCGTGTGTGCAGAAGACATGCCTTTGCTCGAACGCGCTACCGCGGGCGGAGCCGCCGAAAGCAGAGAGGGCTCGTTGCGGCTGTACACCCAGGTCTGTGCCGACTGGCCGCGCGGCACGCTGCCGGCGGCGTTCTACACGCTGCCGCCGGCCACCGCGCCGGTGCTGCTGCTCAGCGGCGGGCTCGACCCGGCCACGCCGCCGCGCCACGGTGCGCGGGTGGCCCAGGCGCTGGGCGCGCTGGCGCGCCACGTGGTGGTGCCCAACGCCGGCCATGGCGTGATGGGGCTGGGCTGCATGCGCGACGTGGT
This sequence comes from Methylibium sp., assembly GCA_031414975.1. Classification (GTDB taxonomy): domain Bacteria; phylum Pseudomonadota; class Gammaproteobacteria; order Burkholderiales; family Burkholderiaceae_C; genus LGRD01. Next base: position 5,478 of record JANOQS010000674.1, on the reverse strand, counting down.
CTCGCGCTTCATCGAAGCGCCCGAAGACCAGGACGCGCTTGGCGTCGATGCCGGCTGCGCCGTGAACATCCCGCGCCCGCCGGCGTTCCAGCCGGTCGGCATGGCAGCCGAGCTGGCAGAGCTGCCGCGATGATCGAAGTCCGGCACCTCGCCAAACATTTCGATGCGCCGCGCAGCGTGCTGCAAAGCGTCGGCCTCCAACCCGCGGCACCACACCGCGTGCAGGCCGTTGCCGACGTGAGCTTCACGGCCCCCGACGGTCGCATCACCGGCCTGCTCGGCCCCAACGGTGCCGGCAAGACGACCACGTTGCGCATGCTGGCCGGGCTGATCGAGCCCGACGCCGGAAGCATGGTGGTGGACGGCATCGACGTGGCCACGCGAACGCGTGAGGCGCTCGCGCGCATGGGCGTGCTGAGCGACTCGCGCGGCCTGTACCCGCGCCTGAGCGCGCGCGAGAACATCAGCTACTTCGGCCGCCTGCAGGGCATGGACCCCGACGCCGCGAACGCGCGCGCCGAACAACTCGCCCGGGTGCTCGACATGACGGCGCTGCTCGACCGCCGCACCGAAGGCTTCAGCCAGGGCGAGCGCATGAAGACCGCGCTCGCGCGTGCGCTGGTGCACGACCCCGCCAACATCGTGCTCGACGAGCCCACCAACGGCCTCGACGTGCTGGCCACGCGCGCGCTGCGCGACGCGTTGCGCTGGTTGCGCACCCCCGAGGGCGGCGCCAAGTGCATCGTCTTCTCGAGCCACATCATGCAAGAGGTGGAGCGCCTGTGCGACAGCGTCGTGATCGTGGCGCAGGGCCGCAGCATGGCCAACGGCACGGTGGACGAGCTGCTGGCGCAGACCGGCGAGCGCGACTTCGAAGAGGCCTTCGTGACGCTCGCGTTCGGCGCCGACGCGGCGCACGCCGTCGGGGTGCGCGCATGAAGACACTGGGTGCAGCCCGCACCGTCTTCGCCAAGGAGATCGTCGACGCACTGCGCGACCGGCGCACCTTGATGGTGGTGCTGCTGTCCAGCGTGCTGATGGGGCCGCTGGTGCTGATCGCGCTGTCGGGCTTGATCGCCACCTTCGAGGCACGCGCCGAAAAGCGCGAAGTCTTCGTTGAAGGCATCGAACATGCGCCCGGCCTGAAGAACTTTCTCGAACGCCAGACCTACGTCGTCAAACCCGCGCCGGCCGGCTACGAGGCGCAATTGCGCCAGGCCGAACTCGGCGACCCGGTGGTGGTGGTGCCGCCCGACTTCGAGGCGGCGCTGTTGCGTGGCGACGCACCGGTGCTGGTGTTGGTGAGCGACAGCGCGAACAAGCAGGCCGAGGCCGGCACCGGCCGCATCCAGCGCCTGCTGGCCGGCTACAGCCGAGAACGTGCCACGCTGAGCCTGGCGCTGCGTGGCGTGTCGCCCGAGTTGCTGGAGCCGCTGCGTGTGGAAGAGCAAGACTTGGCCAGCACGCAGACGCGCGCGACCCAGTTCACCGGCATGCTGCCCTTCTTCGTGCTGATGGCGGTGCTGTACGGCGCGCTCAACGCCGCATTGGACACAACAGCCGGCGAACGCGAACGCGGCTCGCTGGAGCCGCTGCTGATGAACCCGGCCGAGCACTGGGCGCTGGTGCTGGGCAAATGGGGCGCCGTCGCCAGCGTGGCGATGTTGATTGCGGTGCTCAGCTGCTTCAGCTTCATCCCGGCCCAGCGCCTGATCCAGAGCGACACCTTGCAGGCTCTGTTCCAGTTCGGCCTGCGCGAGGCAAGCTTGTTCCTGGTGCTGCTGCTGCCGCTGGGCGCCGCGCTGTCGGCGCTGCTGATGGCGGTGGCGATCCGCTGCAAGAGTTTCAAGGAAGCGCAGGCCAACGCCAGCGTGGTATTGCTCGGCGTGTCGCTGCTGCCGCTGGTCAGCGTGTTCAACCTGAGCGGCGAAGCGCCCTGGCACCTGTGGGTGCCGGTGCTGGCGCAGAACACCTTGATGACGCGCGTGCTCAAGGGCGACGGCTTCAGCGCCATTCAGATGCTGGTGCCGCTGGTGGTGTGCGCGCTGCTGACGCTGCTGTGCCTGAGCTTCGTGGTGCGCCGGCTGCGCAGCGCGGCGGTGCGTTGATGTTGCTGTGAAAGTTGCGCTGAACGTTGCGATGAACGCTCAGCCCTTCATGCCCCCACGCGCCACCAGCTCCGCCATCGCCCCCGCCTGCGCGTCACCCTGCTCATCGGCCTGCGCACGCAAGCCGGCGGCCACACCCTCCCGGTCGGCCGGGTTGCGGTTCTGCGTCACCTTCCACTTGCCGATCAACGCACTCAGCGTGATCTCGATGCCGACGATCGCGCGCAGCATCGTCTGCACGTAGTCGGCGGGCGCGTCGCTCACGGCCCAGGGCTGGGCGCGCGCGGCTTCGTGCTTGTCGGTCAGGCGCGTCACCAGCGCATGCAACCACGGTGCCTCATCGACCACTCGCAGCGTGCCGCGCGCCTGCACCATCACGTAGTTCCAGGTCGGCACCACCTTGCCGGTGGCGGCCTTGGTCGGGTACAGGCTCGGCGAGATGTAGGCCTGCGGGCCCTGGAACACGACCAGCGATTCGACATCGGTGCGCGCCTCGCGCCAGACCGGGTTGGCGCGTGCCACGTGGGCGCGCAGCACCGGCGGGCGGGTCGCGTCACCTTCGCCGGGGGCGCCGGCGTCGAGCATGAACGGCACCGGATTCGCCTGCAAACCGGCCGGTCCGAGGGTGATCAGCAAACCCAGCGGGTGCGTGCGCACGAGTTCGTGCAACACCTCGGGGCGGGTCTCTTCGAAGTGGGAAGGCAGGTACATGGCAACGGCTCAGGAAAGCAGCTCAGGACAATAGAACGGGCTCGCAACGCACCTCGGTGCGCACCGAGTTGGCGATGAAGCAGGCGTCGTGCGCCTTGTGGTGCAGCCCGTGCAGCGCCTCGCCATCGGGCCGGCGTTCGCCCGAGAAGGTCACGCGCGGGCGCAAGGTCACCACGGTCATCGCCACGCGCCCATCGGTGTTGCGCGCCATCGTGCCCGAGGCGTTGTCGGCATAGGTCTCCACCTGCCAGCCGGCCTTCGCGGCCAGCGACAGGAACCACAGCATGTGGCAACTCGACAGCGAAGCGACGAACGCCTCTTCGGGGTCCACCCCGGCCGGGTCGGAGAAGGGCAGCGGCACGACGTGCGGCGACGACGAACCGACCACCTCGGCGCCGCCGTCGAAGCGGATCAGGTGCCGGCGGCTGTAACGGTTGCCCAGAAAGTCCTGCCCGTCGCGCTGCCACAGAACCTCGGCGGTGTAGTCAGCCATGGTCGAGTCCTCGGTGGTGGGAGTTGAGATGCGGGCGGCGCGATCACGCCATCGTCGCGGAGGTCATTCTGCCGCAGCGACGAATGCGAGTGGGGATGCGCGTGGGATCGGCCGGCCGGCGCCTTCCGCCCTGAGTCATCCGCTGTCCTCTGCGGGCTCTCCCCTTGCCATTGGCCCGTTCGGGCTCTATAGTGAACCACATGGTTCAGTATGCAGGTGCCCACCTCGATGTCTCCTTTGCCGCGCTCTCCGACGCCACGCGGCGTGGCGTTCTGGAGCAGCTAGGGCGCGCTGACGCTTCCATCACGGACCTGGCCGAGAAGTTCCGCATGACCCTCACGGGCATGAAGAAGCACGTCGGCGTCCTGGAGCAGGCGGGGCTCGTCACCACGGAGAAGGTCGGGCGCGTGCGGAACTGCAAGCTTGGCCTGCGTCGACTGGAGGAAGAGGCGATGTGGATCGAGAGGTACCGCCAGCTCTGGGACGCACGCTTCGACGAGTTGGACCAGGTGGTCGAGGAATTGAAACGCAAGGAGAGAGACGATGGACGCAGCAAGTAGCAGTCAGCCAGGCCCCATGAAGAATCGAACGTCGGTGGAACGGAAGTCCGAGCGTGAGCTCGTCGTCACGCGAACCATCAATGCCCCGCCGCGCATCGTGTTCGAGGCCTGGACCCAGGCCGAGCTGTTCCAACGTTGGTGGGTCCCGAAGTCGTTTGGCCTGACGCTGCTTTCCTGCGAGCTCGATGTTCGTGTGGGCGGCGGGTACCGCCTCGTGTTCGCGGCCAGCCCGGAGCCCACGGCATTCCACGGCAGATACCTCGAAGTGGTACCGCCCTCGCGCCTCGTCTGGACCAATGAAGAAGCGGGCGACAACGGGCAGGTCACCACGGTCACGTTCGAGGAAAGGGCAGGCAAGACGCTGCTCGTCATGCACGACCTCTATCCCTCGAAGGAAGCGCTCGACGAAGGCGCTGGGAGCACGGGCGGGATGGACGAGACATTCAACCAACTCGACGAGCTTCTCGCCGCCCTGGGCGCCAGCCGGGGTCGGCCATGAGGCCGTCGATCTCGCGGGGAATCTGCAGGGTCGGACGACGGCCCGTCTGGCTAACGGCCTCCATCCTTGAACCCGATGCTCCCGTGCGTGCCGTCGCAGAACGGCTTGTTCCTGGACGCCCCGCAGCGACACAAGGTGTAGTGCTCCGTTGATGCGCCCTGCGCCCAGGACTGCTCCGGCAATTGGGCCGCGCCCTCGACTGCGTACGGCCCATCCCGGGTGACAGTGATCGACGGCTCCCGCGCTTGCTCCTTGCCCTGGATGTCATCCAGCGTGTAACTCAGCGCCCCTGAAGGACATCTGCGGATGGTCTCGATGATCGCTTCGACCGCCGCGCCGGACGCATCAATCCACGGCTCGCTCCCGTACTTGAACACCGCAGCGAGGCCATCGGTGCAATGCCCCGCGTGGGCGCAGATCGAGCGGTTGTCATGGATGGTGATTTTCCGGGCTTGGTAGCTCTGGCGCTGGTCGGTGCCGCGCTCGGCCAGCCTGGCGCCGGAAAAGCCGTTCTTCTGATGCGTGCCATCGCAGAACGGCTTGTTGGCCGAGCCGCCACAGCGGCAAAGCGCCATGACCGGCTGGGGTTCCATGCGATTGCCCTGCCAGTCCTTGAGATGGTTGAGGCCCCTGACGAGATAGGGACCGTTCGGCTTGCACTCGATCGTGGATCGTTGGTTCATGCTGGATTCCCTTCGTTGACAGCCGTGCGCCACAGGGTTGCGCCGCATCCGTTGTTCGATCGTGGCCTGGCGATGGCGCAGGACATGCTCAGCTTACTTCTTCGCCTGGCCCAGGTCCTTGAAAGCGGCAGGCACGTTGAGCCCGGGGTGGACCCAATCGAACAAGGCGTAGCCTCGAAACTCGGGCAATGAGACCTGCTTGACGGTTTGCTCGAGGCTCAGTCCTTCGGCGATGGCCTTCTCCACGCCCTGCTTGACCGCTTCCAGATAGTCGATCTGCCATTTCATCGCTTCGCGCCCCATCACCGCGCCATGTCCTGGGACGATGCGCGCGTCCGGCGGAAGAAAAGCATAGACGCTTTTCAGCGTCGCCAGCGTCTCGATGAGGTGGCCATCGAGCAGCCAGGGCAAGGCGGGTTGGGAC